>NZ_JASATF010000047.1:0-32515 GCF_038440175.1 Cupriavidus sp. OTU4054
GCGTCCGCGTCCGCGCCCTCGCGGTCGCCCTCACCCGCGCCCGCCCAGGCACTCGCCTCCATCGCCCTGTCCTTCGTCTTCGCGGCAACGTGGTTCATCAGCACCGCCATGGCCGCCCACCTCCCGCGCCTGCTGCAGGCGGGCGGCGCCACGCTGGCCACCGCGGTCACGGTCGGCGCGCTGATCGGTCCCGCGCAGGTCGGCGCGCGCCTGCTCGAGTTCGGCTTCCTCCGCCAGATCCACCCATTGCTGTCGGCGCGCCTCGCCGCAGCCCTCCACCCCATCGGCGCCGCCGCATTCGCGATCGCTGGCGCCCCGGCCGCCGCGCTGTTCGGCGTGTTGCACGGCGCGGGCAATGGCATCCTGACCATCGCCAAGGGCACGCTGCCGCTGGTGATCTTCGGCCCCAGCGGCTATGGGCACCGTCAAGGCGTACTGATGGTCCCCGCCCGCATCGCGCAGGCCCTGGCACCGTGGCTGTTCGGCCTCTGCCTCGATGCATTCGGCATCGGCGCGCTGTGGGTCTCGTCGGCGCTCGGCGTGATGGCCGTGGTCATGCTGATGATGCTGCGCGGCATTACACACTGACCCGCTCGCCGAACCGCGTTCCCGAACGCGCGCACAGCTCGGGGATTTCCCCTGGCGCCCCGCATGCCCCGACGCCCCACGCCGGGGAATACCCGTCCTTTCACGCTTCCCGGCAAGCGTTTTTCGCACCATTCCCGCGATTTCCGCGACGGACGCGGTCAGGAATTGGGCACTGTGACATCCAGTCATGACCCGGTGAGAAATTGACAGTATCGAGCCGCTGGCTGGAATCGTAAATTCTCGGTGCCACGCAAAATCCCCGAGAAGGAACTCACCATGACCGCGTCCCCCACGATGCCGCCGGAAATCGCCCGCAAGATCAGCTGGCGACTGGGCCCCCTGATGATCCTGATGTACATGGCCAACCAGCTGGACCGCGCCAACATCGGCTACGCGGCCCTGACGATGAACCAGGAGCTCGGCATGACCGCGGCCCAGTATGGGCTCGCCGCGAGCCTCTTCTTTATCGGTTACGTGCTGTTCGAGGTACCGAGCAACCTGTGCATGTACCGCTTCGGCGCGCGGCTCTGGATGACGCGCATCATGATCACGTGGGGCATCGTCTCCTCGCTCACGTGCCTCGTGCCCAATGCGCAATGGCTCTATGTCGCGCGCTTCGTGCTCGGCGTATTCGAGGCCGGCCTCTTCCCGGGCATGGTCTTCTATCTCACGCTCTGGCTGCCCGCAAAGGACCGCGTGTGGATGATGTCGCTGTTCGTCACGGCCATTCCGCTCACGGGCGTGTTCGGCGCGCCCATTTCCACCTGGCTGATGGCGCACGTCACGCTGTTCGGCCTCAGCGGCTGGCGCGCGATGATCTTTCTCGAGGGGCTCCCTTCCATCGCGCTGGGCATCTTCGTCTTCTTCTACCTGCCCGATAGTCCGGCCAGGGCACGCTGGCTCTCGCCCACCGAGAAGAGCGCCGTGGCGTCGGTGCTCGCGCTCGAGCAGAAGCAGAGCCAAGCGAGCGCATCGCAACGCCATGACAGCGTGTGGACGACCTTGTCCAACCCGCGCGTCTGGGCGCTCGGCGCCGTGTACTTCGGCATCAATGCCGGCATCGTGTCGCTGCTGTTCTTCCTGCCGCAGGTCGTGGCTTCGTTCGAGAAGACGCTCGGCGTCAAGTACACGATCACGCAGATCGGCATGATCACCGCGATTCCGTTCGCGTTCGCCGCCGTCAGCATGCTCGTATGGGGCCGCATGATGCAGCGCCGCCAGCTGTCGAGCCGGCACGTGGCGGGCCCGCTGCTGGTCTGCGCGATTGCCCTGACCGTGGCCATGTGGATGACGTCTCCCTACGCGGCCATTGCGGCCTTCGCGGTAGGCGCCGCCGGCTGCTTCTGCACGATGACGACGTTCTGGCAACTCCCGACGAAGTTCCTCGCCGAGCGCGCCGCGGCCGCCGGCATCGCGATGATCACGAGCCTCGGAGTCTGCGCGGGATTCGTGCTGCCCTACTTCATTGGCTGGTCGAAGGACGTCACGGGGCACTTTGCCGTGGCATTCTATGGCGTGTCGATCCTGATGGTCGTCTCCGCGCTGATCGTGACCGCGCTCGAGGCGTCGCGCCGCAAGGCGGCCAGCGGATTGACCACCGCAACCTAGTATCGAAGCAAGTATCGAAGGAGAAACTGTCATGCGTCGTGGCGTCCCCAGTCTGGGCCTGTTGCAGGCATTCGAAGCCTCGGCGAGGCATGAAAGTTTCTCCAAGGCCGCGGAGGAGTTGTCGCAGACCCACGGCGCCATCTGCAAGAAGGTCAACGAACTGGAAGAGGACCTCGGCGTCGCGCTGTTCGACCGCGTGCGGCAGCGCCTCGTGCTGACGCCGGCCGGCGCCGAGTATGCGCGCCGCATTCGCGTGAACCTCGACCAGATCCGCCGCGACACGCTGGAGCTCGTCCGCTCGGAAAGCGCCGTGAGCCTCGACATCGCCGTCGGCGTGTCGTTCGCGGCGCAGTGGCTCGTGCCGCGGCTGCAGGACTTCTACGACCGGCACCCCGATATCCGCGTGCATATCATCGGCCGCGATCAGCCCAACTTCTTCGACGACTCGAACTTCGATGCGACGCTCTATTTCGGTCAGCATCCATGGGCAGGCATGGCGGGGTCGGCCCTCATCGGCGACGATCGGCTGCTGCTCGTCTGCGCGCCCAAGTGGTGTCCCGCGGGGCCGCTGACGATCGAGGCGATCGCGGGCGCGCCATGGATCTACACGCGCGATCTGCCTACGGCATGGACCGACTGGGCGGAATCGCTGGTCGGCCATCCGCTCAAGCACAGCGGTGCCGCGCCACGCTACGACATGTTCGTCATGTCCATCAATGCGACGGTCGCCGGTCAGGGGCTTGCCCTGCTGCCGCGCACGCTGATCGACCAGGAGCTTGCAAACGGACAACTCGTCGTCGCGCATCCGCATACGGTCAGAAGTCCCAGCACGGTGTACTTCGCGTATCCCGAGCAGCGGCAGAACTGGGAGCCGCTGAAGCAGTTCGAAGCGTGGCTGTCGGAGACCGCGGCGCGCTATCAGGCATCGATCGCATCGCCGGTCGCGTCATCGGTGGAACGCTTCCACGACAGCACCATCCTGTGAGATTTCTTCCCTATCGTCAGGGGCAGGTCTGTCCGAGAATCGATCCGACAGACAGGAACAACGCCCCATGAACGATATCGCGCCTCTCCACCTCCAGATCCCCACGCCGATCGGCGGCCCGCTGCCCACGCCGAAGATCCACACCTCGTACGACGCCGAACGCCGCGAACGAAAGCTCCGTCTTGCGGCGGCGTTCCGCATCTTCTCGCGCTTCGGCCTCGCGGAAGGGATCGCCGGACACATCACGGTCCGCGACCCCGAGCATCACGACCGCTTCTGGGTCAATGCCTATGCACAGCACTTCTCGAGCATCCATCCCGACGACCTGATCTGCATCGACGAGGAAGGCAACGTGCATGACGGCAGCGGCGGCCCCGTCAACGCGGCGGCCGTGGCAATCCACTGCGGCATCCACGCGACCCGCCAGCACGTTACCGCCGCGGCCCACACCCACTCGATCTACGGCCGCGCGTTCTCGGCACGCAAGCGCACGTTGCTGCCGATCAATCAGGAGGCCTGCCTGTTCTTCGACGACCAGGCCGCATACCAGGGCGACGTCCTGGTCCTGGACCGAAACGAAGGCCGCCGCATCGCCGCCGCCATGGGCAACCGCCGCACCGCGGTACTCGTCAACCATGGCCTGCTGACGGTCGGCACGTCGGTCGACGCCACCGCCTACCGCTTCCTCGCGATGGAACGCTGCTGCCAGATCCAGCTACTGGCCGAAGCGGCGGGCGAGTTCGTCGTCATGACCGACGAGGAAGCCACCTCCATCCGCCAGCAGATCGGCTCGGACTACGTGGCATGGCTGGCGTTTCAGGGATTGCTCGGGCAACTGCTGAGAGAGAGTCCGGACCTTCGGTACTATCAGGAAACAATCGGATAAGCCGACCCCACGGATCTGCGCTACGGCCAATCTGCGCTACGACATATCTGCGATAAGCCGCATCTGCGACTTACCGCCAGTTCGCAACCGCCTGACCCGCAGGCGCGCGACTCAACCCGTCGCGCCCTCCACGGTCTCCCGCGCCCAACGCACGATGTCCCCAAACCTCGGCGGCAACAACGCCGCCGCATCGGCAAACGACACCCACCGCCACTCATGATGCTCGGGCCTGCCGAGCTCGGCACTGACCGGCAACACCACGTCGCCCTCACGCGACAACGCGAGGAAAATGCGCGCCACCTTCCCCCGCGCATAAACCGGCGTCTCGCGATACGCGTCGCCCCACGGCAACTCGAGCGCGCGCAACCCGGTCTCCTCAGCAGCCTCCCGCAACGCCGCCGCCAACGGCGCCTCCCCTTCCTCCGGCGCGCCCTTGGGCAAATCCCAGTTTCGATAGACACGCAGCACAAGACAACGCCAACGGTCATCGAACCGGCGCACTACGATAAGTCCTGCGGAGAGTTTTTGAGTGGTCATCCAGAGTGCATAGCGTGAGAGACGGACGAAGGCAGTACGTCAGCTTACATCCCGCCTAAGCCCTTCAGGGCCCAAACTGGTGATGCCCCAGCTGTAACAGAACCTCAAACTAACGCCACCCACTGGGTGGCGTTAGTCTTTCTAGTGTCCACCTCGATCGCCAGGCACTCGCGCGTGTAATCATCCACCACGTTCAGGCAACGGAATCGCCGACCATGCGCCAGTCCATCGGAGACGAAGTCCATCGTGCGGCAAAGCTCCGCGGGCCTCAGGCCCGCTTCGGCTTCCTTCAGCACGCCGATAATCTGTTCTTCGGTGAATCGCTTCTTCATGACCGCTCCTCCTGGGAACGGAAGCTACATCGTCACGGTACTAAACACGGGGAGCAGGTCAATGCGCTGCTGAACTACCTTCTCGCTTTGTACGCGCTCATTCCGGCCTCATCCATTTGTGGATACACCGGCCCAGCGCCCGGCACGTAGGGTTGCACGATATGCGCTAGCACGGCATGCTCGGTTAGCAGCATCTCAAACAATCTTCCGTTGTAGCTGTGCTGGTACACCTCCAGAGTTTGGGGGCACATCCATCCCAACACAGTAAGCATCTCTGCTCTGCGCCCCCTTACACGGTCCAGCACTTCCGTCCAATGTTGCGTGGTGCTGTTGCGATACCAACCCTGCGTCCAAACCGGCTCGCAATGTGCGATCCGATTACGCCAAGCATTTACGTCCTTCAGCACAGTAATGGCAGCTTTCCGATTGTCCGGGTGATTCCAATGCTTTCGAGGATTCTTTGGGTAGTTAGCGAAGACATCAAGAAAGGTTCGGGCTTGGACCACCGGCGTTGGCAACTGCTGTTCCAGAATGTTCGGCCATACGCCAAACGTTAGCTTTGCTATAACGGAATCTGGCGACGGTTGCAGTTTGAGGCGGATCATTCTGTCATCGCAAAGCAACGCTTCGATCCTATCGAAAGTTGCCCCCTGCAACTTCCGAAGGCCGAGACAATAGTCGTACCAAGGAAACGAATCCGACGCACATCCGGACTTCTCCGTTGCTTGACGAGACAGACTCACATGAACTCGATTGCGGAGCGCCACCTCGAATGTCAACATCAACGACTGGAGCGCCATACTCATGGCTTGCCCCCACAACACAGCGCCCCCTGTCTCTGCTGCGCTTTGTGTCCGGAACACCCGTTTATAGACGCTACTCCTTGGACCGGATTGCGTGTCCAGGAACGCTTGGTATGGCATTTGACCCCTCTCTCCTTCGCTTGCTATACTCGGCCGCGTAGACGGTTGGACCAGCCGCTCCCAACCTGACTTCGGTCAGGTGCCGCTAAGCTCGTCAGAGCCCAAACTGGTGAAGCCCCACCCGTATCCGAGCCTGAAGCCAACGCCACCCACTGGGTGGCGTTGGTCTTTCTAGAGGATGCGCACAAGGCCAGCAGCAGAATCACTGCGCGCACAATCGCAATCCTCCTAAAATCCCCCAGCCCAAATAGCAAAAGCCCCGCACAAGGCGGGGCTTCCTACCGACGTATTCTCTGACGCGACGTCAGAACGGAATATCGTCATCCATATCTTCAAACCCATTCGACGGCGATTGCTGCTGACGGCGTTGGCCGCCGCCCTGGCCGCCTTGCGCGGCGCCACCACCGGCGCCGCCGCCCTGACCACGGCCGCCGCCGTAGCCACCGCCGCCACCGCCCGATGCTTCGCGGCTGTAACCGCCGCCGCCGCCGCCACCACCACCGTAGCCGCCTTCATCGCCGCCGCCACCGCCGCCCTGACCGCGGCCGCCCAGCATTTGCATCTGGTCGGCGACGATTTCGGTGCTGTACTTGTCCTGGCCCGACTGATCGGTCCACTTGCGCGTGCGGATGCGGCCTTCGATATAGACCGACGAGCCCTTCTTCAGGTACTGGCCGGCGATTTCCGCCAGCTTGCCGAAGAACGCGATGCGGTGCCACTCGGTCGCTTCCTTGAACTCGTTGCTCTGCTTGTCCTTGTACCGATCGGTCGTTGCGAGCCGAATGTTGGTAACGGCGTCGCCGCTGGGCATGTAGCGCGTTTCCGGGTCAGCGCCCAGGTTGCCGACGAGGATGACTTTGTTGACCGATGCCATATGAATATTCTCCGAAGGACCACCTCATCCGAGGTGGCAAGTAAATCTGTAAGAACAAATCTGCAAAAACGCCATCGCGGCAAACAAAAAGCGCGCCCCGTTGCCAAGTGTTGCGTTGGCAGGCGCGCGCTCATGCTAAACCCAAACTGCTGGAATCTGAACTAGTGCTTCTGCGGTTTTTCACCACCGTATCGATCACACCACGGTCGCTCACACCATGGTCGATGAAGCAGGCGCTTCCGCCTGCCCGCGTGCGGGGGGTGGCTTCATGCGCCACGCGATTATAAGCCAGGCCAGCAACACGACCGCACAGCCGATGAACACCGCCGCCCGCCCCTCGTGCTTGAGCAGCCAGCCGCCGATCACGCCACCCAGAAACAACCCCATCGCCTGCGTCGTGTTGTAGATGCCGAGCGCCGCGCCCCGGCTCGCCGCCGCATACCGCGACACCAGCGACGGCTGCATGGCCTCCAGCACGTTGAACGCCACGAAGAACAGCAGCAGCACCCCGACGATCGGCCACAACCCATGCACGGCGGCAAACAGGACCTGCACCGCCGTCATCAGCGCCACCGAACTCAGCAGCACCACGCGCACGCGGCCATACCGCTCGGCCGCCATCATCGGCCCGAGCATCAGGACGAACGACACCAGCACCACGGGCAGATAGACCTTCCAGTGCTGGTCCAGCGGCATGCCCGCATCGGACAGCATGGACGGCACGACCATGAACATCGCGACCTGACTTGCATGTAGCGCAAGTACCCCCACATTCAACCGGGCGAGATCGGGATTCGTCAGCACGCTGCGGAACGGCAGCTGTACCGGATGCGGAGCCGGCGGCACAGGCACGACGAAGATCGTCACGCCGATGGCCACCACGCCCAGCACCGCCATCAGCCAGAAGATGCCGGACATGCCGATGGCCTCGAGCAGCGGCGAGGCTATGACCAGCGACAGCGCAAAGGTCAGGCCGATGCTGCCCCCGACCATCGCCATCGCCTTGGTGCGATGCCGCTCGCGCGTCAGATCGGCGATGCACGCGGTAATCGCGGCCGAGATCGCGCCGGTCCCCTGCAACGCGCGGCCGATCGTGATGCCCACGAGGGTGTCCGAACACGCCGCGATGACCGCGCCTGCGACAAACAGTAGCAGCCCACCGACCATCACCGGCTTGCGTCCGACGCGATCGGACAGCCAGCCAAGCGGAATATGGAGAAACGCCTGCATCAGCCCGTAGATCCCCATCGCCAGGCCCACGCGCTGCGCGTCGTGCCCGTCCGGCAAGCCGCGCGCGAACTCGGCGAAGACCGGCAGGATCAGGAACAGTCCAAGCATGCGCAGCGCAAAGATGCTGGCCAGCGACAGACTGGCACGCAACTCGCTTCGCGTCATGCGGTCGCGCACGGGCGGCGCGCTATCGGCAACGCCTGGTTCACCGGGTGCACTGGCCGCAGCGGATTGGGGGGAAGAAGGGATCGACGGCATTGCGATCGTGAGAAGTATCTGACTCGGTCGGAACGGTGGGGCTGAATTCACAGGGCTGAACCGACGGCGCTGCGCCAGGCGGTTCGCTTCAATTCTGTCGTGTTTCCCGTCCTTTTGCCGGGGAAGCCCCCGAAACCGAAGTTCGGTATATTAGCAGGTTTGCTTCTCGCGCTTTCCCGGTCACCTGCCGTCCCCGCAGGTGCCGGAGCGGTGACACTCGGCAGGCGTTTGCCCTCGTTTGGGGCATCACAGGCGTTGCTTTAGGCACTTATAAGTTTCGATGGAAGAAATCAAGATTCGTGGGGCGCGTACCCACAACCTGAAGAACATCAATCTCGACCTGCCGCGCAACAAGCTGATCGTGATCACGGGTCTGTCCGGTTCGGGCAAGTCGTCGCTCGCGTTCGACACGCTCTACGCGGAAGGCCAGCGCCGCTACGTGGAATCGTTGTCCGCCTACGCGCGCCAGTTCCTGCAGCTGATGGAAAAGCCCGACGTGGACCTCATCGAGGGCCTGTCCCCGGCGATCTCCATCGAGCAGAAGGCCACGAGCCACAACCCGCGCTCGACCGTCGGCACCGTCACGGAAATCCACGACTACCTGCGCCTGCTGTTCGCGCGCGCGGGCACGCCGTACTGCCCCGACCACGGCATCGCGCTCCAGGCGCAGAGCGTCTCGCAGATGGTGGACGCCGCGCTCGCGCTGCCCGAGGACACCAAGCTCATGATCCTCGCGCCGGTCGTGGCCGACCGCAAGGGCGAGCACTCCGACCTGTTCGACACGATGCAGGCGCAGGGCTTCGTCCGCTTCCGCATTCGCTCGGGCGGCGGTACCGCGCACGAGGCGGAAGCGAAGGTGTACGAGGTCGATCAGCTGCCCAAGCTCAAGAAGACCGAGAAGCATTCGATCGACGTGGTCGTCGATCGCGTCAAGGTGCGCGCCGACATCAAGCAGCGCCTGGCCGAGTCGTTCGAGACCGCGCTGCGCCTGGCCGACGGCCGCGCCATCGCGCTGGAGATGGATAGCGGCCACGAGCATGTGTTCAGCTCGCGCTTTGCCTGCCCCATCTGCTCGTACTCGCTGCAGGAGCTGGAACCGCGCCTGTTCTCGTTCAACAACCCGATGGGCGCGTGCACGACCTGCGACGGCCTGGGCCAGATCACGTTCTTCGATCCGAAGCGCGTGGTGGCCTTCCCGAACCTGTCGCTCGCCTCGGGCGCGATCAAGGGCTGGGACCGCCGCAACCAGTTCTACTTCCAGATGCTGCAAAGCCTGGCCGCCTACTACGATTTCGATACCGAGACGGCGTTCGAGGAACTGCCGCCGAAGGTGCAGGAGGTCGTGCTGCACGGCTCGGGCGAGGAAGAAATCCCGTTCACGTATATCAACGAGAAGGGGCGCACCACGGTGCGCGCGCACGTGTTCGAGGGCATCATCCCGAACCTCGAGCGCCGCTATCGCGAGACGGACTCCATCGCCGTGCGCGAGGAACTCGCCAAGTACCAGAACAACCAGCCCTGCCCCGCCTGCCACGGCACGCGCCTGCGCACGGAAGCGCGGCACGTGAAGGTGGGCGAGGACGATCAGGCGCGCGCGATCTTCGAGATCAACGCGCAGCCGCTGCGCGACGCGCTCACGTGGTTCCTAACGCTGAACCTGCATGGCGCCAAGCGCGAGATCGCCGACAAGATCGTCAAGGAGATCACCGCGCGGCTGAACTTCCTGAACAACGTCGGCCTCGACTACCTGTCGCTCGAACGCAGCGCGGACACGCTGTCCGGCGGCGAGGCGCAGCGCATCCGCCTGGCCTCGCAGATCGGCTCGGGCCTGACCGGCGTGATGTACGTGCTCGACGAACCGTCGATCGGCCTGCACCAGCGCGACAACGACCGGCTTATCGGCACGCTCAAGCATCTGCGCGATATTGGCAACTCGGTGCTCGTGGTCGAGCATGACGAGGACATGATCCGCGCGAGCGACTACGTGGTCGATATCGGCCCGGGCGCCGGCGTGCACGGCGGCATGATCGTCGCGGAAGGCACGCCCGACCAGATCGAGGAAGCCGTCGCGTCGCTGACGGGCCAGTACCTGTCGGGCCAGCGCCGCATCGAGGTGCCCGCGCATCGCGCGGCGCCCGACGAAGAGCGGCTGCTGCGCATCGTCAATGCCACCGGCAACAACCTGCGCAACGTGACGGCCGAGATTCCGGTCGGCCTGCTGACCTGCATCACGGGCGTATCGGGCTCGGGCAAATCGACGCTGATCAACGACACGCTGTATCACGCGGTGGCGCGCCATCTGTACGGGTCCACGCCGGAGCCCGCCGCGCACGACCGCATCGAAGGGCTCGAGCATTTCGACAAGGTCATCAACGTCGACCAGAGCCCGATCGGCCGCACGCCGCGATCCAATCCGGCCACGTACACGGGCCTGTTCACGCCGATCCGCGAACTGTTCGCGGGCGTGCCGTCGGCCAAGGAACGCGGCTACGATCCGGGCCGCTTCTCGTTCAACGTGAAGGGCGGCCGCTGCGAGTCGTGCCAGGGCGACGGCGTGATCAAGGTGGAAATGCACTTCCTGCCCGACGTCTACGTGCCATGCGATGTATGCCACGGGCAGCGCTATAACCGCGAGACGCTGGAAGTCCTCTACAAGGGCAAGAGCATTTCGGAAGTGCTGGACCTGACGGTCGAGCAGGCGCACGAGTTCTTCAGCGCGGTGCCCGTGGTACGGCGCAAGCTGCAGACGCTGCTCGACGTGGGCCTCGGCTATATCCGCCTCGGCCAGTCGGCAACGACGCTGTCGGGCGGCGAGGCGCAGCGCGTCAAGCTGTCGCTGGAGCTATCGAAGCGCGACACGGGCCGCACGCTCTATATCCTCGACGAGCCGACCACGGGTCTGCACTTCCACGATATCGAACTGCTGCTGAAGGTCATCCACAAGCTGCGCGACCAGGGCAATACGGTCGTGATCATCGAGCACAACCTCGACGTGATCAAGACCGCCGACTGGCTGCTGGATATGGGACCGGAGGGCGGCGCCGGCGGCGGGCAGGTGATTGCCAAGGGCACGCCGGAGACGGTGGCGAAGAGCAAGGCGAGCTTCACCGGGAAGTATCTGGCCCCGCTGCTCAAGCGCTGACAGGGCCGTCCTCTCCCCCTGGGGGAGAGGACCTGGCATTACCGGGCCTGTACTTCGGGGACGCCCGCCACATCCGTGCGTTCGTCGTCCTTGAGCCGGCTGCGATTCATCAGGCCGGCCTGTTCCAGCACCGGGTAAGCGGTCGCGCAGAACAGCGAGTTCAACCGCTTCAGTTCGCTGATCATGTCCAGATGCAGCGAACTCGTCTCGATGCTCTCGACATGCTGCACCGCCACGCGCTGCAGATGGGACCGCGAATACTTGCGTTCGAGATCGCGGAACTTGGCTTTCTCTTCCACCAGCTGCTGCGCGCTGCGCAGATCGCCGGTCAGGAACACCGACATCGCCAGCCGCAGGTTGGCCACCACGCGCCCGTGCATCTCGGCAATCTCCTGCATCCCCGCTTCCGAGAACTGGAGGTTGTGCGCAATCTTCTTGTCCTTGGCATCGAGCAGCATGCGCTCGATCAGATCTCCCGCGTGCTCGAGATTGATCGTCAGCGAAATGATCTCGGTCCACCGCTGCCCGTCGTTCTCGTCGAGCGCTTCGGTGCTGATGCGCGTGAGGTAGAGCTTGATCGCGGTGTACAGATCGTCCACTTCGTTGTCGATCCGGCACGTCGCCGTGGCCAGCCGCGCATCGTTGTTGCGCAGCACGCGCAGCAGGTTGTCGAGCATCTGCTCCACGCGATCGCCAATCCGCAGCACCTCGCGCGCCGCATTGGACAGCGCGAGCGTCGGCGTGGTCAGCGCGGCCGGGTCGAGGTGGCGCGGCGTCACCTGGCTGTCGCCGGTATTGCGCCCGGGCAGGATGGTCTCGCACAGCCGCGCCAGCGGCCCCGTCGCGCCGATCAGCAAGATTGCCAGCACCACGTTGAACATCAGGTGGAAGTTCACGATCAGCCGCTGCGGATCAGTGCTGAGCAGCTTGAGCAGATCTTCCGCATGCGAGAGCAGCGGCAAGGCGATCAGGCACCCGAGCAGCCGCGACAGCAGGTTGCCGAGCGTCACGCGCTTGCCGGGCTGGTTGTTGCCCGAGGTGGTCAGCAGCGCGGAAATGCCCGAGCCGAGGTTTGCGCCGAGCACCAGTGCCAGGGCCACGTGGATGGAGACGACCCCCGCGGACGCGAGCGCACCGCAGAACAACACGACCGCGAGGCTCGAATAGCAGAGGATGGTCAGGAACGCGCCGATCAGCATATCGAGCGTGGCGTCGCCGGTCAGCGTGCTGAACAGCACCTTGACGCCGGCGGCCTGCACGACGGGACGCGTCGCGATGGAGATCAGTTCGAGCGCGAGCGTGATCAGGCCAAGGCCGATCAGCACGCGGCCGACGTGCCCCACGCGCTGGCCCTTCCACGTGAGGTGAAGAATCACTCCCACGAAGATCAGCAGCGGCGAGAGCCAGGAGAGATCGAGCGAGAACACCTGCACCATCATCGCGGTGCCGACGTTGGCGCCCAGCATGATCGCAAGCGCCGGGGCCACGGCAATCAGGCCCTGGCCCACGAACGAACTGACGATCACCGCCGTCGCGTTGCTGCTCTGGACGAGCCCGGTCACACCGAGTCCCGCCGCAAAGGCGCTGAAGCGATTCGATACGCTGACCGAAAGAATATGGCGCAGATTTGCGCCATACACACGCAGAATGCCAACCTTGACGATATTGGTGCCCCAGACCAGGAGCGCCACGCCGGAAAGCAGATGAAGAAGAACGCCCATCGTCCGCCCTTTCGTGACCGTTAAGGAACCGCAAAGCGGCGGTTCACGCGGTCATCATGTCGTTGTCAATAGGACATTATGCGCCGCGGGGCAGTCACGGGCAAACCGAGGGGCGGTTAATGCGCTTCTTAATGCCCTTCGAAGTTGCAAACGGTGAACAAAGGCAGTCCGCTGGCCGCCAGCACCTTCGATCCGCCCAGTTCCGGCAGATCGACGATGGCCGCGCCCTCGATCACCGTGGCGCCCAGGCGCTCGAGCAGTTTGCGGCCGGCCATCATGGTCCCGCCCGTGGCGATCAGGTCGTCGATCAGCAGCACGCGGTCGCCCGGCTTGCACGCATCGGCGTGGATTTCCACGGTCGCACTGCCATATTCGAGCTCGTATTCCTCGGCTACCGTCTGGAACGGCAGCTTGCCCTTCTTGCGGATCGGCACGAAACCGAGGTTCAGCTCGTACGCGATGATCGAGCCGAGGATAAAGCCACGGGCGTCGATGCCGGCCACGAGGTCCAGCTGCTGGTCCATATAGCGGTGGACGAATACGTCGATCAGCACGCGCAGCGTCTTGGGGTTCTGCAGCAGCGGGGTGATGTCGCGGAACATCACGCCGGCCTGGGGCCAGTCGGGCACCGTGCGGATGCGATCGCGCAGGTAACGGCTCACGTCGCCGAGTTCATCGGCCAACTTCGGTGACTGGAGGGTGGAATCTGCCATGAGGGAATTCAGTTTCTAAAGACAATGACGCACAATGGGCCGGTGCCCGCTGATAACGGGACTGGCCGGCCCAAACCCCGTAACCATACAGGAGAGTGCGATGGCGAAGAAGATTCTGATGCTCGTCGGCGATTTTGCCGAGGACTACGAAACGATGGTGCCGTTCCAGGCGCTCCAGATGGTGGGCCATACGGTCCACGCGGTCTGCCCGGACAAGAAGGCGGGCCAGCATTGCGCCACCGCCATCCACGATTTCGAAGGCGACCAGACCTATACGGAGAAGCGCGGCCACAATTTCACGCTCAATGCGACGTTCGCGGACGTCGATCCGGCCAGCTACGACGCACTCGTAATTCCGGGCGGCCGCGCACCCGAGTATCTGCGGCTCAACCCGCGCGTGATCGAGATCGTCCGGCATTTCGCCTCGGCCGGCAAGCCGATTGCCGCGGTCTGCCATGGCGCCCAGTTGCTGGCCGCCGCCGACGTGCTCGAAGGCCGCACCTGCTCGGCCTACCCCGCCTGCGCGCCCGAGGTGCGGATGGCGGGCGGGACCTACGCGGATATCCCCGTCGATCAGGCCCACACCGACGGCAACCTCGTCACCGCCCCGGCATGGCCTGCCCACGCGGCATGGCTGGCCCAGTTCCTGACCGTGCTCGGAACGACGATTTCACACTAGGTTCAGTCCCGGATCAGCCGCTCCTCGGCGGCTTCCAGCGCTTCCGGCGTCCCGCGCAGCACGACGATATCGCCGGGCTCCAGCACGGTGTCGGGCTCGGGGTCGAACGCCGGAATCCCGCGCCGCCGCACGGCGGTCACCTCCACGCCGATCCGCTCGAGCCCCAGCAGCCCGAGCCGGCGCCCGACCGCCGTATGCTCCCCGCCCAGCGAGACCGCGTGCAGCCGCACCGTATCGCGCTCGACCATGTCTTCTTCGTCGTCGCGCCCGTGGAAGTAACCGCGCAGCAGGCTGTAGCGCGCGTCGCGGGCCTCCTGCACGCCGCGCACCACGCGGCGCATGGGCACGCCCAGCAGCACCAGCGCGTGGGAGGCCAGCATCAGGCTCCCCTCGATGATCTCGGGCACCACCTCGGTCGCGCCGGCCTTCTGCAGCGTGTCCAGTTCCGAGTCATCGACGGTCCGCACGATCACCGGCAATGCCGGCGCCAGCTCCTGCACGTGGTGGAGCACCCGCAGCGCGGACGGCGTATTGGCATAGGTGATGATCAGCGCCGCCGCCCGGTGGATACCGGCCGCGATCAGCGCCTCGCGCCGCGCGGCATCGCCATAGACGACGGTATCCCCGGCCGCCGCGGCCTCCCGCACACGGTCCGGATCCAGATCGAGCGCCACATAGGTAATGCCCTCGCGCTCCAGCAGGTGCGCGAGGTTCTGCCCGCTGCGGCCAAAGCCGCAGATGATCGCGTGCTTCTCGGTCTGCAGGCTCTGCACCGCGATGCGCGTCATGTTCAGCGACTGCATCAGCCATTCGTTGGCCGCAAAGCGCAGGACGATCGCATCGCTGTACTGGATCAGGAACGGCGCCACGAGCATCGACAGCAGCATCGAGGCCAGAATCACCTGCGTGAGCACCGGGTCCACGAGCCCCATGCCGTCGATCTGGTTCAGCAGCACGAACCCGAACTCGCCGGCCTGCGCAAGGCCAAGGCCCGTGCGGATGGCGACGCCCTGCCGCGACCCGAACGCGCGCGCGAGCAGCGCGATCAGCACGAGCTTGAAGACGATGGGCACCACCAGCAGCCCGAGCACGAGCCAGACATGGTCGTAGACCACCTGCACGTTCAGCAGCATGCCGATGGTCACGAAGAACAGCCCCAGCAGCACGTCGCGGAACGGCTTGATGTCCTCTTCCACCTGATGCCGGTACGGTGTCTCGGAGATCAGCATGCCGGCGAGGAAGGCACCCAGCGCCATGGAAAGGCCCAGCCGCTCGGTCAGCGCGGCCATGCCGAGCGTCACCAGCAGCAGGTTCAGCATGAACAGCTCCTGCGACCGGCGTGCCGCCACGATATGGAACCAGCGGCTCATGAGCCGCTGGCCCACGAAGAAGATCAGGCTCAGCGCGACCACGATCTTGACGGTGGCCAGGCCGAGCGCGGCCACGAGGTCGCCCGGGTCCCGCGACAGCGCCGGGATGATGATCAGCAGCGGCACCACGGCCAGATCCTGGAACAGCAGCACGCTGATGATGTTGCGCCCGTGCTCGCTTTCGAGCTCCATGCGCTCGGACAGCATCTTGGAGACGATGGCCGTGGACGACATGGCCAGCGCGCCGCCCAGCGCGATCGACGCCTGCCATGACAAGGGGAACAGCCAGCTGAACAGCCAGCTCGCCGGCAGCACCACGAGCATCGACAGCACCACCTGCGACCCGCCCAGCCCGAATACGAGCCGCTTCATCGCACGCAGCTTGCCAAGGCTGAACTCGAGCCCGATCGAGAACATCAGGAAGACCACGCCGAATTCGGCCAGGTATTTGGTCTGGGCCGAATCGCTGGCCAGGCCGAGCGCGTGGGGACCGATCAGGATGCCCACCGCCAGATAACCGAGCATCGGGGGCAATTGCAGCATGCGGAAGGCCACCACGCCGAACACGGCGGCGGCCAGCAGTACCAGGGTCAGTTCCAGCGGAGAATGCATGCAGCAGCGGTTCGGACGTCTTAAACGGGCGGAAACGAAACAAGCGGAAACGAGCAGGAACAACCGGGATGCGCGCGGATCGAACGGCCACGCACGCGCGCCGGACGGCACGCCAGACGCCATCGCATTCGTTGGTATACTCCGTCGCCATGATAGCCAATTTCGATGCGGATCGAGCACTTCGTCTCGGCCGCGACACCCTCCAGATCGAAGCCGACGCGGTTCGCGGGCTGATCGACCGACTGACCCCCGATTTCGCGGACGCCGTGCGCCTGTTACTGGCCTGCACCGGCCGCGTGGTCGTGTCCGGCATCGGCAAGTCGGGCCACATCGGCCGCAAGGTCGCCGCGACCCTCGCCTCCACCGGAACGCCGTCGTTCTTCGTGCATCCGGCCGAGGCCAGCCATGGCGACCTCGGCATGATCACGCGCGACGACGTGCTCATCGCGTTCTCGAACTCGGGCGAAACGGGCGAGCTGCTGTCGATCGTGCCCATCGTCAAGCGCATGGGCGCGCGGCTGATCTCGATTACCGGCAACCCGGCCTCGAATCTGGCCCGGCTGTCCGACGTGCACCTCAATGGCGCGGTGGAAACCGAGGCCTGCCCGCTGAACCTGGCCCCGACCGCCAGCACCACCGCCGCGCTCGCGCTCGGCGACGCGCTGGCCGTGGCGGTGCTGGACGCGCGCGGGTTCGGCGAGGAAGACTTCGCGCGCTCCCACCCGGGCGGCGCGCTCGGCCGCAAGCTGCTGACCCACGTGCGCGACGTCATGCGTACCGGCAACGCGGTGCCCGAGGTGCGCGAGAACACCCCGCTCGCGCAGGCGCTGATGGAAATCACACGCAAGGGCATGGCCATGACGGCCGTGGTCGACGACGCGGGCCACGCCATCGGCGTGTTCACGGACGGCGACCTGCGCCGGCTGCTGGAAACCCCGCGCGACTGGCGCGTCGTGCCCATCGGCGAGGTCATGCACGCGAATCCGCGCACGGTCCTGCAGGACGCGCTGGCCGTCGAGGCCGTACAGATCATGGAAGCCAACCGCATCAACCAGCTGCTGGTGGTGGATGGCGACAGACGCCTGACCGGGGCGCTCCATATCCATGACCTGACGCGCGCCAAGGTCATCTGACCAGGCGCCGGCCACCATGCAGGCACTCCTCGCCAAACTGACCGGGCTCGTCATGCGGCTGCTGCCGCTGCTGCTGATGGCGATCGTTGCCGGCAGCACGTTCTGGCTCGTCGAGATCAACTCGCCGCGCGAGGACAAGGCCGCGGTCACGGGCAAGCGCCACGAGCCCGACTATTACATCGACAATTTCTCGGCCACCGAGCTCGCGCAGGACGGCAGCACCAAGCTGCGGTTCACCGGCATCAAGATGATCCACTTCGAGGACGACCAGACCTACGAGGTGACGCGCCCCGCCATGCGCGCGTACGAACCGGACCGCCCGCCCGTGACCGCCAACGCCGACCGCGGCGTGATGAACAGCGAGGGCTCGATCATCGATCTCTACGGCAATGCGTTCATCGTGCGGCAGGCTGGCACGGACCTCAGCAAGGACCCGCGCATGACCGCGGCCTCGCAGTATTTCCAGCTGCTGGTGAACGACGACATCGTGAAAACCAACCAGCCCGTGCAACTGGTGCGCGGCCCTTCCGTGATGAACGCAAACGGGCTGATCTTCAACAACGTCACCCGCGAAGTACAATTGCTGGGTAACGTTCGCGGCACCATCATCACGGGGCCGCCTTCGGGCCAGGCTCCGAAACCATAAGAAGCGCGCCCATGCAAGACCGTCGCCCCGCGCGCAGCCTTGCCAGGCCGTCATCCAGTCCATTTTCTAGTCCGCTATGACTTCATCCCAGACGACGCCGTCCCGTCGCCGCCCCGCCGCTGTCGCGCTGCTCGCCATGGTCGCCGCCCTCGGGCTATCGCTCGCGGGCCCCGCGCACGCCGAACGCGCGGATCGCGACAAGCCGCTCGTGCTGGAAGCGGACAACGCCAGCTACGACGACGTCAAGCAGATCTACACGCTGACCGGCAACGTCGTGCTGACCAAGGGCACGATGGTGCTGAAGTCCGATGCGGCCGAACTGCGTACCGATCCCGAGGGTTATCAGTACGCAATCGCGACCGCCAAGCCGGGACGCCAGGCCTATATCCGCCAGAAGCGCGACGGCGTGGACGAGTACATCGACGGCTGGGGCGACCGCATCGAATACGACGGCAAGCAGGAACTGTCGCGGCTGATCGGCCATGCCCGCGCGGCGCGCGTCGCCGGCACGAAGGTCATCGACGAGATCCGCGGCGCGCTGATCACGTACGACAGCCGCAACGAGTTCTACACCGCCGCGGGCGGCGGAGACACGACCGCCGCCGGCGCGCCGTCCTCGGGCCGCGTGCGCGCGGTGCTGTCGCCGCGCGCGGACGCGAGCGCGCCCGCCGCGCCGCTGGACCTGAAGCCCTCGCCAGTCCCGTCGCCCAACTCGTCGCAGAACCCGTCGCCGGCCAAGCCCTGAGCCCCGCGCTCCGGGCCCGAAGCACCCCAACGCAGCAGTCATGAACGATACCGCCACGCTCGCCAAGCCGATCTCCACCGCCACTGTCTCCAATGGCAGCACGCTCGTCGTGCGCCACCTGAAGAAGCGCTACGGCTCGCGTACCGTCGTCAAGGACGTGTCGCTCGACGTCAAGAGCGGCGAGGTGGTCGGGCTGCTGGGCCCGAACGGCGCGGGCAAGACGACCTCGTTCTACATGATCGTGGGCCTCGTCGCGCTCGACGAAGGCGACATCGTGCTCGATGGCGACCACATCAGCGGCCTGCCGATCCACGAGCGCGCGCGCATGGGCCTGTCGTACCTGCCGCAGGAAGCGTCGGTCTTCCGCAAGCTCAACGTGGAAGAGAACATCCGCGCGGTGCTCGAGCTGCAGCAGGAGAACGGCAAGCCGCTCAAGAAGGACGAGATGAACAAGCGGCTGGACACGCTGCTCGACGATCTCCAGATCGCGCACCTGCGCAACAACCCCGCGCTGTCCCTGTCCGGCGGCGAGCGCCGCCGCGTGGAAATCGCGCGCGCGCTGGCCTCCTCGCCCCGCTTCATCCTGCTCGACGAGCCGTTCGCGGGCGTGGATCCGATCGCCGTCGGCGAAATCCAGCGTATCGTCAGCTTCCTCAAGGCACGCAACATCGGCG
This sequence comes from Cupriavidus sp. OTU4054, assembly GCF_038440175.1. Lineage (NCBI taxonomy): Bacteria > Pseudomonadati > Pseudomonadota > Betaproteobacteria > Burkholderiales > Burkholderiaceae > Cupriavidus > Cupriavidus sp. OTU4054. The sequence goes on from NZ_JASATF010000047.1 coordinate 19,657, forward strand.
TGCTGATCACCGACCACAACGTGCGCGAAACGCTCGGCATCTGCGACCACGCGTACATCATCAGCGAAGGCACGGTGCTCGCCGAGGGCCAGCCCGAGGACATCATCGCCAACGAATCCGTGCGGCGCGTCTACCTGGGCGAAAACTTCCGGATGTGATGCCCCGGCCGCGAGTGCGGCCGCTCACATTCGCGCTCGGTCAGACACGATCACCGAGCCAAAGCGATAGGCGATAGCAATTTCCGTTCCATCGACGAGAAGATGCGCATAGAATAGGTCGCATGAAACCGTCGCTTCAGCTTCGCCTCTCCCAGCACCTTGCCCTTACCCCCCAACTGCAGCAGTCGATCCGGCTGCTGCAGCTCTCGACGTTGGAGCTCCAGCAGGAAGTGGAGCAGGCTCTGACGGAGAATCCCCTGCTCGAGCGCGAAAACGACTGGATCGAGAGCCCGCTGCGCGTGGCCGCCGATGGCTCCGTCAACGTGCAGAGCGCCCCCGCGCCCGCCCCGGCCGAGCCGCAGGGCAACGGCGAGGAGCGCGCGGAAGGCGCGGGCGGCAGCGACGAGGAAGGCTTCGGCGGCGATAACACCAGCGAGGACTACGGCAACGACTGGAGCCTCGACGATTTCGCGCGCCGTCCGCAGGGCGACGAGGACGAGAAGACGCCGATGCAGCTGCGCGACGCGGAACCCACGCTGCGCGAGCATCTGATGGAACAGGTCGCGCCGCTGAAGATTTCCCTGCGCGACAAGGGCCTGGCGGTGTTCCTGATCGAGTCGCTCGACGACGATGGCTATCTCGGCGCCACCCTCGAAGAAATTTTCTCGGAACTGCCCGAGGAACTCGAGTTCGAAATAGAGGAAGTGCAGTCGATGCTCACGCTGCTGCAGAGCTTCGATCCGCCCGGCGTGGGCGCGCGCAATGCGGCGGAATGTCTCACGCTGCAGCTGCGCCGCATCTCGCATCCGCAACGCGATCTTGCATTGTCGATCGTCAACCACCATCTGGAGTTACTGGCGGTGCGTGATTACACGCGCCTCAAGAAAGCGCTCCAGGTGGACGAAATAGCATTGAAGGCCGCGCACGATCTGATCCGCTCGCTGGCACCGTATCCCGGGCACGCCTATAGCAGGCCCGAGGCCGATTTCGTGGTGCCCGACGTGTTCGTGCGCAAGAGCGGAGGTGGCTGGATTGCCCAGCTGAATCCCGATGTGATGCCGCGATTACGCATCAACGACATGTACGCGCAGATCCTGCGCGGCGCGAAGGGCGAATCGGGCACTGCGGGGCTGCAGCAGAAGCTTCAGGAGGCGCGGTGGCTCATCAAGAACATACAGCAGCGCTTCGATACGATCCTGCGTGTGGCGCAGGCTATCGTCGAACGGCAGAAGAACTTTTTCACCCATGGGGAAATCGCGATGCGCCCCTTGGTTTTGAGGGAGATAGCCGATACACTCGGTTTACATGAGTCCACGATTTCGCGCGTGACCACGAACAAGTACATGGCCACGCCGATGGGGACTTTCGAGTTGAAGTACTTCTTCGGGAGCCACGTGTCCACCGAAACGGGTGGCGCAGCTTCATCCACGGCAATCCGCGCGCTGATCAAGCAACTCATAGGAGCCGAAGACCCCAAGAATCCCCTTTCCGACAGCCGCATCGCCGAACTGTTGGGCGAGCAGGGCTTTGTGGTCGCGCGGCGCACCGTCGCCAAATACCGCGAAGCGCTCAAGATCCCGGCAGTGAATCTCCGCAAGACTTTGTAGCCGAGTTGCACCGTCTGCCTGGTGTGACTCTTTCAGAAGGAGAAACGCTATGAACTTCAAGATCAGTGGACACCACCTGGACATCACGCCCCCTCTGCGTGAGTACGTGGAAACGAAACTGGAGCGTATCGTCAGGCATTTCGATCAAGTCATCGGTGTGAGCGTGCTGCTATCGGTCGACAACCACAAGGAAAAGGAACGGCGGCAGTATGCGGAAATCAATCTGCATCTGAAGGGCAAGGACATCTTCGTCGAAGCGCATCATGAAGACCTGTATGCGGCGATCGACTGTCTGGTCGACAAGCTCGACCGTCAGGTCATCCGCTACAAGGATCGCGTGCAGGGCCACGACCGCGAAGCCCTGAAGTACCAGATGGCTGCCGCGCAAATGCAGCAGCAATAAACACCGACGCGCGACGCCAACGTCGCCAAGGAGTGATACGAAGAGAGCAAAGCCGCGCAATCAGCGCGGCTTTTTTGATGGGCGCCCGATACGCGCGGCGCGTGGTCCGCCAGCCACGGGGAGTTGCAACCGTGCGGCGTCGGTGTATGCTGCGCCATACATGTACAAAGGAGACTGGCGTTCGCCGCCCGGAGTTGGCGACCGGTAGTGACCGGTATGGCGCAACGCTGCGGTGCACAAGGAACCGATGCCGCTGCTCTATAATGGCCGGACGCTTTACACCCCCAAGATACCCGCGCATCGCCCATGAATCGTTTGGCCAAACTGCTGCCACCCGGCAACATCACTCTCGACGTCAGCGTCACCAGCAAGAAGCGGGTGTTCGAGCAGGCCGGGCTCCTGTTCGAGAACAACCATGGCGTGGCACGCGCCACCGTGACCGACAATCTGTTCGCGCGGGAATCGCTCGGCTCGACCGGCCTGGGTGCCGGGGTCGCGATTCCGCACGGCCGCATCAAGGGGCTCAAGCAGCCGCTGGCCGGCTTTATGCGCCTGGCCGAGCCGATCCCGTTTGAATCGCCCGATGGCAAGCCCGTATCGCTGCTGATCTTCCTGCTCGTGCCCGAGCAGGCCACGCAGCAGCATCTGGAAATCCTGTCGGAGATCGCACAGCTGTTATCGGACCGCGAGATGCGCGACGGGCTCGCAACCCTGCCCACGCCCGAGGCGGTGCACCAGTTGCTGACCGAATGGCACCCATGAGGTCCCGCGGGAACGGCGGGGCTACCCGCTGCTGATCCGCGCGCCCGAGCGGCGCCAGCCACGGTGCCTGCCCCCTCCCAACCACCGCCCCACGTAATCGCATGGAACTCACCGGCGTCACCTCGCAGTCGATCTTCGACGACAACGCAGCCGATATCAAACTCTCGTGGGTGGCCGGACTGGAAGGCGCCGACCGTGCGTTCGACGTCGAGTTCGCGCGCGAGGCCACATCGGCGGCGGACCTCGTGGGTCACTTGAACCTGATCCATCCGAACCGCATCCAGGTGCTCGGCAAACCCGAGATCCTGTACTACCAGCGGCTCGACGACGAGCCGCGCAAGCGCCAGATGGGCGAGCTGATCCTGCTCGAGCCGCCGTTCCTCGTCGTGGCCGATGGCATGGAGCCGCCGCCCGACCTGGAACTGCGCTGCACGCGCTCTTCGACGCCGCTGTTCACCACGCCCGTGTCGTCGGCCGCGGTCATCGATCATCTGCGCCTGTACCTGTCGCGCATTTCGGCGCCGCGCGTGACCATGCACGGCGTGTTCCTCGACATTCTCGGCATGGGCGTGCTGATCATGGGCGAATCGGGCCTCGGCAAGAGTGAACTCGGCCTCGAACTGATCTCGCGCGGCCATGGCCTCGTGGCCGACGATGCGGTGGACTTCGTGCGCTTGGGCCCCGATTTCGTGGAAGGCCGCTGCCCGCCGCTGCTGCAGAACCTGCTCGAGGTACGCGGACTGGGCCTCCTCGATATCAAGACGATCTTCGGGGAAACCGCGGTCCGGCGAAAAATGAAGATCAAGCTCGTGGTGCAGCTCGTGCGCCGGAACGACGGCGAATTCGAGCGCCTGCCGCTCGATTCGCAATACCTCGACGTGCTCGGGCTGCCGATCCACATGGTGAAGATCCAGGTGGCGGCCGGCCGAAACCTCGCCGTGCTGGTGGAAGCCGCCGTGCGCAACACGATCCTGCGCCTGCGAGGCATCGACACGCTGCGCGACTTCATGGACCGTCAGCGCGCGGCCATGCAGGCCGATGTCGTATCGCGCGGGCAGGGCCGGCTGCTCTGAACGTCGCGGACAGGCGCCGCGCGGTCAACCTCGCCGGCATGGCCCACGTTGTGTGCGTTGACGGGCATGAAAAGCCCGCATGTTTTCCTGTGGTTCCACCCCCAAGGAGAGAGAAGCATGAAAAAGCTGATCGCGATGTGCGTGCTGGTAACCCCGCTGATCGCCATGGGCGCGTTTGCCCAGGGCGCTTCCGCTCCCGCGGCGGCTGCTGGCAACAGCCAGCAGGACCGGATGAAGGCATGCAACACGCAGGCCACGGGCAAGAAAGGCGACGATCGCAAGAAATTCATGAGCGATTGCCTGTCGGGCAAGCCCACGGCCGCCGCCGAGCCCAAGACGCAGCAGGAAAAGATGTCCGCCTGCAGCAAGCAGGGCAAGGGCAAGAAGGGCGACGACTACAAGGCATTCATGAAAGATTGCCTCTCCAAACCCGCCGCTTGATGTCGAATGGCGGCGTCATGTCATGACGTCGCCATCACCCGGTGCTATCCTTGCGGGTGCCATGCGAATCATTCTCATCACCGGAATCTCCGGCTCCGGCAAGTCCGTTGCGCTGAACGTCCTCGAAGATGCGGGCTATTACTGCGTCGACAACCTGCCGGCGCAGTTCATCCCCGATCTCGCGAGTTATCTGTCCTCCCAGGGCTATACGCACCTCGGCGTGGCCACCGATATTCGCAGCCGCGAATCGCTCGCGCGCTTACCCGAGACCGTACGCGACCTCGGACGCGATCATCAGGTGCAGGTGCTGTTCCTGACCGCGAACACCGATGCGCTCGTCCAGCGCTACTCGGAATCGCGCCGACGCCATCCGCTCTCCGTCCGTACCGAGGCCACGCCGTTGCTCGAGCAGCAGGCCAGCGTGGAGCCGGTGTACAACGATCGCTCGCTGATCGAGGCCATCGAGATGGAGCGCGAGCTGCTGAGTCCGCTCTCGGATTCGGCCCATCGTATCGATACCAGCAACGTGCGCACGAACACGCTGCGCAGCTGGATCAAGGATCTCATCCGCGACAGCCATATGCAGCAGCTGACGCTGCTGTTCGAGTCGTTCGGCTTCAAGCACGGCGTGCCGAGCGATGCGGACATGGTGTTCGACGTGCGCTCGCTGCCGAACCCGTACTACGACCTCGCGCTGCGCCCGCTCACGGGCCGCGACGCGCCCGTGGTGGACTTCCTGCAGAGCCAGCCGCTGGTGCTCGCCATGGCGGAAGATATCCGCGCCTATGTGGAAAAGTGGCTGCCGAGTTTCATCGCGGACAACCGCAGCTATCTCACGGTTGCCATCGGTTGCACGGGCGGGCAACATCGCTCCGTGTTCATCGCGGAAAGACTTGCCAACTACTTCCGGGCACATGGTAATGTGCTGGTCAGACACCGCGAGCTGGCACCGGGCTGATCGGCGTTTTCCGATCGACATGGGTGGCTCCGCGCGGCGCGACACGGTCCGTGCACCCATGGCTATCCATGTCCACCCATCCGCCTTATCCTCACCGTTCCGTCCCGACGGACGACGCTGACACCGCGCGCGTCATCCTCGACGAGCTGCCGCTGTTTCCCCTCCATACGGTGCTGTTCCCCGATGGCCGCCTGCCATTGCGCGTCTTTGAGAAGCGTTACGTGGACATGGTGCGTGGCTGCCTGCGCGACGGCAGCGCATTCGGCGTATGCCTGATCGCCAGCGGTCAGGAAGTGGCGCGTCCCGAAGATCCCACCGTGCCGGAGTCGGTCGGCTGCCTGGCCGAAATCGTCGATTGCAACATGGAGCAGCTGGGCGTGCTGCTGATCGAGGCACGCGGGCGCCAGCGCTTTCGCGTGCTGTCGCACGAGACGCGCGACGACGGCCTGCTCGTGGCGCGCGCGGAAGTGCTGCCCGACGACATCATCGACTGCAAGCTCGAACTGCTTGGCGAATGCCTGTCCGCCCTGCGGCGCATCGTCTCGTCGATCCACGCGGAGTCGCCCGACAACATGCCGTTCGCGGAGCCGTACCAGTGGGACGATCCCACCTGGGTCGCCAACCGGCTGTGCGAGCTGCTACCGGTGCCGCTCAAGGCCAAGCAGATGCTGATGGAACTGCCCGACGCGGGCATGCGTATCGAGATCGTGCACCGCTATATGCGGCAGCACCATATCGTCTGAATCGTCCAGGCTAGAACAGTCCGCCGCGCGCCTGGTCTTCGAGCAGGCGGCGCACCGGCGCCGGCGTCCCGAGTGCGTCGAGATCGTCGAGCGACAGCCAGCGCCGCGCGGGATCCTCGACATGCGAGACCGCGTCGAGGTCCACGCGAATCGCGCGAATCAGCAACCGGAAATGCGTGAACACATGCGTGAGCTCGCCCGCGAGCATCGCGCGCGACGGCGTGCCGAATGCGCGGGCCTGCGCAAGCGCGGCATCCTCGGCCGCTTCGATATCGAACGGCACGGTGTCCACCGGCATCTCGGGCAGGCTCCACAATCCACCCCAGATACCGCTGTCGGGCCGCAGGCCCAGCAGCACGTCGCGGCCATGCCGCATGACGAGCATGACGGTGCTGCGCTCGGGAATCGCGGCACGCGGCTTGGGCGTCGGCAGCACGGCGGTCAGCCCGTCGCGGCGCGCGACGCAGTCGGCCGCGAGCGGGCATGCGTCGGCATTGGCGAGGCACGCGGGCTTGCCGCGCGAGCACACGGTCGCGCCGAGGTCCATCAGACCCTGCGTGTACGCGATCATGTCCTCGGCCTGGTTCGGGCCCGCCGGTGGCAGCGCCTGCCCGGCCAGTTGCCACATGCGCGTCTCGATCGCGCGTTCGCCCGGATAACCCTCGATGCCGAACACGCGCGCAAAGACGCGCTTGACGTTGCCATCGAGAATGGGCGAGCGCACGCCCGCGCTGAACGCGGCAATCGCCGCGGCGGTCGAGCGGCCGATGCCGGGCAGCGTCACCAGTACATCGGGATCGGTCGGAAACACGCCGCCGTGCTCGTCCATCACGGCCTTGGCACAGCGGTGCAGATTACGGGCGCGCGAGTAGTAGCCCAGGCCCGCCCACAGCGCCATGACCTCGTCGGCCGGGGCGGCCGCGAGCGCGGCGACGGTCGGCAACTGGGTGACGAAGCGCTGGAAATACTCGATGACGGCCGCGACCTGCGTCTGCTGCAGCATGATCTCGGACAGCCAGATGCGATAGGCGTCGCGCGTGTTCTGCCACGGCAGGTCGTGGCGGCCGTGCCGGCGCTGCCAGTTCACGACGCGTATGCCGAAATCGGTCGGCACGGAGATCGGCGCTTGCGAGGAGGGGGATAAGGGAGACGCGGACTTGCGGGGCATGCGGCGAGACAGTGCGGCGAGACAGTGCGGCAGGGGTGAGGGAGACGAGGTGAGGCAGATATTACCCCACCCCCTCCCTCGTCAGGCCGCGCGCGCGCCCGCCTCGGCCGGCGTTTCGAGAATCGCCTTGGCGAACGCCTCGATGCGCCCGCTGCGTTCGTCGAGGCCGTTGAGCACTTCCTCGAGCTGCGAGATGCGGCTCTCGAGCGTGTCGGTAGCCTCGTGGATGCGCTCGATGGAATCGACGCGGCGGCGCAGCTGCTTCTGATGCTCGCGCACCTGCGCCTCCAGCGGCGTCATCACCGACTTCAGCCAGATCTCGATATCGCGGTTGAGATCGCGGAAGTTGTCGAGCACGCGGCTCGCCATCGTCGCAAACGCGTTCTGCACGAGCTGCGGCCGCGAGCGCGTGAGCATGTTCACGGCACCGAAGTGGTTGTTGACCAGCTGCAGCGTTTCCTGCAGGTCCATCGCATAGCGCGACGTCACGAACTGGATGGGCGCGGGCAGCGTGAAGCCATGCTCGGCGTTGAAGCGCCGGTACATGCTATCGACGAGCTGATGCAGGCCGGCAATCTTCTGGTCGGCCTCCTTGATCAGCCCCGTCAGCTGATCGAACAGCGCCTCCATGTCCTCGCGCAGGCCGCGCGAGAAGAAGCGTTCCTTCATCTGTTCGCGCGCGTCGCGCATCGTGCGGCGCACGTCGCGCAGTTGCAGGGCCTTGATGATGTCGGCGCTATGGCGGCCGAACACGAGGCGCAGCGCCTGGAACTTGGTGATGCTCTGCTCGAACTCTTCCTTCTCGCCCTGCACGCGCAGCAGCATGTGCTTGACCATCGCGTGGTTCTTGCCGCGCAGGCCGCGCAACTCGAACAACTGCTCGACGATATCGCGGCGGCGGCTCTGCAGCAGTTGCTGCGCGCCGCGCGAGACGTCGTGCACGAGGCGCTGCACCTGATCGGACACGATATCGCGGCGCTGCGGAATCAGCTGGTCCGACAGCACGTGCTCGAACTGCGCGAGATTGCTGCGCACGAGCAGCGGCTCGTCATGCGTGACCTTGGCGACGAGACCCTTCTGCGCGGACACCGGATAGACGCGGCGTTCCTCGATGCCGAGCACCTGCGCGGTCGTGCGGACCTGGCGCGAGATCTCCATCGCGATCTCGGGCGAGGACTTCAGCGGGTCCCACAGGCCGTCGATCTTGTTGAGCACCGCGAGGCAGCCGCGGCGATGGCCGGCGCCCACATGGCTGCGCCACAGCTCGAGGTCGCTCTTGGTCACGCCGGCATCGGCGGCCAGCACGAACACGACCACGTGCGCATCGGGAATCAGCCGCAGCGTCAGTTCGGGTTCGGTACCGATCGCGTTGAGACCCGGCGTGTCGAGAATGACGAGGCCCTGGCGCAGCAGCGGATGCGGGAAGTTGATCACCGCATGGCGCCAGCGCGAAATCTCGACCATGCCGTCCGCATCGACGGACCAGGCGGCATCGGGGTCGTTCTCGTGATACAGGCCCAGCGACTCCGCGACGGCCGGCGTCACGCGCGTGGTTTCCACCACGTGCTGGAACGCCGCAAGCATCCCCTCGGGCGAGGATGGGTCGAGCGGTACCGTGGTCCAGTGGGAGCCGCCAGCGGCGCCGGGCTCCATGAAATCGGCGGTGGAGGCTTCCTGCAGGCGCGTCTCGATCGGCAGCAGCCGGATGCTGGGCGCCTCGGCTTCGTCATAGCGCAGCTCGGTCGGACACATGGTGGTCCGGCCGGCCGACGACGGGAGAATGCGGCGGCCATAGTCGGCGAAGAAGATCGCGTTGATCAGCTCGCTCTTGCCGCGCGAAAACTCGGCGATGAACGCGACCTTGAGCCTGTCGCTCTTGAGCACGTTCTGGATGCGCTGGACGCGATCGTCGGCGGTGGCATCGTACAGGTCGTACTGCTGCAACCACGACTGGAATTCCGCTAGTGACTGGAGTACCCCCGTTCTCCAGGCGCCATACTGTTCGAATTGATGGGCAAGGCTTGTCATGGAGTGTTCGGCTGCGTTCGCTGTTTTGGGCTAGGTGTTATGGCACTGCGCGCACAAACGACGCCGACTTCGGGTGGCCCGTTGACCCTGCGGACCCGAGGCAGGCGCCTCTCGGTCAGACCCTTCCGATTTGATGGATCCGACGCTTTTTTGTAACTTTTTTTATCTGGGCACACGATACATGTTTCCGGCGCGATTTTGTGGAATTCGCGCCCCTCGATGGCTCCAAATTACGCGAGTGTTGCGCCGAGCCATCGGCCATGTCCGAGCGCCGTCCCCGCCCTGTGAAACGCGCGTGAACTGCAACAACAGGAAGCGTGCCGGAAGGCTGTCCGGCTACCGCTGGCAGTGGGGGCAGTAGAAGGTCGAGCGCTGGCCCTGAACGATCTGACGGATCGGCGTGCCGCATACGCGGCATGGCTCGCCGGTCCGGTCGTAGACAAGGCAGTCCAGCTGGAAGTAGCCCGTGTTGCCGTCGCTGCCTACGAAATCCCGCAGCGTGCTGCCGCCGCGGGCGATGGCCTCGGCCAGCGTCTCGCGTACGGCCACGGCCAGCCTGTCGTACCGCTCCCGGCTGATACGCCCGGCCGGCGTGGTCGGACGAATACCGGCCCGAAACAGGCTTTCCGATGCATATATGTTGCCGACGCCGACGACGATGTCGCCGGCCAGCAGCACGGTCTTGATGGCGGCCGACCGGCCGCGCGTATGGCGGTGGAACCAGCCGCCGTCGAATCGCGCGTCGAACGGCTCGACACCGAGGTTGGCGAGCAGCGGATGGCTCGGCAGTTCGGACTCCGGCAGCGGACTCCAGAGGATTGCACCAAACCGGCGCGGATCGCGAAAGCGCAGCACGATATCGCCACCCTCGCCCGTCGGCCCCGCGAGCACGAGGTCGAGGTGGTCGTGGGGTCCCGGCGCGGGCGCCTGCGGCCACACGCGCAGCGTGCCGGTCATCCCGAGGTGTACCAGCAGCCAGCCCGGCTCGGCCGCGCTCCCTTCCGCCGGCAGGCATTCGAGCAGCAGGTACTTGCCCCGGCGCTCGATGCGCGCGATCACGCGTCCGGCCAGCAATGCCTCCAGTTCCGGGTCCACAGGCCAGCGCAGGCCGCGATGGCGCACCGTCACCTCCACGATGCGCCGTCCGACCACATGCGGCAGCAATCCACGGCGCGTGACTTCGACTTCCGGTAACTCGGGCATCGCGAAAAACCTCTGAAAAACCTTTTGTTGTGGAAACTGGTACAGAACCTCTTGCCCGCCGCGACGCTCCAAGTCGCAGGCCCCCGGTTTCCGATGTGCGTGCTGTCAGACGCAACGCCGCACCGCTGGCAAGCAGGGCATTGTAGCGGCAGGCTACAATGCCTCTCATCCATTCCTGACGCCGCGTGCGCCGGAGCATAGTTTGTCCCGTTCGCCGATTTGTCCCGTTCGTCCCCAAAATAGGCCATGCGCCCGGAATTCATCCCGATGATCACCACCGCCAACATCGGCGAGCCGCGTTCGCGCGCTCGCCGCATCGCCCGCGTTGCCCGCATTGCCGCCCATACGCCCCATATGCCAGTTCTGCGCCATGCCCGCGCGCTGGCCGCGGCCGCGCTCCTGGCGTTCGGATCGCTCGCGTCGCTCACGGTACCGGCACCGGCATTCGCGGCACCCCCCGCGTCGCCCGCTTCCACGTCCGCTTCCACGTTCGCCCCGGCGGCTCCCCTGCCCGGCCTGCTCGCCCAGTCCGACGACGATGCGGAGCTCGCCCCGCCCTCGTCCGTCGCGCCGGCATCGCGCGCCCCGCGGACCCCGCTGCCCAACGTCACGCTGACGCCGGACATCATGTACCGCGTGCTCGCGGCGGAAATCTCGCTGCAGCGTGGTCTCGTCGGCACCGCCTATCGCACGTACCTGGACCTCGCGCGCTCGACGCGCGACCCCCGCCTGGCGCAACGCGCGACGGAAATCGCATTCAATGCGCGCATCTCGCAGCAGGCGCTCGACGCCTCGCGGCTGTGGGTCGAGCTCGCGCCGAAGTCGGCGGCGGCCCGTCAGGTGCTGTCGACGCTGCTGGTGCTCAACGGACGCTGGGAGGAAGCCGAGCCGCTGCTGGCGCAGCAGCTCGCTGCGGCACCCTCGGCGCATCGCGCCGAAGCGATCCTGCAGCTTCAGCAACAGTTATCGCGGACGAGCGACCCCGCCGGCGCGGTGGCCGTGCTCCAGCGCCTGACCGCGAACGACACAAAGCTGCCCGAGACGCATTTCGCGCTCGCGCGGGCCAAGGAAGCCGCGGGCGATTCGGCCGGCGCGCTGAAGGAACTCGACGAGACGCTGCGCCTGAAGCCGGACTTCGAGGCCGCGGCGCTGGCGGTCGCGGAAATGCGAGCCGAGCAGTCGCCGGACGAGGCAATCGCGGGGCTGAAGAAATTCCTCGCCAAGTCGCCGTCGTCGGTCAACGGGCATATCACGCTCGCGCGCCTGTATCTGCAGAAGAACGACATGGACGCCGCGCGCGACCAGTTCCAGGCGCTGCGCAAGGTCGCACCGAACGATCCGCGCGTGCCGCTCGCGCTCGGGCTGACCAGCCTGCAGGCGCGCAGCTATGACGACGCCGAGCGCTATCTGAAGGAATACCTGCAGATGGCCGAGAAGTCGCCGGCCGCGAACCCGGACGTCGCGTTCCAGTACCTCGCGCAGATCGCCGAGGAAAAGAAGGACTACAACGGCGCGATCCAGTGGCTCGACCGCATCGACGACGGCCGCCTCGCACCGGCCGCGCAGGCCAAGCGCGCGCAGTTGCTCGGCCGTCTCGGCAAGCTCGACGACGCGCAGGCCGTGTTCGGCGAGATGATGGCGGAGTCCGAGGACATTCCCGATCCGGCGCAACGCGCGCAGCGCATGGGCGCGATCCGTCAGGCCGAGGTGTCGATGCTGATCGACAGCAAGGCCTACGACCGCGCGCGCAAGGTGCTGACCGAACGCGTCAAGGCGGAACCCGACAACGCGGACTGGCTGTATGAACTCGCCATGCTCGACGAACGCGAGAAGCGCTACGACAGCATGGAGGTCGCCCTGCGCAAGGTCATCTCGATGCAGCCCGACCAGAAGCAGGGCTACAACGCGCTCGGCTATTCGCTGGCGGACCGCAACGAGCGGCTGCCCGAAGCGCGCAAGCTGCTCGAACGCGCGACCGAACTCGGCCCCGACGATCCGTACATCATGGATAGCCTCGGCTGGGTCAAGTTCCGCCAGGGCGAACTCCAGCCCGCCGCGGATCTGCTGCGCAATGCCTACGCGAAAGCGCCCGAGGCGGAAATCGGCGCGCACCTGGGCGAGGTGCTGTGGCAGCTCGGCCAGCAGGACGAAGCACGCAAGACCTGGAACGAGGCCGCGAAGATCGAGCCCGAGAACCAGACGCTGATCGATACGCTGCGCCGCTACAATCAGAACCTGCTGCTGTCCAAGTAATCCCGTGGGGGGGCCCCCCCCCCCCCCCCGGGCGGGGGGGCGGCGCGAGTAAAACGGCCCCC
>NZ_JASATF010000048.1:0-29351 GCF_038440175.1 Cupriavidus sp. OTU4054
GCAAGCGGCCCCCAAACCCCGGGGGCCCCCCCCGCGGGCGGGGCGCGGCCCGCGGCCCCGTCCGCGGCCCCGGCCCCCGCGCCGTCGCGCGGCCCCTCGCCCGCGGACGCGTCGCGCCCGTCGGCCAAGCACGCCTGATCGCGCATCATGGCCGATACCCTTACCGCCAACGCCGATGACAGCGGCGGCCGCGCGCCCGCTCCGGCAGGCGCCCCGCCCGCACCGCCGGCGCCGCTGACCGGCGGCAAGCTGATCGTCGGCACCATCGCGCTGTCGCTGGCCACGTTCATGAACGTGCTGGACTCGTCCATCGCCAACGTCTCGATTCCGGCGATCTCCGGCGACCTCGGCGTGGCGCCCAACCAGGGCACATGGGTCATCACGTCGTTCGCGGTGGCCAACGCCATCTCCGTGCCGCTCACGGGCTGGCTCACCACGCGCTTCGGCGCGGTGCGGCTGTTCGTCACGTCCATCCTGCTGTTCGTGCTGTCGTCGTGGCTGTGCGGCGTGGCGCCGAACCTTGAGACCCTGCTGGCCGCGCGCATTCTGCAGGGCGCGGTCGCGGGTCCGATGATTCCGCTGTCGCAGTCGCTGCTGCTCGCGAGCTATCCGCCGGCCAAGAGTTCGATGGCGCTCGCGCTATGGGGCATGACCACGCTCGTCGCGCCGATCATGGGGCCGCTGCTCGGCGGCTGGATCTCGGACAACATGACGTGGCCGTGGATCTTCTATATCAACATCCCGGTGGGTCTCGGCGCGGCGTATGCCACGTGGGCCATCTATCGCGAGCGCGAAACGCCTACCCGCATCCTGCCGATCGATCGCATCGGGCTTGCGCTGCTCGTCATCTGGGTGGGGTCGATGCAGCTGATGCTCGACAAGGGCAAGGAGCTCGACTGGTTCCACTCCACGTTTATCGTCGCCCTGACGATCACCGCGGTGGTCGGCTTTCTGTTCTTCCTCGTCTGGGAGCTTTACGAGAAGCATCCGATCGTCGATATCCACCTGTTCGGCGGCCGCAATTTCGCGGCGGGCGTGGTGGCGATCTCCGTGGCCTATGGCCTGTTCTTCGGCAACCTCGTGATCCTGCCGCTGTGGCTGCAGACCATCGTCGGCTACACGGCTACGGATGCGGGCATCGTCATGGCGCCCGTGGGCATCTTCGCCATCATCCTGTCGCCGATCATCGGGCGCGTGCTGCCAAAGGTCGACGCCCGCTGGGTCGCGACCGCGGCGTTCATCACGTTCGGCATCGTCAGCTTCATGCGCTCGGGTTTCACGACGGGCGTGGACACGCGCACGCTGATGATTCCCACACTGATCCAGGGCGCTGCGATGGCAATGTTCTTCATCCCGCTGACGTCGATCATCCTCTCGGGCCAGCCACCGGCGAAAATCCCGGCCGCCTCGGGACTCTCGAACTTCGTGCGCATCACGTTCGGCGCCATCGGCGCGTCGATCTCCACGACGATCTGGGAAAACCGCGCGGCGCTCCACCATGCGCAGCTCATCGAGCAGGTCAATCCATACAACCCGACCTACATCGCGCAACTCGACCGCCTGACGGCCATGGGCATGACCCGCGCGCAGGCCATGGGCGTGATCGAGCGCAACATCTCGCTACAGGCGTCGATGCTGGGCGCCAACGACATCTTCTGGATCTCGGGCGTGCTGTTCTTCGTGCTGATCGTTTTCGTCTGGCTGACGAAGCGGGCCCAGGGCGGCGGCGGCGCCGACGCCCCCGGCGCGCATTAAAGGGGGCGGAGCCCCCTTACAGCTTGACCAGCCGCTCCGGCCGCAACGCCCCCTCGCGCATCCGCGCGACGCCAAGCAGCCGGGCGGGCTGCCCGCCATAGACGCGGGCAAGCTCGTCCTCGGCAAGCGCCACATCCGAAGGCAAATCCCGTCGCGCAATCCGCTGGCCCTGCAGAAACCGCCCCATCGCCGCATCGTCCAGATGCACGGGCGCACAACGCTGCAGCAATGCATCCACGGGCGCGAGCATCGACGGCCGCACGTCATCGCCCACCGCATCGATCTGTTCGAGCGTCACCGCGCCATCGAGCGTGAGGTCCCCCACCGCCGTCCGACGCAGCGCGGTCAGATGCGCGCCACATCCGAGCGCCTCGCCGATGTCCTCGGCCAGCGTCCGGATATACGTCCCCTTGCTGCACGTCACGCGCATGGTGAACCCCGGGGCATCGGCATCGTCGAGCGCCACCGCCAGCACCCCGATCTCGTGGATCGTCACCGTCCGCGCCGCGCGCTCGACGGTTTCCCCCGCCCGCGCGTATTCGTAGAGCGGCTTGCCGTCCTTCTTGAGCGCCGAGTACATCGGCGGCACCTGCGAGATCACACCCGTAAAGCGCGCAACCGCCGCATCGAGCGCGGCCCGGTCCACGCGCACCTCGCGTTGCAGCACCACTTCGCCCTCGGCATCGCCGGTCGTGGTCGTCTGCCCCAGACGCACGACGGCCTCGTAGGTCTTGTCGGCATCGAGCAGATCCTGCGAAAACTTGGTGGCTTCGCCAAAGCACAGCGGCAGCAGGCCCGTCGCCAGCGGATCGAGCGTGCCCGTATGCCCGGCCTTGTTGGCGCGCAGCAGCCGCTTGGCACGCACGAGCGCGTCGTTGGAGGATAGCCCCAGCGGCTTGTCGAGCAGCAGCACGCCGTGCACATCACGACGCGGCAGCCGGGGCGCGCGAGGCGGGCCGGCCGGTCGGGTCTCTTGGGAGTCGGTCATCGGAGAGGTGCGTGCCGCGCGGCACGCGCAAATCAGGACGGCAGGCGCAAGGGCCTTACTCGTCGTCCTTCGCGCGCGTGGCGTTCGCTTCGTTGATCAGCTTCGACATCTCGATCGCATGCTCGACCGACGTGTCGTGATGGAAATGCAGCGTGGGAACGGTATGGATATGCAGACGCTTGAACAGCAGCGAATGCAGGTAGCCGGCCTTCTCCCTGAGAATGGCGGCGGCCACTTCGGGCTCGGCGCCCAATACCGTGAAATAGACCTTGGCGTGCGCGTAATCGGGCGTCAGCGCCACCGACTGGAGCGTGACCAGCCCCAGGCGCGGATCGCGAATCTCGCGCTGGATCATCGCGGCCAGTTCCTTCTGGATCTGGTCGGAGAGCCGGATGTTGCGGGAAGAGATGGTGCCTTTCTTGGCCATCGAAACCTGTAATGTTCTGCGTGTCTAGCTACTACAAAAACACAGTGGCGGGACATGCCCGCCACTGCCTTGCCGCTGTTACAGCGTACGTGCCACCTCGGTGATCTCGTACACCTCCAGCTGGTCGCCTTCCTGAACGTCGTTGAAGTTCTTGATCGACAGACCGCACTCGAAGCCCTGCTTCACCTCGCGGACATCGTCCTTGAAGCGCTTCAGCGA
Organism: Cupriavidus sp. OTU4054; assembly: GCF_038440175.1. Taxonomy (NCBI): domain Bacteria; kingdom Pseudomonadati; phylum Pseudomonadota; class Betaproteobacteria; order Burkholderiales; family Burkholderiaceae; genus Cupriavidus; species Cupriavidus sp. OTU4054. The sequence continues at coordinate 3,390 of NZ_JASATF010000048.1, forward strand.
ATCGAGCTCGCCGCTGTGGATCACGACGTTGTTGCGCAGCACGCGCACCAGCGAGTTCCGCTTGACCATGCCGTCGGTGACCATACAGCCGGCCACCGCGCCGATCTTCGGCACGCGGAAGACCTGACGGACTTCCACCTGACCGATCGTGGTCTCGCGCTTCTCCGGTGCGAGCATGCCCGACATGGCTGCCTTGATCTCGTCTACCGCATCGTAAATGATGTTGTAGTAACGGATGTCGATGCCATTGTGCTCGGCCAGCTTGCGCGCGCCAGCGTCGGCACGCACGTTGAAGCCGATGATGACCGCCTTCGATGCCGTCGCCAGGTTGACGTCGGACTCGGAGATGCCACCCACGCCACCGTGCACGATCTGCACGCGGACTTCGTCCGTGGACAGCTTCTGCAGCGATTGCACCAGTGCTTCCTGCGAACCCTGCACGTCGGCCTTCACGATCAGCGGCAGCGACTGGACTTCGCCTTCGCTCATCTGCTCCAGCATCGTCTCGAGCTTGGCCGCCTGCTGCTTGGCCAGCTTCACGTCGCGGAACTTGCCCTGACGGAACAGTGCGATTTCACGCGCCTTGCGCTCGTCCGGCAGCACCAGCACTTCCTCGCCCGCGGCGGGCACTTCCGACAGACCCTGGATTTCCACCGGGATCGACGGACCCGCTTCCTTCGCGGGCTTGCTGTTCTCGTCGAGCATCGCGCGGACACGGCCATAAGCACTGCCGGCCAGCACGACGTCGCCGCGCTTGAGCGTACCGCTCGTCACCAGGATCGTTGCGATCGGACCCTTGCCCTTGTCGAGCTGGGCTTCCACCACGAGACCCTTGGCCGGCGCATCGACCGGTGCCTTCAGTTCCAGCACTTCGGCCTGCAGCAGCACCTGCTCCAGCAGATCGTCGATACCGAAACCGGTCTTTGCGGACACGGGCACGAACGGCGAGTCGCCACCGTACTCTTCCGGCAGCACCTGCTCGGCCACGAGTTCCTGCTTCACGCGGTCCGGGTTCGCCTCGGGCTTGTCGATCTTGTTGATCGCCACCACGATGGGCACGCCGGCCGCCTTCGCGTGGGCGATGGCTTCCTTCGTCTGCGGCATCACGCCGTCGTCGGCGGCCACCACCAGAATCACGATATCGGTTGCCTTCGCACCGCGTGCACGCATGGCCGTGAAGGCCTCGTGACCCGGGGTGTCCAGGAACGTGATCACGCCGCGCTCGGTTTCCACGTGGTAGGCACCGATATGCTGCGTGATACCGCCCGCTTCGCCCGCGGCAACCTTCGTGCGGCGGATGTAGTCGAGCAGCGAGGTCTTGCCGTGGTCAACGTGACCCATCACGGTCACCACCGGCGGACGCGGCAGCAGTTCGGCGTCGGTGTGTTCCTCACCACCGATGTCGAGCAGCGCTTCCGGATCGTCCAGCTTGGCGGCAAACGCCTTGTGGCCCATTTCTTCCACCACGATCATGGCGGTTTCCTGGTCCAGCACCTGGTTGATGGTCACCATCTGGCCGAGCTTCATCATCTGCTTGATGACCTCGGAGGCCTTCACCGCCATCTTGTGCGCCAGATCGGCCACGGAAATGGTTTCCGGCACGTGCACTTCACGCACCACCGGTTCGGTCGGCGCCTGGAAGTTGCTGCGCTCGTCGGCATGATGCTTGCCGCCGCGGCCACGCGGACCGCCGCGCCAGCCACCGACGCCACCTGACGAATCGCCGCGCGTCTTCAGGCCGCTGCCCTTCTTGCGCGAACCTTCGTCCTGCCACGTCGAGGAAGTACCGGCCTTGACGACCTTGCCCTTCTTGTCCGTGGTGGTCGTGGTCGTGGTAGCGCCCGCCGTGGCCGGCGCCTTCTTCTCGTCCTTCTTGACTTCGGTGCCGGGCGCCTTCACAGGCTTGTGCAGCGTACCGGTCTGCTCGGCCTTCTTTTCCTCGGCCTTGCGCTCGGACGGTGCCTTCAGCACACGTGCGGGCGCATTGAGCATTTGCTGGATCGCGCGCGCTTCCGCTTCCGCGGCTTCGCGGCGGCGGCGTGCGGCATCCTGCTGCTCGGCGCGCGCGGTATCCGCGGCAGCCTTCGCATTGTCGGCGGCCTTCTGCGCTTCCACGCGTTCGGCGGCCAGGCGCGTCTTGTCTTCCTCGGCCTTCGTGCGCGCGGCTTCCTCGGCGGCGTCCGCCACGGCACGTGCTGCCGCAGCTTCTTCCTCCGCCTTGGCGGCCAGCAGTTCGGCCTGGCGGCGCTGTTCGGCCTCCAGAGCTTCCTGCTTCGCGCGGCGCTCGGCTTCCTCGCGCTCGGCGGCCTCGCGGCGTGCCTTGAGCTCGGCTTCCTGGCGCGCCAGCTGTTCTTCCTGCTGGCGGCGCTCCTCTTCCTCGAGGCGTGCCTGTTCGGCCGCGGATTCCTGCGAATCGCCGCCATCGCCATGCGTATCGGCCGAGGACTCGTCGCGCTTGATCAGGACGCGCTTCTTGCGCACCTCGACCTGCACGGTGCGAGTCTTGCCGGTGGAGTCGGCCTGGCGGATCTCGGACGTCTCACGCTTCGTCAGCGTGATTTTCTTCCGCGCGCTGTCATCGGCCTGACCATGCGACCGCTTGAGGTAGTCGAGCAGCCGGGTCTTGTCCGATTCGGTGATGATGTCTTCAGGCGTCGCCTTGCCCACCCCAGCTGCCTGCAATTGTTCCAGCAGGGCAGCTGCGCTGCGGCTCAGTTCTGCGGCCAGTTGGGCAACTGTTGTGCTTGCCATTCAAACCCTTTCAATACTTGGTTTCTACGTCGGGACAGTTTGTTGCGGAAAGCGCGCGGCCGGAACACGTCCCGGCCGTGTCCCTCAGTTGAACCAATGTTCCCGTGCCTTCATGATCAGCGCGCGGGCATCGTCCTCGCTCACACCGATCATCTCGACCAGCTCGTCGACGGCCAGTTCGGCCAGGTCGTCGCGCGTGTGGATATTGCCTTCGGCCAGTTTGCCGATCAGCTCGGGAGTCAGGCCTTCGAGCGAGCGCAGATCCTGCGACACCTCTTCCACCTTTTCTTCCCGGGCCAGTTCCATCGTCAGCAGCGCATCGCGTGCGCGGTTGCGCAGCTCGTTGACGGTGTCCTCGTCGAACGCTTCGATCTCCATCATTTCATTGATGGGGACGTAAGCGACTTCCTCAAGTGTCGAGAAGCCTTCCTCGATCAGGATGTCCGCCACTTCCTCGTCCACGTCCAGCTTGGCCATGAACAGCTTGCGCACCACTTCGCTTTCCTCGGCCTGCTTCTGCGCCGATTCTTCCTGCGTCATGATGTTGATCTGCCAGCCGGTCAGCTCCGACGCCAGGCGTACGTTCTGACCGCTGCGGCCAATGGCGACGGCGAGGTTTTCCTCGTCCACCACCACGTCCATGCTGTGCTTTTCCTCATCGACCACGATCGACTGGACCTGCGCCGGCGCCAGGGCGCCGATCACGAACTGCGCCGGATCTTCCGACCACAGCACGATGTCCACCGCCTCGCCGCCGATCTCGTTGCGCACTGCCGTCACGCGCGTGCCACGCACGCCCACGCAGGTACCGATCGGATCGATGCGCTTGTCGTGCGCCACCACCGCGATCTTCGCGCGAACGCCCGGATCCCGTGCGGCAGCCTTGATCTCGAGCAGGCCCTGTTCCATCTCGGGCACTTCGTTCTCGAACAGCTTGATCAGGAACTCGGGCGCCGTGCGCGAGAGTTCGATCTGCGGGCCACGCGCGGCGCGGTCCACATTGAGGATATACGCGCGCACACGGTCGCCGGTGCGCAGGTTTTCCTTCGGAATGATCTGGTCACGTGCCAGCAGCGCCTCGACGCGGCCCGACTCGACGATCAGACCCTTCTTGTCGGCACGCTTGACCGTACCGGTCATCACCTTCTCGCCGCGATCGAGGTAGTCGTTCAGGATCTGCTCGCGCTCGGCATCGCGGATGCGCTGCAGGATCACCTGCTTGGCAGCCTGCGCGCCGATACGGCCAAATTCCACGGACTCGATCTGCTCCTCGACGAAATCGTCGAGCTGCGCGTCGGCATTCTGCTCACGGGCTTCGAACAGCAGGATCTGCTTGTCCGGCTCCTGCAGGCCTTGTTCGTCGGGAACGACCAGCCAGCGGCGGAACGTCTCGTGCTCACCCGATTCACGGTCGATCGCGACACGAATATCGACATCTTCCTCGAAACGCTTCTTGGTCGCGGAAGCGAGTGCCGCTTCCAGCGCGCCAAATACCACATCCTTGTCGACGTTCTTTTCACGCGCGAGCGCATCGACGAGCAACAGAACTTCGCGGCTCATTGCTTGTTCCCTTTTCTTTGATTTCCTTTGAAGTCGAACACCGGCACGAGCCGTGCGCGGTCGACATCGGATATGGCGAATTCCAGCAGTGCCGGGCCGTCCTTGCCTTCGAATTCCAGGCCAACCTTCTCGGCCCCGGCCTCACCCGTGGGCTCCCGCAGGATGCCGACGAAATTTTTCTGGCCGTTGACAGGCAGGCGCAGCGTGACGCGCGCTTCGGCACCAGCGAAGCGGACATAGTCGGCCAGCTTCTTCAGCGGCCGGTCCAGCCCCGGCGAGGAGACTTCCAGGCGCTCGTAGTCGATATTTTCGACCGTCAAGACGTGCGTGAGCTGCCGACTGACCTTTTCGCAGTCCTCGATGACGATACCGGTATCCGGCTGATCGATAAAAACACGCAGTAGTCCAGCCGGGGCACGCTCAAGATCCACCAATTCGTAGCCCATGCCGTTCAGGGTGGTTTCGATCAAATCTGCCAGATGCACTGTAATCCCGAGTAAGAACCTTCAAATTTTTGAAGCGGGCGAACCAAAAAAAAATGGGCGCAATGCCCATCATTCGCCCACCCTCACGTGGAGGATGACACTTTGAATAGACTTTGATTATACGCGGATTATGTCCAAAAGGCAAAAGCCTGCTGGACGCCGCGCGCCAGGGGCCGGGGCCCCGGGCGACACGCGACACCCTCGCGGGCGCCGCGTGCGGCAAGCTGCTCAGCGATTGCCGCCATGGCCGCCGCCGCCGTGACCGCCGCGGCCACGCTGACGGCGATTGTTGCCGCCCGCGCCACCGCCGGCGCCATTTCCGCCGCCGTTGCCACCGCCGTTACCACCTTTCGCGGCCTTCGGCATCACATTGCCATTCACATCGCCGCCACCGCGGCGCGGCGGCTGCGAGCGGCCGCCACGGCCGCCACCGAGACCGCCACCGGTGCCGCCACCGCCGCCCATACCACCGCGCATGCCGCCCTGACCGCCGCGCATACCGCCCTGACCGCCGCGCAGGCCACCCTGGCCGCCGCCGAACTTGGTCGTATGCGACGTCAGCGGCGCGGGGCCGGTCGGGATGTAGCCCATCGAGGTCTGCATCGGATCGGGCTGACCGCGGCCGGCGCCACTGCCGCCACGCGGACCGCTCTTCTCGAAGCGCGGCAGGCCATCCATGCCCGTCGGCATCGGCATGCCGGCGATCGCGGCTTCGGTGCGCGCCTTGCGGCCGCTCACCTTGCTGGCGCCCTTCGGCTGCTGCTCGCCCTTGGCGGGCGCCTTCAGGCCGATGCCGGCCATGAGCGTGCGCACGTCCGCGGCTTCCAGCTCCTGCCAGCGGCCGCGCTTGAGGCCGCGCGGCAGCAGGAACTGGCCGTAGCGCGTCCGGATCAGGCGCGACACGGTCAGGCCGACGGCCTCGAACATGCGGCGCACTTCGCGGTTACGGCCTTCGGTCAGCGCCACGTGATACCACTGGTTCACGCCTTCGCCGCCGCCGTCCGCGATACGCAGGAAGTTGGCCTCGCCGTCGTCGAGCTCGATGCCATGCAGCAGACGCTGGCGATCGGACTCGCCGAGCTCGCCCAGCGTGCGCACCGCGTACTCGCGCTCCACGCCGTAGCGCGGATGCATGAAGCGGTTGGCGATGTCGCCGGACGTCGTGAAGATCAGCAGGCCTTCGGTATTGAAGTCGAGGCGGCCCACGGCCACCCACTTGCCGGTCTTGATGCGCGGCAGGCTGTCGAACACGGTCGGACGGCCTTCCGGATCGGACTGGCTGACGATCTCGCCCGCGGGCTTGTGATACAGCAGCACGCGCGGCGGCTTCGTCGAGATCTTGCGATGGATCAGCTTGCCGTTCACGCGCACCTGATCGGTCGGCAGAATGCGCTGGCCGATATGCGCGGGCAGTCCGTTGACGGACACGCGACCCTGCAGGATCAGCTCTTCCATCTCGCGGCGCGAGCCGAGGCCACCCTCGGCGAGCACCTTGTGCAGCTTGGGCGCATCGTCTTCGGCCGAGAGCTCGCGCACGGGCTTGGCCTTGGTGCGCGGCACGACCATGTCTTCCTGGTCGTACTGCTCGGAAATCACGAACTTGAACAGGTCTTCGGCACCGGCCGCGGCCTTGGCGGGCGACTTGACGAGCAGCTCGCTGCCCTGACCGCCCTGAGCACCCTGACCGCCCTTGCCACCGCGGCCCGCGCCGCCGGCGCGCTCGCCCTTGCGGTCGCCGCGTTCGGCACGCTCGCCACGGCCGCCGGCCTTCTGCCCACCCGGATTGCCCTGCTGGTTACCCTGCTGACCGCCCTGGCCGCGGCTACCGCCCTTGCCGCGCTTGCCTTGTGCATTGCCGGCCGCGGGACGCGCCTCGCCATCGACGAGCGCGGCCTTGCGTTGCGGCTGCTGGCGGCGCTTGCGATTGCCGCCGCCGGGCTGGCCCTGCGGCTGCGCCTGCGCGCCACCGTCGCCACCCTCGCCCGCCACGGCCTGATCGCCGTCGGCAGCTTCGCCGGCGGCCGCCACCGGGGCCGCGGGCTTGCGCCGGCCGCGGGCACGCGGCTCGCGGGGCGCGGCGGCAGCGGCATCGCTGCCCGCGCCGGACGCATCGCCCTCGCCACCTTCCGCGCGGCCGGGCTCGCGGTCCTGCGCGGACTGGCGGCGGGACGCCACCAGATTGCGCAGGCCACGGCGCAGTCCCTTGCGGCGCGGCGCGCCGTCCGTGCCGGATGCGTCGGGCGCACCGGCATCGTCCGGCTGGCGGACGTCTTGATCAACGGAATCAGACAAAATATTCACTATCGGATGTTGCATGTTGTTCAGTTGGACACGCGCTCATCGTCCTCGGCCGGATGCGGCGTGCTGCCGTCCGGCGACGCCGGGGATGCCTCCCCGGCGGACGCGTCGATGTCCTCGTGGATGCCGTGGGCCTGTTCCACAGGCGCCTCGTCATCCGGACCGTTTTGAAGCGTGGGCGCGGGCTCGGGTTCCGCGCCGGTTTCCTCCGCGATATCCGCTTCGGGTTGCGCCTCTGCCTGGGCTTCGGGTTGCGTTTCGGCGTGTTCGGGTTGCGATTCAGCGACCGATTCGGCGACCGATTCGGCGTCCGTCTCGGCGCTCGTCTCGGCGACCGATTCAGCAACCGTCTCGGCGACCGTCTCGGCGTTCGTCTCTTCGGGCGCGGCTTCCGCGAAGGCTTCCTCGTCGCCGCTCGCGCTCACCTGCGGGTTGGCCGTGGCCACCTCTTCGAAATCGATCGCCTGCTGGTCCAGCAGCGCGGCCTGCACCTGCGCCTGGGCATCTTCCAGCGGCGGCAGCTCATCGAGCGTGCGCAGGCCCAGATCGTCGAGGAACGCCTTGGTCGTCGCATATAACGCGGGACGGCCCGGCACGTCACGGTGCCCGATGACCTCGATCCAGCTCCGGTCCTCGAGCTTCTTGATCACTTCGGTGCTCACGGTCACACCGCGAATTTCCTCGATGTCGCCACGCGTCACGGGCTGCCGGTACGCGATGATCGCCAGCGTTTCCATCACTGCGCGCGAATACTTGGGCGGCTTCTCCGGATTCAGGCGATCGAGGTACTCGCGCATTTCGGGCCGGCTCTGGAATCGCCAGCCGCTTGCGAGCGCAACCAGTTCCACGCCGCGCTGCAGCCAGTCCTGGCGCAGCTCTTCGAGCAGCACGCGGATGGTGTCGGCACCGACATCGTCGGCAAACAGCTTGCGCAGATCGTTCACGCGCAGCGGCTCCTGCGCGCAGATCAGCGCGGTCTCGAGGACGATCTTCGCCTCTTGGGTATTCATGTGATTGCGTGCAGCCTGTATTGCACCTGCTTCCGGACAAAGTCCCGAAAGCACGGGAGATTTCGGATACAGCGGCCGATTACCACCGCCATCTCGTCGCGCAGCCAACTCGCATGCGTGTCGCACTCAAGCCGTGCACTTCGTTTTGATGCATCGATTTGCCGGTCATTCCGGCAGAAGATTGTCCGGCGTCCGGCGTGGCCGACCGATGGACCTCTTGCGTCGCGCCTTCTCCCTCAGGGGCGGACGTCGTCGCCGCGAACCGCTCGCTGCAACGGCAAGATCAACGGATATCGGGCCCGGGCAGGAAAGCGCCCCGGGGCCGGCATCGCCACTCCACGGCGCGGCCCGGTCTTTTGAACCAGATCTTTTGAACCAGAAATACCGTGGGGGTGGATCTGTCACGCCTGAGCATGGGATCCGTCGATATCCCCCCTGATGGGGGGCATCACACTGACGATGCCGCGGACGCCACAAAGACTACGTGCGCGATACCGTGGTTCCGGCGATTGTATGGCATATCCGGGGGCGCCTGCAACCCGCCCCCTCCCGACTCCCTTCCCGCCCCCCTCCGGCTCCCTTCCTCCGCCCCGCGCTCAGAGCACGAGACAGAAGCCGTGCCGGGCCAGCATTTCCGGCAGCAGGGCCGCCCGCGCGATGCCGGCCACGCCAAAGCCCGCCACCGCCAGCCCGGCCAGCGTCCGCACCGCAGGGCGCCTCGCCTGGCGCCGCAGCCAGCCCGAGAAGCCGGACAGCGCGAGCAGATTCGGCAGCGTGCCGAGACCGAACGCGCCCATCACCAGCGCACCCGAGGCGGCGTTGCCCGCCAGCAACGCGAGCCCGAGCGCGCCGTAGACCATGCCGCACGGGACGAGCCCCCATGCGAGACCGGTGACGTAGCGTCGCGGCACCGGACCCAGGCGCCCCCACATCGCATGCACGCGCGCACCTGTCGCGCCCATTGCGCCCGTTGTGTGCATTGCGCCGGCCACGCGCGCCATCACCCGTTCGAGCCATGCCATGCGCACCGCGCCGCCCCGCATCAGCCAGACGCCCGCGACGATCAGCATCGCACTGCCGAGCGCGAACAGCGAGCGCTGCAGCGGCAGCACGTCATGCTTCCACGCCAGCGCGCCAATCGCCCCCATCGCGGCGCCGAGCATCATGTATGTCGACACACGGCCCGCATGCATCGCGAGCGTGTCGCGCCACCACGCGCGCCGCCATGCATGCATGCGTTGCCGCGCGATAAGCGGCACCGGCGAGCCCGCAGCCTTTGCTTCTGGCGAAACGGCGATCGCAATGCCACCGCACATTGCCGCGCAATGAATGCCACCCAATAACGCTAATAGGAAGACACTGAAAAGTACCTCAAATATCAACTGTTCCTCGCTTTCGTCTAGGCGCGCACGCTAGAATGCATTCATCGTGCCCCCGCGAGCGCGCTTCACCGACAGGTCTCAATTGCTCACGCCCATCCCGATCACCGAGATGTCCCCCCGTTGCTCCACGTGTGCGATGGGCCAACTGTGCCTGCCCGTCGGCATGAACAAGCAGGACCTCGAGAAGATCGATACGCTCGTGCAGGAACGCTACCGCGTGCACAAGGGCGAGACGCTCTATCGCATGGGAGATCCGCTGACCGCCGTCTACGCGGTGCGCTTCGGCACGCTGAAGACGCATGTCACGATGGAAGACGGGCGCTCGCAGATCACGGGCTTCCATCTGCCCGGCGAGATCGTGGGCCTCGATGGCCTCAGCGAGATGCAGCACGCGTCCGATGCTTCGGCGCTCGAGGACACCGAAGTCTGCGTGGTCCGCTTCAACGACCTCACCGCACTCTCCAGCGAACTGCCTTCTCTGCAACAGCAGTTCCTGCGCCTGATGAGCCGGGAGATCTCGCAGGACCAGCTCATGTTGATGACGCTCGGTTCGATGCGCGCGGAAGAGCGACTGGCCGCGTTCCTGATCAACCTTTCCACACGCCTGTCCGCGCGCGGCTACTCGTCTACCGAGTTCGTGCTCCGCATGAGCCGCGAGGAAATCGGCAGCTACCTCGGGCTCAAGCTCGAGACGGTCAGCCGCCTGTTCTCGCGCTTCGCCGAGGCCGGACTCATCCAGATTCGTCAGCGCCATGTCAAGCTCGTTGACGTCGATGGTCTCAGGCAGATCTACAGCCGCAGCTGCTGACGGCATCGTCGCTCACTCCGCATTCATTCCAGTTCGTCGGTCTCTGCAAGCGGTGCGGGCAGCGTGTAGAGCGTGAGTCCGCTCGACACCGCGCACAGCATCCACGCCGACAGGAAACCCACCGTGTACACGGCCTCGCGCGATGCCTCGAGCGGATGGCCGAACAGCATGAGGTCGCTGGGATCGACGAGCGAGAACACCGCCGCCGTCGCCACGCCAGCCACCAGGAACGCGGGCCACAACACCCACATCAGCCAGCGCCAACGTGTGTGTCCGTTCATGGATGCCTCGCTTCGGGCACGGCCTTGACCACCAGGCCGCGATGCTCGGCGTCGGCGACGGGCCGGTCCGCATGCTGCGCGGCGAGCCAGATCGTCACGCCGCAGCCGATCATGGCCAGCAGCGGGCCGCTCATCAGCAGCCACGGCCACGGTTCCTTCCACCACGGTCTACCTTGTTGCGTCTGCATGTGAACTCCCTGTTCCCTAGAGATTGCGCGGCACGATAAAGCTCGTGGCCTGACGGACATCGGCCACCTGATGACCGCCCTGCTCCGCCGTTACCGCGATATCGATCTTGTGCGTGCCCGGCTGCGCGGCCTCGATGGGCACGCGGATGCGGACCGGCACGAGCCGGTTCGATGCCGGCGCCAGCGCCTCCGCCGTGGGGTCGTATTCGATGCTGATACCGGCCAGGTCGTGGCCGTTGGCCTGCACGCGCACCTGCATGGGCGCTTCGGTCGTATTGATCAGTTGCAGCCGGTAGACGTTCTCGATCCACCGGCCCTCGACTTCGCGGCTCAATGCGCCGCGGTCGCGCAGCACGTCGACCTTGAGCGGCGCGCGCAGCGCGATCGATACCGCCAGTCCCGCGACGAGCGCGAGCCAGACGGTCGAGTAGATCAGCACGCGCGGCCGCAGCAGCCGGCGGCGCGCGGCCTCCGGCGACAGGCTCTGCCGCATTGCGTTCTCGGATGTATAGCGAATCAGCCCGCGCGGATAGGCCATCTTGTCCATGACCTGATTGCAGGCATCGATGCAGGCGCCGCAGCCGATGCACTCGTACTGCAGGCCGTCGCGAATATCGATACCGGTCGGGCAGACCTGCACGCAGATGCTGCAGTTCACGCAATCGCCGAGGCCCGCGGCACGGTAATCGGCCTTGCGGCCGCGGCTGCCGCGCGGCTCGCCGCGGCCGACGTCATAGGTCACCACGAACGTGTCGCGATCGACCATCACGCTCTGGAAACGCGCGTACGGGCACATGTACTTGCACACCTGCTCGCGCATGAATCCCGCGTTGCCCCACGTCGCGAACGCATAGAACAGCATCCAGAACGTCTGCCACGGCCCGAGCCCGGCGCTGGCGACCTGGCCGCCCAGCGCGCGAATGGGTGTGAAAAAACCGACAAACGTGAAGCCCGTCCACAGCGCGATAACGATCCACAACGCGTGTTTGGTGGCCTTGAGCCGCAGCTTGCGCAGCGACCACGGATCGCCGTCGAGCCGGATACGCGCGAAACGGTCGCCTTCTATCCGGCGCTCGATCCACAGGAAGATCTCCGTGTAGACCGTCTGCGGACACGCGTAGCCGCAGAACAGGCGCCCTGCGATCGCGGTGAACAGGAACAGCGCGAGCGCCGAGATCACGAGCAGCACCGACAGGTAGATCACGTCCTGCGGCCACAGCACGAGCCCGAAGATATAGAACTTGCGCGCGCCCAGATCGAACAGTACCGCCTGCCGGCCATTCCACTGCAGCCATGGCGTGCCATAGAAGATCAGCTGCGTGAAAATCACGAGCCAGACACGCCAGCGGTCGAAGGCGCCGGTGACCGAGCGCGGATAGATCTTGCGCCGCACCTCGTAGAGTGCCTCGTCGGAATTCTCCGCACCGGGCATCGACATCGGCCGCCAGCTGTTGTCATTCATCGCGACGCCCCATCCGTATTGGACAGGCTCCAGACATAGGCGGTCAGCATCTGGATGCGCTCGGGCGTCAGAATTTCCTCATGCGCGGGCATATGGCCGTCGTGACCCTTGAGGATCGCCTCGACGATCGTGCCCTCCGAGCTGCCATAGAGCCAGACGTTGTCCGAGAGATTCGGCGCGCCGAGGGCCTGATTGCCCTTGCCCGAACTTCCGTGGCAGGCCGCACAGGTGGTCTTGAACGTGCCTTCGCCGCGCGATGCGCGAATCGGGTCGTAGGCGAGTCCCGACAGCGATCGCACATACTGGGCGACGTCGCCCGCGAGCTTGCCATCGACGGCGGCCGCGAACGACGGCATCTTGCCATTGCGGCCCTTCGTGATGGTCTGGCGGATGGTGTCGGGATCGCCGCCATACAGCCAGTCGGTATCGGTCAGGTTCGGAAAGCCGCGGCTGCCCCGCGCATCGGAGCCATGACACTGCGCGCAGTAATTGAGAAACAGCCGCTGGCCGATCTCGTGCGCCTCGGGATCGGCGGCCACCGCCTTGACATCCATCTGCATGTACTTTGCGTAGATCGCATGCTGCGTCGCCTCGGCTGCCTGCCGCTGCGCCGCGAGTTCGCCCTGCGTCGAGAAGCCGAGCACGCCCCGGTACGCGCCGAGCCCGGGGTACAGCACGAGGTAGGCGAGCGCGAACACGCACGACAGCAGGAACATCCACATCCACCAGCGCGGCAGCGGGTTGTTCAGTTCGCGCAGGTCGCCGTCCCAGACATGACCCGTATCGGCGGCGGCGCCGGTCTGCTGCGCGGCGATACGGCGTTGCGACAGCAGCAGCCACGCACACCACACGATGCCGACCAGTGCGATGGCGGCGATGTAATAGCTCCAGAATCCGGAAGTGAAATCGCTCATGATCGAAGCTCCCCGTCGGGAGACGTTGTGGGGCGCGTTGTCGTTTCGTCCGGCAGCGCGAAAGGCAGCAGCGCGGACTCGAGATTGGCGGCCTGCCGGTGCGCGGACCACGCCCACCAGCAGATGCCGAGGAAGACCACCATGGAGATGACGGTGGCGATCGCGGTCAGCATGGCCATGGCCTTACTCCTTGGCCGGCGCACCGTCGATGCGCACGTTGCGGCGATTGATGCCGAGGCCCTGCAGGTACGCGACCATCGCGTCCTCCTCGGTCTTGCCAGCGAGCGCCTCGGGCGCGTGCGCGATCTCGTCCTCGGTGTAAGGCACCCCTAATCGTTTGAGCGCGTGCATGCGCGCCTGGACGCTGTCGGTGGCGAGCGGCGTCTTCTCGAGCCACGGATATGACGGCATGACCGATTCGGGCACCACGTCGCGGGGATTGCGCAGGTGCACGCGCTGCCAGTCGTCCGAGTAGCGGCCGCCGACGCGCGCGAGGTCCGGACCGGTCCGCTTGGAGCCCCACAGGAACGGATGGTCGAACACCGATTCGCCGGCCGTCGAGAAGTGGCCGTAGCGTTCGGTCTCCGCCTGCAGCGTGCGCACCTGCTGGGAGTGGCAGCCCACACAGCCTTCGCGGATATAGATATCGCGGCCCATCAGGCGCAATGGCGAGTACGGCGTGATGCCGGGGTCGGGCTGCGTCGTCGAATGCTGGAAGAACAGCGGCACGATCTGCACGAGACCGGCGATGCTGACCACGATGATCGTGGCCACGATCAGCCAGCCGACGTTCTTCTCGAGGGTTTCGTGGGACCAGAACTTCTGTTGTTGTGCTGACATCTTCGACATCCTTCCCTATCAGTGCGCGGCGGCCGGGGCCAGGCCGTCCGGAATGGGCGCGTCCACCGCGCGCTTGCCGGCGATCGTGCGGTACACGTTCCAGGCCATGATCAGCATCCCGGAGAGGAAGCACAGGCCGCCCAGCAACCGGATCAGATAGAACGGATACTTGGCCTTCACCGCTTCGACGAATGCGTAGGTCAGCGTGCCGTCGGGCTGCGTGGCGCGCCACATCAGGCCCTCCATCACGCCCGCGATCCACATCGACGCGATATAGAGCACCACGCCGATCGTCGCGATCCAGAAGTGCCATTCGATCAGCCGCACGCTGTACATCTGCTTCTCGCCGAACAGGCGCGGAATCAGGTAGTAGAGCGAGCCCACGGAGATCATCGCGACCCAGCCCAGTGCGCCCGAATGGACGTGGCCGATCGTCCAGTCCGTGTAGTGCGACAGCGCATTGACGGTCTTGATGGACATCATCGACCCTTCGAACGTGGCCATGCCGTAGAACGACAGCGCGACGACGAGGAACTTGAGGATCGGGTCCGTGCGCAGCTTGTGCCAGGCGCCCGACAGCGTCATGATCCCGTTGATCATGCCGCCCCACGACGGCGCGAGCAGGATCAGCGAGAACACCATGCCCAGCGACTGGGCCCAGTCGGGCAGCGCCGTGTATTGCAGATGGTGGGGGCCGGCCCACATGTAGGTGAAGTTGAGCGCCCAGAAGTGGACGATCGAGAGCCGGTACGAGTAGATCGGGCGGCCGGCCTGCTTGGGGATGAAGTAGTACATCATCCCGAGAAAGCTCGTGGTGAGGAAGAACCCGACCGCATTGTGGCCGTACCACCATTGCACCATCGCGTCCTGCACGCCCGCGTACGCCGAATAGGACTTCCACATCGACGCCGGCATCTCGATGTTGTTCACGATATGCAGCAGCGCGATGGTCAGGATGTAGGCGCCGAAGAACCAGTTGGCCACGTAGATATGGCGCGTCTTGCGGCGAATGATGGTGCCGAAGAACACGATTGCGTAGGCGACCCATACCAGCGTGATCAGGATGTCGATCGGCCACTCGAGCTCGGCGTACTCCTTCGAGCTCGTGATGCCCATCGGCAGCGTGATGACGGCCGCCACGATGACCGCCTGCCAGCCCCAGAACGTGAACGCGGCCAGCGGGCCGCAGAACAGACGAGCCTGGCACGTGCGCTGCACCACGTAGTACGAGGTCGCGAACAGCGCGCTGCCGCCGAACGCGAAGATCACCGCGTTGGTATGGAGCGGCCGCAGCCGGCCGAACGACAGCCACGGTGTATTGAAGTTGAGATCCGGCCAGATCAGTTGCGCCGCCAGCAGGACGCCGACAGCCATGCCAACGATCCCCCAGACCACGGTCATGATCGCGAACTGCCGCACCACGCCGTAGTTGAAGGTTCCTGCGCGGGTATCCGCGCGCGTGCTCGCGAGATCCGGCACGCGAGACGCAGCGGTGGTGACTTCCATTCAGACCCCCAATGCAAAAGTGAGATAAAAAACCCCGATGACGACCCGACTTTAGTGAAGCGTCATCGACCCGGCGTTGACCTCCATCAACTTTGAGGAAATTGCGATGAACTTTTTTCGAGGGTGTTGCGCGGCGTCACGCTGTCGTTGTCGAGCAGGATGGCTTCCGCCGGGCGGTCGAGGTCGTCGTACTGACCCGCATGCATGGCCCACCAGAGCGCGCCGGCAATCAGCGCCACCAGTACGAGGCTCATCGGCACCAGCAGGTAGAGCATGTCCATCGTCAGGCCTCCTTCGGTACGCGTAGCAGCCGCCATGCGTTGAGCACGACCAGCAGCGAGGACAGCGACATGCCGATGCCGGCCATCCACGCGGTGACATGGCCGGTGGCCGCGAGCGGGATGGCGATGACGTTGTAGGCGAATGCCCAGCCGAGGTTCTGCCGCATGACCCGGCGCGCGCGGCGGGCGACGGTCAGCGCGGTGGCGATCGTGGCAATGTCGTCGTGCATCAGCACCGCGTCGGCGCCCGCCTGGGCGAGCGGGGCACCGCTGCCGATGGCGATGGAGACGTGGGCCTGTGCGAGCACGGGGGCGTCGTTGATGCCGTCGCCGACGGCGAGCACCACGGCACCCGACTGCTGGAGCGCGGCCACGTCGTCGCGCTTGCCCTCGGGCGTCCGCGCGCCCGCGGCGCGGGCGATATCGAGCCGCTGCGCCCATGCCTGCACGGCGTTCGGGTGGTCGCCCGAGAGCAGGTGCACACGCACGCCGAGGCGATGCAGGCGGGCCAGCAACAGGCCGGCCTGCGGCCGCGCGACGTCGGCCAGCACGAAGCGCGCGAGCAGGCCTCGATCGTCGCCGAGCCAGATAGGGGTGGCAAGCGCGGCGTCCGCGCCGGACGCGCCGGTCGTGCTGGACGTGCTGGACGTGCTGGACGTGTCGGTAGTGTCGGGCGTGCCGGTCGTGCCGCGCGTTGCGTCGCAGGCCCGGGCCGCGGCCACGAACGCGTAGTGGCCCAGCCGCAGTTGCCGCGCTCCCAGCGTCGCCTCGACGCCCTGCCCCGGCACATTGCGGAGCCCATGCACCGCGGGCAGGCTCGCGCCGGATGCATCCGCCCGCAGCGCGCGGCCGATGGGGTGTTCGCTGTCGCGCTCCATCGCCGCGGCCAGCGCGCGGCATTGCGAGGCGTCCAGCGCGCCGAGCACGTCGGTTTCCACCACCGAGAACGTCCCCTGCGTCAGCGTGCCGGTCTTGTCGAGCACGACGTCGGTGACACGCGCGAGCGTCTCCATGGCATGGCCCCGCGTCATCAGCAGTCCGCAGCGGGACAATGCGGCCCCCGCAGCCGCCAGTGCCGCGGGCGCGGCCAGCGACAGCGCGCAGGGGCAGCTCACCACGAGCACCGCGACGGTCACCGGCAACGCGCGCGCCGGATCGATCCACAGCGCCCAGACCGCGCCCGTGACTGTGGCAAGCAGCAGCAACGTCCCCACGAACCACGCCGCCACGCGATCGGCGAGCGCCGCGAGGCGGGGCTTGTCGGTCAGCGCGCGGTCGAGCACCGCGACGATCTCGGCCAGCCGCGTCGCGGCACCGATGCGCGTCACGCGAAGCTCCACCGGGCTCGCGCTGTTGAAGCTGCCCGCGAGCACCGTGCCGCCGATCCCCCGCGGCACCGGCCGCGACTCACCTGTCAACAGCGCTTCGTCGAACTCGCTTGCACCGAGCACGATCGTGCCATCGGCGGGCACCACGTCGCCCGCTCTCACCCGCACGCGGTCACCCACCCGCAGCCGCGCGACGGGAATCCGCTCACTCGCGGCGCCGGCTTCCGCCACGCGCTCGCAGGTAGCCGGCAGTTGCCGGGCGAGCATCTCGGCGCCGCTGCGCGAGGCCTGCCGTACGCGCAGCTCCAGATACCGGGCCAGCAACAGGAACGCCACGAACATCGTGACGGAGTCGAAGTAGACCTCCCCGTGGCCGCGCACGGTGGCCACCGTGCTCGCGAGAAAACCGGCCGCCACGCCGATCGCTACCGGCACGTCCATCCCCGCGCGGCCCCCGCGGAGATCGCGCCATGCACCAGCGAAGATCGGCCACGCCGAATAGGTGACCACCGGCAGCGTCAGCGCAAAGCTCGCCCAGCGCATCAGCGTCAGCAGGCCCGCGTCGATGGTCGCCTCGTAGGTGTAGACCGGCCACGCATACATCATGACCTGCATCATCGCGAGCATCGCCACCGCCATGCGCATCAGCAGCGCCCGGCGCTCGCGGCGGTCCGCGCGGTCGGCGCGGCCCACCTCGAACGGCCAGGCGAGATAGCCGATATCGGCAAGCGCGGCCAGCAGCCCGGCGACCGGCTGCGCGCCCGCGCGCCAGCGGACGACCACACGGCGCGTGGCCACGTTGGCCACCGCCGATACCACGCCCGGCAACTGCTGAAGATGCTGTTCGATCAGCCATGCGCACGCGGCGCAGCGGATATTCTCCGGAGCGAGCGTGATTTCCGCTTCGTCGGTACCGATATCGCGAACGAACTGCGCGCGCAGTTCCGGCGCGTCGTAGGCCGCCCAGACCAGCTCGGCCTCGCGGCGGGCATCGCCTTCGATCGGGCGGGCAAATTTCCCCGCGGCAAGCGCGGTATCGGCGTAGAAATGTCCAAAGCCGGCCGCATGCAGCGTGCGGGCAAGGGTCATGCAGCCGCCACAGCAGAATTGCCGCAGCGTGCCATCGAGAGAGAGGGACAGCGGCGCGCCGGAACCGACCGGCTGGCCGCAGTGAAAGCATGCGAGGGACATGGGGCGCTCTTTTACCTACGGAATAGTAGGTAGCGCCCCGCCCTCACACTTTGATGCAGATCAATCGACGGTGAGGTGTGCCCTCATCCGGCGGCAAACATCGGCGTCTGTCTTTCCGCGATCAGTATCAGGTCAGAGACGTATCCATCGTCCTGCGCGCGGATTCGAGGTATTCGCGCGACTGCATCTCGATGATGCGGGACACGGTGCGGTGAAACTCGTTGGCCATCTGGCCCTCGGTATAGAGCTCGTCCGCGGGGACCTCGGCGGACATCAGCAGCTTGACCTTGTGGTCGTAGAACACGTCGATCAGCCACGTGAACCGGCGCGCTTCCGACGACATGCGCGGCGTCATCTTCGGCACGTCGGAAAGAATCACCGTATGGAACTGCGAAGCGAGCTCCAGGTAATCGTTCTGCGAACGCGGACCGCCGCACAGCGTCGCGAAGTCGAACCACACCACGCCGTTGGCACGGCGCAATGCCTTCAGCTCGCGATGCTCGATATGCAGGATCGGCGATTCGTCGGCCGTGCCCGCAATGGCTACGAATGCATCGCGCAGCGCGGCGCTCGCCTCGCGACCCAGCGGCGTGTGGTAGGCCTCCACCTGCTCGAGCGCGCGCTTGCGGTAGTCGATACCGGCATCGACATTGAGCACGTCGAGCTTCGTCTCCAGCAACGCGATGGCCGGCAGCACGCGGTCGCGATGCAGTCCATCCGGATACAGCAGATCCGGCCGGTAGTTCGACGTCATGACGAACTGCACGCCGTTCGCAAAGAGCTGGTCGAGCAGGCGGTGCAGCATCATCGCATCGGCCACGTCGCTGACGTGGAACTCGTCGAAGCAGATGAGCCGGTACTTGCGCGCGATGCGACGGGCCAGTTCGTCGAGCGGATCGGCGCGGCCGCGCAGTTCCTCGAGCTGGCGATGCACCTCGCGCATGAATTCATGGAAATGGAGCCGCGTCTTGCGCACCACGGGCACGCAGGTATAGAAGCTGTCCATCAGGAACGACTTGCCGCGCCCCACCCCGCCCCACAGATAGACGCCCTTGGGCACATCGGGATGCACGAGCAGCTTCTTCAGTGCATTGCCGCGGCGCGCCTTGTAGGCGACCCATTCGTCGTAGCACTGCTGCAGCCGCGCGACCGCGCGCAGCTGCGCCTCGTCCGACTGGTAGCCGCGCTGCTGAAGTTCGTGCTCGTAATACTCGGTGACGTTCATGCTGTTCGGGGCGCGCTCCGCACTCTCGTGCCGGCGCTGCAAGTGAAAACGGCGCGCCGCTCCGGGAATCCCCAGATACGGCGCGCCGGAGAGGCTTTACATGGAAGGCGCGTGCCTTACATGTTCAGCTGACGCTTGTCGACGGCCAGCGCGGCTTCGCGCAGGACTTCCGACATCGACGGGTGCGGATGGCAGACGCGGCCGATATCCTCGCTCGCGGCCTTGAATTCCATCGCGGCCACGGCTTCGGCGATCAGGTCCGACGCGTTGGCGCCGATGATATGCACGCCGAGGATCTCGTCGGTCTTGGCATCGGCCAGCATCTTCACGAAGCCTTCCGCATGGCCCATGCCCAGCGCACGGCCGTTGGCCATGAACGGGAACTGACCCGACTTGTACTCGCGGCCTTCGGCCTTGAGCTGCTGCTCGGTCTTGCCGACCCATGCGATTTCCGGGAACGTGTAGATGACCCACGGTACCGTGTTGAAATCGATATGCGGCTTCTGGCCGACGATGCGCTCGGCCACGGCCACGCCTTCGTCTTCGGCCTTGTGCGCGAGCATCGGGCCACGCACCACGTCACCGATGGCCCACAGGCCCGGCACCTTGGTCTGGCAGTGGTCGTCCACCTCGATGAAGCCACGCTGGTCCACGCCCAGGCCCACGGCTTCGAGGCCGAGGTTGTCGGTGTTCGGCACGCGGCCTACCGACACGATCAGGCGATCGACGTCCAGCGTCTGCGCGGCGCCGTCCTTGTCCGTGTAGTTCACGGTGACGTTGTCCTTGCCAGCCTTGACCTCGTTGACCTTCACGCCGAAGTTGAACTTCAGGCCCTGCTTGGTCAGCAGCTTCTGCGCTTCCTTGGCCACGCCTTCGTCGGCGGCCGCCAGGAATGTCGGCAGCGCTTCCAGCACGGTCACTTCGGCACCCAGGCGGCGCCATACCGAGCCGAGCTCCAGGCCGATCACGCCGGCACCGATCACGCCCAGCTTCTTGGGCACGGTGTCAAACTTCAGCGCGCCTTCGTTGTCGCTGATCAGCTTGTTGTCGACGGGGATGCCCGGCAGATGACGCGCCTTCGAACCCGTGGCGATGATGACCTGCTTGGCCGTCACGACTTCGCCGGCGATCTCCACCTGGAAACCCTCGGCGGTCTTGCCGACGAACTTGCCGTAGCCCTTGAACAGCGAGACCTTGTTCTTGCGGAACAGGAACTCGATGCCCTTCGTCATCTTGCCGACGATATCGTCCTTGCGCTTCAGCATCTTGGCCACGTCCACCTTGACGTCACCCACGGTAATGCCGTGGTCGGCCAGATGATGCTGCGCGTTGTCGAATTCTTCCGACGAGGCCAGCAGCGCCTTCGAAGGAATGCAACCCACGTTCAGGCAGGTACCGCCAAGGCGGGCTTCGCCCTTGGGATCGTCATAGGCGTTGCCTTCGCAGCACGCCACGTTCAGACCGAGCTGGCCAGCGCGAATCGCGGCGATATAGCCGCCAGGGCCGGCGCCAATGACCAGCACGTCGAATTGTTTGCTCATGGAAATTCCTTTTGCGCGCGCCGCCCCGGCCGCCTTGTGCAGGCGGCCGGCGTTCATGCGGGCGCTATAGACAGAGACTGACGCTTAAAGGTCGAGCAGCAGGCGGGCCGGATCTTCCAGCGCTTCCTTCATGGCGACGAGGCCGAGCACCGCTTCGCGGCCGTCGATGATCCGGTGGTCATAGGACATGGCCAGGTAGTTCATCGGGCGGATCACGATCTGACCGTCTTCCACCACGGCGCGATCCTTGGTGGCGTGCACGCCCAGGATGGCCGATTGCGGCGGGTTGATGATCGGGGTGGACAGCATCGAACCGAACGTACCGCCGTTCGAGATCGAGAACGTACCGCCGGTCAGGTCTTCCAGCGACAGCTTGCCGTCACGGGCCTTGGCGCCGAACTCGGCGATCTTCTTCTCGATGTCGGCCAGGCTCATCTGGTCGGCATTGCGCAGGATAGGCACCACCAGACCGCGCGGCGAGCCCACGGCGATACCGATGTCGAAGTAGCCGTGGTAGACGATGTCGTTGCCGTCGACCGAAGCGTTGATGATCGGATACTTCTTCAGCGCGTGCACGGCGGCCTTCACGAAGAACGACATGAAGCCGAGCTTCACGCCGTGTTCCTTCTCGAAGCGGTCCTTGTACTTGTTGCGCAGATCCATCACCGGCTTCATGTTCACTTCGTTGAACGTGGTGAGGATGGCGTTGGTCGATTGCGATTGCACCAGACGCTCTGCGATACGGGCACGCAGGCGGCTCATCGGCACGCGCTCTTCCGGACGGTCGCCCAGCGCGGCGAAGTCCACCTGCGCCGACACCTGCTGCAGCGCGGGCTTGGCAGCCGCCGGTGCGGGGGCAGCCTTGGCGGCCGGTGCCGGTGCCGAGCTGGCGGCCAGCACGTCGCCCTTGGTGATGCGGCCATCCTTGCCGGTACCGGCAACCTGGCCAGCCGACAGGCCGCCTTCGGCCATCAGCTTGGCAGCCGACGGCATGGCCACGGCGCCTGCGGCGGCCGGGGCAGCCGCGGGTGCGGCAGCAGCCGGTGCGGGGGCAGCGGCGGCCGGTGCCGGAGCGGCGGCGGCCGGTGCGGCGGCGCCAGCGGTGGCTGCGGTGTCGATCTTGGCGATGATTTCATCGGCCACGACGGTATCGCCATCGTTCTTGACGATCTGCGACAGCACGCCGGCGGACGGTGCGGGCACTTCGAGCACGACCTTGTCGGTCTCGATTTCAATCAGGATCTCGTCCTGGGCGACAGCTTCGCCAGGCTTCTTCTTCCAGTTCAGCATGGTCGCTTCGGCGACCGATTCGGACAGCTGCGGAACCTTGACGTCAACAATAGCCATGGTTGGGAAATTCCTCGATGTATGCGTGTGGGTTGAACGGACGGCGGTCGCGGCGGCACACCCTGTGCCGCCGCGAGCCGCCGTCGCGGATTACTTGGTCAGAACAAAGCCCTTGAGCTTGGAGAAGGCGGCTTCCAGCAGTGCCTTCTGTTGCTCGTTGTGCTTTGCGTAGTAGCCCACCGCCGGCGATGCCGACGCGGGACGACCCGCATAACCGAGCTTCTGGCCTTCCGTCATGTTTTCCATGATGTAGTGCTGCACGAAGAACCAGGCACCCTGGTTCTGCGGCTCGTCCTGGCACCACAGGATTTCGGTCGCGCCCGAGTACTTCTTGAGTTCGGCGGCAACGGCCTTGTGCGGGAACGGATACAGCTGTTCCAGACGGATGATCGCCGTGTCGGTGGCGCCGCGTTCCTTGCGGGTGGCGACCAGGTCGTAGTAGACCTTGCCCGAGCACATGATCACGCGCTTGACCTTGCTGGCGTTCAGTTCTTCGTGATCGGGGATGACCGTCTCGAAGTGACCCTTGGCCAGATCGGACAGCGGCGACACCGCGTCCTTGTTACGCAGCAGCGACTTCGGCGTCATGATCACCAGCGGCTTGCGGAACAGACGGATCATCTGACGACGCAGCAGGTGGAAGATCTGGGCCGGCGTGGTCGGCTGGCAGACCTGCATGTTGTGGTCCGCGCAAAGCTGCAGGAAGCGCTCGATACGGGCCGAGCTGTGTTCCGGACCCTGGCCTTCGTAGCCATGCGGCAGCATCAGCGTCAGACCCGAGGCACGGCCCCACTTCACTTCGCCCGACGAGATGAACTGGTCGATCACGACCTGCGCGCCGTTGACGAAGTCGCCGAACTGGGCTTCCCAGATGACGAGCGCGTTCGGTTCGGCGGTCGAGTAGCCGTACTCGAAACCGAGCACCGCTTCTTCCGACAGCACCGAGTCGATCACCGTGAACGGTGCCTGGTTTTCCGACACGTTCTGCAGCGGCACGTAGCTGCCTGCATCCCAGCGCTCGCGCGCCTGGTCGTGCAGCACGGCATGGCGGTGCGTGAAGGTACCGCGGCCCGCGTCCTGGCCCGTAATACGGACCGGGTAGCCCGAAGCCACCAGCGAGGCGAAGGCCAGGTGTTCACCCATGCCCCAGTCCAGCGGCTGGTCGCCACGACCCATGTTCGCGCGGTCCTTGACCACCTTTTCCACCAGCGGGTGGAGCTTCAGGTGCTCGGGCACCGTGGTGATGCGCTCGGCCAGACGCTTCAGTTCCGTCACGGGCACGGCGGTGTCGGCCGTGTCGGTCCACTTGCGGTTCAGGAACGGCATCCAGTCCACGGCGAACTTGTTCTTGAAGTTCGACAGGACCGGATCGGCCGTGTGCTTGCCCGCATCCATCGCGGCGCGGTATTCCTTCACCTTCTCGTCGCCGAAGTCGGCCGGCACGAGGTTCTGCGCGGCCAGCTTGTCGGCGTACAGCTTGCGCGTGCCCGGGTGCTGACCAATCTTCTTGTACATCAGCGGCTGCGTGACGGCCGGGGTGTCCTGCTCGTTGTGACCCAGCTTGCGGAAGCAGATGATGTCGACGACGACGTCCTTCTTGAACTCCATGCGGAAGTCCACGGCCAGCTGCATCGCGTACACGACGGCTTCGGGATCGTCACCGTTCACGTGCAGCACCGGCGCTTCGATCATCTTGACCACGTCCGTGCAATACAGCGTCGAACGCGCATCGCGCGGGTCGGACGTCGTGAAGCCGATCTGGTTGTTGATCACGATGTGCATCGTGCCGCCCGTGCCGTAGCCGCGGGTCTGCGCGAGGTTCAGCGTTTCCATCACGACGCCCTGGCCCGCGAAGGCCGCGTCGCCGTGCACCTGCACCGGCAGCACTTCCTTGTGGCCGGCTTCGCCGCGGCGTTCCTGGCGCGCCTTCGACGAACCTTCGACCACCGGGTTCACGATTTCCAGGTGCGACGGGTTGAACGCGAGCGACAGGTGAACCGGGCCGCCTTCGGTCGAGACGTCGCTCGAGAAGCCCTTGTGGTACTTGACGTCGCCGGCGGGCAGATCGTCAACGTGCTTGCCTTCGAATTCGGCGAACAGGTCGGCGGGCATCTTGCCCAGCGTGTTGACCAGCACGTTCAGACGGCCGCGGTGGGCCATGCCGATCACGATTTCCTGCACGCCCTTGCTGCCGGAGTGCTGGATCATCTCGTCCATCGCCGCGATGAAGCTCTCGCCGCCTTCGAGCGAGAAGCGCTTCTGGCCGACGTACTTGGTGTGGAGGAAGCGCTCGAGGCCCTCGGCCGCGGTCAGGCGGTCCAGAATCTGCTTCTTCTTCTCCAGCGTGAACACGGGCTTGGAACGCGTCGTTTCCAGACGCTCCTGCCACCAGCGCTTCTGCGCCTGGTCGCTTACGTACATGAACTCGGCGCCGATCGTGCCGCAGTACGTTTCACGCAGGTTGTTGAGCAGCTCGCGCAGGCTCATCGACTCCTTGCCGAAGTACGTGTTGCTGGCGTTGAAGACGATGTCGAGATCGGCTTCGGAGAAGCCGTAGAAAGCGGGATCCAGATCCGGCAGAGGCGGACGTTCCTGGCGCTTGAGGGGATCGAGGTCCGCCCAGTAGGTACCGATATTGCGGTAAGCGGCGATCAGCTGCGTGGCAGCGACGCGCTTGCGCCCCATGTCGGAGTCGGCGGAGGCAACGATGGTCTTGATCGGGCCCTGCTTGGCGCGCTCGGCAAACGAAGCGACGATCGGGGCGTGGGGGATGTCACGGGCGTTAGAACCGTCCACTGCGGGAACGTTCTGCATCGCGTCGAAGTACGCGCGCCAGTTGTCGGGGACCGAACTCGGATTCTGGAGGTAGGCTTCGTACAGCTCTTCCACGTAAGGGGCGTTGCCGCCGAAGAGGTACGAATTGCTCTGATACTGCTGCATCATGGGGCGCTCACTATTCTCCGGGTACCCCGGAGTTAAGCGGGTTCATCAACCTTCCGCGACACGGCTTGACCGGTTAGCGGATTGCAAACAACTGTACAAGTTGTGCGGGGAAGGACCTAAGTCTTCACTCGCGAAAGAATAGCACGTTCTCCTACATACAGTGCGTACTTTTCGTTATGCAAAATCAGGCCGGTGCAATGCGGTCCACCGCGTCCGTGATCAGGGTGTCGAGCCCCCACCCGAACAGCTCCGCCGCCCGGGCCGGGTCGTTCACCGTGTAGCAAAGCACCTTGTAGCCGGCCGTATGCGCCTGTTGGATGACGTTGGCATCGAGTTCGCCGTGGTTGGCGTCGAGTCCCACGCAGCCCAGCCGCGCCAGCCGGTCCAGCCAGTCGGTCGGCAGCGTCTTGACCAGCAGCGCGCGCGGCAGGTCCGGCGCGGCCTCCCGCGCGGCTTCCAGCGCCGCTTCGGAGAACGAGGACAGCAGCGGCGGCACCGCCGCGCCCGCCCACAGGGACAGCGCGTCCAGCGCCACGGCGGCGCCGGTCCGGTATTCGTCACCCGGCACGGGCTTGATCTCGATGTTCACGAGCAGGTCGTGGGGGCCCCGGGTTGGGGGCC
>NZ_JASATF010000049.1:0-26292 GCF_038440175.1 Cupriavidus sp. OTU4054
GCGCCTGTAACCCGCCGGGGCGGGGCGCCCCCCGGGCCGCGCGCAGCAGTGCCTGCGCGGCACCGGTGTCGTGCGTCAACGGTGGCAGCCGGGCATCGTGCCAGCCCGGCAGCGATGGCGGAAACAGCTGGGTGGCGGCGAGTTCCGGATCCCGCAGGATTGCGCTGGCGATCCCGCGCCGGTCGAGCGCGAGCGACATCGCGCGCCGCACGCGCGCATCGGCGAGAAACGGATGCCCGGCGTTGACCTTGAGCAATGTGGTACGCGGAATGGTGACCGCGTGCACCCGCACGTTCGGGTCGTGACGCAACCGCGCGAGCGTTCCGGGATCGAGACCGTAGGCGAGTTCGGCCTGTCCGCCCTCGATCATCAGCGCGCGCATCTCGGCACGGCCCACCGACAGATAGGAGGCCTCCCGGACGGCGGGCCGCACGCCCCGCCAGCCGTCGAACGCGGCAATCGAGAATCGCTGTGGAGGCTCGAGCTCGACGATGCGATAGGGCCCGGAGCCGACGATGGCGCGCACATTGCCATCGCGGCCGAACGACGCCGGCGCGAGCACCTGCGTGCTGCTGTGCGACAGCAAGGCGAGCAATGGCGAGAATGGCCGCTCCAGCCGGATGAGCACCGCATCCGTTTCGGCGTCGATGGCCGCGATCGGCGCGCGCGCGAGTACGCCGGCGGCATGCCGCGCACGGGTCAGCGCCGCGACGATATCGACGGCACGCACCGACGTGCCGTCATGGAAGCGCGCATCGGGGCGCAGCGCAAATCGCCATGTCAGCCGATCGGCGGACACGGTCCAGTGCGCGGCCAGCCCGGGCACCGGCGTACCGTCGAGGTCGTAATCGACGAGCGTCTCGGTGACCTGCATGCGCGCGAACAGATAGCCATTGCGCAGCGGATCGAGACTGGAAAGCTCCCACGGCCCGATCACGCGCACGCCATGACGCGACATGGCGGGTGGCGGCGCGGTGGAATGCGCCCGTGCTGCCGAAGCGAGCCCGGCCAGCGGCGACAGCATGGCCGCGCGCAGCACGCGGCGCCGCCGCGCGGAGTCAGGCAGTGCGGAGCGGGACGTCGTCATCAGTAGCTGAGCCGCAGGCCCACACGCACGGTGCGGCCAAGCCCCGGCGCCACCCACACGCTGCTGTACGAGTTCACGTAGTAGGTGCGGTCGAACAGGTTATCGACGTTCATCGTCACGCGCACGGTCTTGCTGTATTGCCAGTAGGCGAGCACGTCCGCCAGCGTGTACGCGGGCAGCGAAAACGAATTCTGCGTATCGCCGGCCCGCGTGCCGACATAGCGCACGCCGCCGCCCACGCCATAACGCTGGCCGATCGGCGCCTGATCCTCGTAGATCGCCATGACGCTGCCGCTCGTGCGCGGAATATTGGCCAGCGGCGTGCCCGGCGCGAGGCGCGAGTCCTGCGTGACCTCCGCATCGGTGAACGCGAAGTTGCCCGTCACGCGCCAGTTCGTCGTGATCTGCCCTGCCACATCGAGTTCCACGCCGCGGCTGCGCGCTTCGCCGGCCGCGATCTGGAACGACGCGTCGAGCGGATCGGTGGTCAGCACGTTGCGCTTGCGGATGTCGAACACCGCGAGCGTCGCGCTCGTACGGCGATCGGTGCTGTCGAACTTCACGCCGGCCTCGAGCGCGCGGCCGTGTTCGGGCGAGAACGCGTTGCCGCTCGCGTCGCTCCCCGCATTCGGCCGGAACGAACGGCTCGCATTGGCGAACAGCGAGACGTTCTGGCTGGCGAGGTAGGTCACGCCGATGCGCGGCGACACCGCGGTCTGGTGCTGGCCGGTGCCGGTCGCGCGCAGGCGGTTGTCGAGCGACTGGTTGTAGATGTCGAAGCGCGCGCCCGCGAGCACGCGCCAGCGCTCGCCGAACTGCATCTGGTCCTGGGTGTAGAACCCGACGTTGGTCTGGCGCTCGTACGTGTTCGTGTTGGGCAGCAGCGCCGGCGGCGTTTGCCCATAGACCGGCGCGTAGATATCGATCGCGTAGGGCGCCGCGGCGCTCGGATTGCGCCGCAGCAGCACCTGGCTCGTGCTGAACCGATAAGTGTCCACACCCAGCAGCAACTCGTGCCGGACCGGACCGGTCGCGAACTTGCCCGTGACATCGGCTTGCAGCGACACGTCGTCGGACTGGAAGTCGCGATAGCGGCGCTGCCGCGTCAGTGTGCGGCCGTCGGCCTGCAACGCGGTAGCCTCGGTCGAGAAGCCTTCAAGGCTGCCGCCGCGATAGGCCATCGCCACGCGGCCCTTCCAGTCCTCCGAGAACT
Source organism: Cupriavidus sp. OTU4054 (assembly GCF_038440175.1). Lineage (NCBI taxonomy): Bacteria > Pseudomonadati > Pseudomonadota > Betaproteobacteria > Burkholderiales > Burkholderiaceae > Cupriavidus > Cupriavidus sp. OTU4054. The sequence goes on from NZ_JASATF010000049.1 coordinate 2,301, forward strand.
GATGTTCGACGGACAACTGATGGGACTGGCTGTCGAGGCGGATGTCGCCATCGTTCGGCTCGCCGAGGAAACGGGAGCGGGGCACGGCACCGAGGTGCCCGTTGACGGCCACGACGCCGCGGTCGAGCGGTACCGTATAGCGCTGGATCTCGGCCGCATACTCGATGATCGTGTTCGGTCCCACGGCCCATGTGATGGACGGCGCGAGCAGATAGCGCTGCGTATTGACGAAGTCGCGCGAGCTGCCGTCATGGTCGGCCACCGCGATCAGCCGTCCCGCCACGTTCTCGCCGAGCGGTCCGGTGATATCGGCCACGCCGCGATAGTGATCGTAGTTGCCGGTTTCGATCTCGTACGTCTGCGCCGGCTTGAACTGTGGCTGACGGGTGACGATATTGAGAATGCCGCCCGGATCGCTGCTCCCGTACAGGGACGAGGCCGGGCCCTTCAGCACCTCGATGCGCTCGATCGTCGCGGTATCGCGCGGCGCGGTGTAACCGCGATTGGCGGCAAAGCCGTTCACGAGATAGCCAGCGCCGGTGTTCTCGTTGCCGCTGAAGCCGCGCACCGCGTAGTTGTCCCAGAGGCCGCCGAAGCCGTTCTGCCGCGATACGCCGCTGGCATAGTCGAATGTCTGGTCGAGCCGCGAGGCCCCGATATCCTCGACGAGCGTGCGTGGCAGCACGCGCACGGACTGCGGAATTTCACGCAATGGCGTTTCGGTGCGCGTGGCGCCGGTGGCATAGCGCGGGGCGTAGCTGTCCTCCGCCACACCGGTGACCACGACTTCCGGCAGCCGCGCTTCTTCCGCGCCGGCTTGCGCGGCGACCAGCGTCGCGGCGAGCGCGAGCGAGTGGGGAACGATGCGGGACGAAGACATTCGAGGCGCGGGCATATTGTCTATCTATTGCAACAAAGTTGCATATGGTAGCAGCGAAGGGCCCACGCCCGGATAGAAAATTTTCGTCTATGAATGTCGTATGAGCAGCGGCTGGGCAAGGGCGCCGAACAGCAGGCCGAGGGCGGCCCACAGCACGGCCTGCATGCCGAACGCCGCGACGCGGAAGTGCCAGAGCAGGGAGGCAGGGAATGCGTCGGGGACTTCGTTGACCGTGGGCAGCAAGGCGCAGGCCAGACCGATCAGCACGAGGTACATCGCGCCGCCAGCCAGCGTGGCATTCCACGCCCCGTGGCGATGGGCGAGCCGGCGCGCCAGCATGATGGCCGCGACCAGCGCCGCCAGCGACAGCGCGATCATCGCGAAAAACAGCGCGGTGCGGCTGCCGATCGTCGAGGGGTCGCCGATCGAAGGCGGGTTGGGCGGGTATTTGAGGAACGGCACCAGCACGATGGCGATAAAGGCGAGCAATGCGATCGTTGCCGACAGCGCGCGCGGGCCGAGCCTGCCGAAGCGGCCGTATACGTAAGCGAACACGAGCGAGAACAGCCCGCCGACTGCCGTGCCGAACACGGCCACCCCGACGAACAGCCCGAGCCCGGCCTGTACCTCGCGGCTCACGAGTTCCGGCATTTCGTGCGCGTGGCTGCCGCCCATCGCGTGTTCCATGCGCGCTTCATAAGCGATGGCGCCTTCCACCTGTGCTTCGCCGAACATTTTCGCGAACGCGAAGACCAGCAGGCACGACAGAAACCCCGCGGCCATGCCGCGTATCAACAGACTCCTGACCATATCGGCGCCTGTCAGTGGCAGGGGAAGCCGAGCAGGTGGCGACCGTCGTGGACGAATTCGTGCACGTACATCGTGTTGAAGATCGCCGCGGCACCTTCCTCCACGCCGACGAAGTAGATGGCGAGCAACAGCAGGATGCTGCCGAAGATGGCCCAGGGCAACAGTTCGCGGACGGGAATCGAGACGGGCTCGAGTGCGGGCAATGTCGGGACTGCGCGGGACGAACCGAGCGCGGCGCTGGCGTGCATGGAGGCTCCTTGTGGAATGACGCGTTCCGTGATGGATGGCAGGGGATCGATGGAAGGTCTGACTCCCCGTGCCGTGGCATGACCGCCGGCATGGGATACAGTGGCGCGACCGTGCCGGACTCTCACCGGCTTCCTCGCATCGAAATCGGGTGCCATTGTAGAGCATGACCGTCCAACTCACCTTGTTATGCCAGCCTGCCCCGGCCGCCCTGCGCGCGGGCGTCTTTCCATCCGGCGGCGATGCGCGGGTCGATGACCGCATCGAGCCCGCGCTTCGCGACGTGGACTACGGCCGCTGGGCCGGACGGTCGCTGAAGGAAGTGGCCGATGCCGAGCCCGACGCGTTCGCACGCTGGCTCGCCGATCCGGATTTCGATGGCCATGGCGGCGAGTCGCTCGCCGCCATGCGGGCGCGCGTCTCGCAGTGGTTTGCGGCAACGGTCTGGGACGATGGCCACAGGCAGGCCGTCCTGCCCGCGAACGTGGTCAGGGCCTGCGTGCTGGAGTTGCTGCAGGCGCCGATGTCCGCGTTCTGGCATCTGGATGTGGCACCGGGCGTGAAGATCGTGCTGTCGATGCGGCAGGGGCACTGGCGCGTACAGCTTTGATTATCGCGCCGATGCGTGCCGCTCCCACAGGCGGCTGGTCATGACCGAGCCCGACACCGCGAGGATCATCGGCACCAGGAAGTTGTGATTGACCTGCGTGAACTCGGCCACGAGTACCACCGCCGTCAGCGGCATGCGCTGCGACGTGGCCAGGAACGCCGCGGCGCCGACGAGCGCGAATGCGCCGAGCGGCACGCCCGGCCACGCGACACTCCAGAGTCCGCCGAGCACGATGGCCATCAGCGCGCCATTGGCGAGCCCCGGCGTCAGCAGGCCGCCGCTCGCGCCCGCGCGCAGGCTCCCCACGGTCACCAGCACCTTGAGCACCAGCAGCGTGGCGGCCAGGCCGATGGCGAACTGGCTGTCGAACGCAAGCTGCGCGGCACCCTTGCCGTTGCCGAGCAACTGCGGAAAGTACATCGCGAGCGCGCCCAGTATCGTGAAATTGACGACCGCGTAGACGGGCAACTGCCAGCCGCGCGCGGCGTGGTTACGCGCGGCGTTGGCCAACTGGATAAAGGCGTGGCCGGCGAGGCCGAACAATGGGCCGCAGACGAGCGCCCACACCACGAGGCTTGCGGTTGGGAGGAAGCTTGGGACCGCGTACTGGATCTCCGCGCCGAGGCCGAGCCACGCGACGCCCGCGGCGATCGCCGACGTGGCCATCGCCAGGCACGCGGCCTGCCAGTTGAACGTGACCAGCAGCACTTCCATCGTGAAGACGGCGCCGCCGAGCGGAACGTTGTAGACGGCCGCGAGTCCGGCCCCCGCGCCGCACGCGACGATCATCCGGCGCTGCTCGGACGTGAGGCCGGTGCGCGCGGACAGCCAGCTTGCGAACAGCGCGCCGATCTCGCGCGGCGCCACTTCCCGGCCGAGCGGCGAGCCCATGGCAACGGTGACGATCTGCAGCAGCGCATGCGCGATCGTCGTGCCCGGGGGCATCGGGCGCGCATCGGAATCCACGGTCTGCTTGACGCTCACGAGCGGCCGGCCGAAGCGATAGATCGCCCACCAGCCGAAGCCCGCGACGAGGCCGCACAGCACCAGCACGATCAGCCGCCGCTGCGCGGAGGCATGCGTCACCCCGACCAGAAAGCTTTCCGTCCCGATCGTGAAATCGAGGCTGTAGCCGTACGCCATGTGCTGGACCTTGTGCAGCAGCAACGCCAGCAGCATGCCGCCCAGACCCGCGCCGATACCCGTGAGGATCGTCACGACACCGAGCTTCATCGAGAAGCGCGGCGCGATCGCGCCGACGGTGGGGCTGGGGTTGTCGGTGGCGGCGAGCGGAGCGGTGTCGGAAGGCTTCATGCTGACGTCAGGAGGAACGGATGGCGCACCGCATGGTGCCATATCGGGCGCATGTCGGTCATCGAAGCGCGTCCACGCCGGTGGTTTCGGAAAAATAGCGCGCCGGCGACTTGCCCATCGCCTTGCGGAACATCGTGATGAACGCGCTCACGGATTCATAGCCGAGGTCCTCGGCCACGCGTTGGACGCGCGCCCCCGCGGAAAGTTTGCCGAGCGCCACGACGATATGCAGTTGCTGGCGCCATCGACCGAACGTCATGCCCGTCTCCCGCTGGATCAGCCGCGTCAGCGTGCGCTCGCTCACCGCAACGTGCTCGGCCCATTCCCTTGCCGTGCGCCGATCGTCGGGACGCGCGGCGAGCGCGTCGGCGATGCGCCGCAGCCTCGCATCTTCCGAGATGGGAAAGTAGAGCCGCTCCACCTTCATTTGCGCGAGCTCCTCGAGCAATACGCCGACCATGCGGGCGGTGCGGCTGCCCTCGTCATAGTCCTGCGGGTCGGCCGCGATGCGCAGGATCAGTTCGCGCAGCAACGGGCTGATGGAGAGCGTGCAGCATTCTTCGGGCAGCGCCGCGGCCGTCGGCTCCACGCAAAGCAGGCACAGGTCGGTGTCCGCGGTGACGCGCATCAGGTGCGGCCGCCCGCCGGGGATCCACACGCCGCAATGCGGCGGCACCATCCAGAGCCCTGTGGGCACTTCGCAGATGACGCTGCCGCGCAGCGCCACCACGAGTTGCCCCTTGCGATGGCGATGCATCGATGGATCGCGGTCGCCGCGCAAGGCGTGGGAACGCAATGCGATGGCGGGCTGCGCGATGCGATCGAGATCGTTCTGCGCGCGCATCTCGGCAAGGACTGACGGGGACATGGATGACCGGATTTAGCGATATCTTGTCAGGATAGCTAAATTCATGCCGTACGGCCATCGATAAGCTGACTCCCATGTTGCCCACCCCATGAGAGTCCCGACCATGACAACCGAAACGAAGCGGACTGGCACACGGTCCCAGATCGCGCTGCTTGCCGGCATCTTGCTGATCGCGGCCAACCTGCGCGCGCCGTTCACGAGCATTGCCCCGCTGCTGGAAACGCTGAAGCAGACCTTCGACCTGAGCGCCACGCAGGCGGGCCTCCTGATCACGCTGCCGCTGCTGTCGTTCTCGGCGGTGTCGCCGTTCGCGGCCGGTATCGCGCGCCGGCTCGGCCTCGAGCGTGCGCTGTTTCTCGCGCTCGGCATCATCGCCGCGGGCATTGCGGTCCGGTCGAGCGGCCACGCCGCGCCGCTTTATGCGGGCACCGCGATCGTCGGCAGCGGGATTGCAATCGGCAACGTGCTGCTGCCGAGCCTGCTCAAGCGCGATTTCCCCGACAAGGTGGCCGCGCTCACGGCCGTGTATGTGCTGACGATGGGTATCGCGGCGGCGAGCGCTTCCGCGCTGGCGGTACCGCTGTCTCGTCTCGCGGGCTTCGACTGGCGCGTCGTGGCCGCGGCCGCGCTCGTATTGCAGGCGATTGCCGCCGTCGTGTGGCTGCCCCAGCTGTCGCGCGGCGCTCCGAAGGCAACCGCGGCACCAGCGGCAGCCGCTCTCGAAGCTTCCTCGCGCGCGCTCTGGCGCTCGCCGCTCGCGTGGCAGGTCACGCTGTTCCTCGGGCTCGACTGCTTCCTCTATTACGTGGGCGTGAGCTGGCTGCCCGCGATCCTGCGCGATGGCGGTTATTCCGCCGGGCAGGCCGGTTCTTTCCACGGCGTGCTGCTGCTGGCCACCGCGTTGCCGGGGCTGCTGCTGATTCCGCTGGTGCCGCGCATGCGCGATCAGCGCGCGCTCGCGGCGATGCTGTCGCTGAGTATGTCGGTCGGCCTTGGCGGTCTGCTGCTCGCCCCGCAGTGGGCCGTGCTGTGGATTCTCTGCTTCGGGTTCGGCGCCGGCGGCGGCCTGATTCTCGCGCTCGCCTTTATCAGCCTGCGCACGTCGGGCGCGGGCCAGGCCGCGGCGTTGTCGGGCATGGCGCAGTGCATCGGCTATCTGCTTGCGGCGGGCGGTCCGCCGCTGGTCGGTCTGCTGCACGATGGGTCGGGCCACTGGACGCTGCCGTTGCTGCTGTGCGTGGCGGTGGGTATGGCGATGGCGGGGGTGGGGATGTTCGCGGGGCGTTCGATGCGGATCGATACGGCAAAGACCCCGCTCCCGGCGAGGGAGCGGGCAAGACCGATCAGCGCGCGGTCAGCCTGACGCCGGGGAAATCCACGGGCACGTCGAACGCGACGTTGATGTAGTTGGTGAAGAGGTTCAGCGCGACGTGCGCGACGATCTCGACCACTTCTTCATTGCTGAAACCGGCGGCGCGTACCGCGGCGACATCGGCTTCCGCCACCTGGCCGCGCTGCTCGACGACCTTGAGCGCGAAGGTCAGCGCGGCGGCCGTCTTCGGGTCGTCCGAGCGGCCGCCTTGCGCGGCGGCCATGTCGGCGGTCGACGCACCGGCCTTGCGACCCAGCGCCGTATGCGCGGCCAGACAGTATTCGCAACGGTTACGGTCGGCGATCGCCACGGCGATCTTCTCGCCCAGCTGGGCCGGAATCACGCCGCCGCCGAGCGCGCCGAAGGCGCCCCACATCGACTTGAGCGCGGCCGGCGAATTGGCCACGGCGCGGAACATGTTGGGCGTGGTGCCGAAGGCGCCGTGAATCCGGGCCAGCGTCTCGACGCTGCCGGCGGGGGCGGTTTGCTGGTCGAGCAGGGGGGTACGTGCGGTCATGATGGCTTCCTTTCATTCGGTGGTGGCGGACGGCGGTTGCTGTCCCTGGAAGCCAGTATGGTTGTCGGCGCTGTACGTTAAGATACAATTCGTCCGGAATATGTATCAATTCGTCCAGTCAGTCCAGTCACCGCCATGGCCGCTTCCTCGTCACCCGTCACTGCCCAGGACCGCCTCTCCGCCGTGCTCGAGCGGTTCCGCGTACGGGCACACCTGTTCTACAACGGACCGCTCTGCGGCCTGACCACATTCGACGAGAAGGGCCGGGGCTTTCTCCATGTCATGCGCGAAGGAGAGATGGAGGTCACGCACAGCACGCGCGGCCTGCCGCGCCGGCTGCATGTCAGGGAACCGACGCTGCTGTTCTACCCGCGCCATGCGGTGCATCGCTTCCACAATCCGCCGGCCGACGGTTCCCAGTTCACCTGCGCGACGCTCGAGTTCGCGGGGGGTGCCATGAACCCGATCGCGCGGGCGCTGCCGCCGCTGATTGCACTGCCGCTTGCCCGGGTGCAAGGCCTGTCGCCCGCGCTGGACCTGCTGTTCGCCGAGACCGAGCAGGTGCGTTGCGGCCAGCGGCTGCTGGCGGACCGGCTGTTCGAGGTCGTGCTGATCCAGCTGCTGCGCTGGCTGCTCGACCATCCGGATGAGGCCGGCGTCCAGCCGGGCCTGATCACGGGACTGTCCGATCCGCGGCTCGCGCGCGCGCTGATCGCGATGCACGAAGCGCCCGGCGACGCATGGAATCTCGAGCGGATGGCGCAATGCGCGGGCATGTCTCGCAGCGCGTTCGCCGCGGCATTCCGCGACGTGGTGGGCCAGACTCCCGCCGACTATCTGTCCGACTGGCGCGTCAGCCTGGCCCAGGCGCGGCTGCGCGACGGCACGCCGGTCAAGCGGCTGGCCGACGAACTCGGCTACGCCAACCCGTCGGCCCTGTCGCGCGCGTTCCAGGCCAAGGTCGGGCAATCGCCCCGCGAATGGCTGCGGGGCGAAGCCGAAGGTCAGGACTCACATTCGACTTAAACCGCGACACGCGTGGTGCCGTCGTAGCCCGAGATCAGGCGCACCGGCTGGCCAGGGTAGAACTGGCCGGCAGACGCGGGCTGCGTGATCGACTGCATGCGGCCGTCGGGCGTGCGCACCGTGATCTCCAGACCCTGCGTGCGTTCGACGTGCGACTGGATCGCGTTACCGGCAAGCGCGCCGCCGAGGCCGCCGGCCACGCCGGCGAGCAGCGAACCATGGCCGTGGCCGATGGCGCTGCCGGCCACGGCGCCGAGCAGGCCGCCGCCGATCGTGCCGAACAGGCTCGAGGCCTGCGAGCTATTGTCGATCAGCACCGGACGGACCGATTCGACGCGGGCGGTCTGCACGTAGTCGGCACGCTGCACTTGGGAGGCCGAGTAGATCGGCTCCTGCGGGTTGAGGCTGGCGCAGCCGGTGACCGTGAATGTGGCGGCCATGACGGCGCCGACGAGCGTGGCGGCCCGCAGGGCGCGGCCGGCGGTGCTGGTGGCGGTGGCGGTGGTGGTGGCAGTGGTGGTGTTCATCTTGTTTCCCCTGACAAGCGTTGGTTGAGAACAAGATTACGAAGCGAGAATGAGCCGAAAATGAGATACGTGCAGACCACACGGGCACGGCGTGCGATCTGGCAAAAATGCTTCAAGTGACGCTAAAGCTGTCTGGACATGTCACCGTTAATCGCTTGTCAATCACCATTCCCATGCCCCCTATGGCTACGTCCTCCTCGCTCGGATCGCTTGCAGGCCTCAATCTCGACACGCTGATGGCCAACATCCAGCGCCAACAGAGCGGTCGGCTGGGCAATCTGGCGCAGCAAGAGCAGTCGTATACGGCGAAGCTTTCGGGCTACGGCAAGGTGATCAACGCGCTGAGCAGCCTCAAGACGGCGGCGGGGGGCCTCGGCAAAACGGGCCTGTTCGACCCCGTCGGCAACGATCCCGCGACGGCCAGGCCGGACGCGGGCAAGATCAAGTCGGCCGTGAAGGCGTTCGTGGCGTCGTACAACGCGGCCCAGAAAGTGGTCTCGGATCTCGGTGCCTACGACAAGGACGCCAAGGCCGGCGCGGCGCTGTTCGGCGACAAGGCGCTGAGCGACGTGCAGTCGCAGCTGCGCAAGGCTTTCGACAATATTCCCGGCGGCTCGCTCGCGGACATGGGCCTGTCGTTCGACAAGGACGGCGCGCTCCAGCTCGACGAGGCCAGGCTCGACGGCGCTATCCAGAGCAATCCGAAAGGCGTGAAGCAGTTCTTCGTGGGCGATGACGGCACGTCCGGTCTGAGCGGCCGCATGTCGGCGCTCACTACCACGTTGACCGGCAAGAATAGCCCGCTGACCCAGGCGTCCGACAAGGCGAGCGACATGCTTGCGCTGCTTGGCCGGAACCAGGATGAAGAGGCCGATCGCGTGACCGCGCTGATGGCTAGCTATCGCGCGCAGTTCCAGCGGCTGAGCCTGCTCTACAACGACATGGGCGTGGCCAGCGCGTTCATGTCGGACCAGCTGGCTGTGCTGAAGGGTTGAAGTTCAAGGGTTGACCGGCTTCACCATCGACGGCGTCAGCAATGCCGTCACCCAGTCCATGAAGGCGCGCACGCGCAGCGGCAGGTTGCGCCGCTGCGCGTAGAGCAGCGTCACCGGCATCGCTGGCGGTTGCAGGCCGGGCAGGATCTCGACGAGGCCGCCTGCCTCGATCAGCGCGCGCATCGTGTGCGCGGGCGCCTGCACGATGCCGAGGCCCGCGAGCGCCGCGGCCTCGTAAGATTGCCCGTTGTTGACGGTCACCGCGCCGTACATCGGCAGGGCCTTTGCCTCGCCATCCTCGATATATTCGAATCCCGAAGACCGCTGGCCGAACGTGCCCACGAAATGCACGAGCCGGTGGTTCGCGAGGTCCGCCAGCGTGTGCGGCGTCCCGTACGCACGCAGGTAGGCGGGGCTCGCGCAATTCAGCAGTGGCAGCACGCCGAGCGGCCTTGCCACGAGGCTGCTGTCCTCCAGGGGGCCGACGCGGATCACGCAGTCGAACCCTTCGCGCACGACGTCCACGCGCCGGTCGGTGCCGCTGATCTCGATCTGCAGGTCCGGATGCGCGGCGAGGAATTCCGACAGGCGCGGCAGCACGGTCTGCTGCGCGAGACCCGCGGGCATATCGACGCGCAGTCTTCCCTTCAGCGCGTGTTCGCCCTGCCGGAACATCCCGTGCAGTTCATCCATGTCGTCGAGCAGATCGCGCGCGCGTTCGTAGAACGCCTGCCCGTCCTGGGTCAGCTGGACCTTGCGTGTGGTGCGGTGGAACAGTTGGGTGTCGAGCGACGATTCGAGCCGCTGCACGGCCATCGATACCGCGGCCTTCGAGAGTTCGAGGCTCGCCGACGCGCGCGCGAAGCCGCCGAGATCGGCAACGCGCAGGAAGATGCGGAGCGTGTCGAGGCTGTCCATGGTGCCCTGCTATGCCGTCGCGATCGTTCACGTCATGTGAACAGTCATATCGTAGATGCGTAGTTTATTCCTTATCGATCGCGCAATAAAGTGGGATCAACGCATCGACGCATGAACGCGCGATGCATCGACCAAGGATCCGACCATGACCACGCCCACTTCCTCCATCGCTCCCATCGCCCTGATTACGGGCGGCAGCCGCGGCCTCGGCCGAAATGCCGCCGAGCATCTGGCGCGCCAGGGCACCGACATCATCCTGACGTATCGCGGCAACCGCGCGGAGGCCGAAGCGGCCGTGGCGGCGGCGCGGGCACAGGGCCGCCGCGCGGTCGCGCTGCAGCTCGACGTCGGCGACAGCAGCACCTTCGACGCGTTTGCGACAAACGTGAAGTCAGTCCTCGCTGACTGGCAACGCACGCACTTCGACTTTCTGGTCAACAACGCGGGCGTCGGTATCCATGCGCTGATCGCGGAAACGACCGAGGCCCAGTTCGATGAACTGATGCGCGTGCATCTGAAGGCGCCGTACTTCCTGACGCAGAAGCTGTTGCCGCTGATCGCCGACGGCGGGCGCATTCTCAACGTGTCGAGCGGCCTCGCACGCTTCTCGATGCCCGGTTACGCCGCCTATGGCGCGATGAAGGGTGGAGTGGAAGTGCTCACTCGCTACATGGCCAAGGAACTCGGCGCGCGCCAGATCAGCGTCAATAGCCTGGCGCCCGGGGCGATCGAGACCGACTTCGGCGGCGCCAGCGTTCGCGACAACCCGCAGGTCAATGCGATGGTGGCGTCGGTTACGGCGCTGGGGCGCCCGGGCCTGCCCGACGATATCGGGGGCGTGGTCGCGGCGCTGCTCTCGCCCGGCACGAAGTGGATCAATGCGCAGCGCATCGAAGCGTCGGGCGGCATGCTGGTCTGAGCCGGTCAGCCCTTGCGCGCGCGCCCGCCGGCCGCGCGCCTCGGGCGTTCCGTGGCCGGAAAGTGCCGCGCCACGCGGTCCTGCAGCCACGCGTGCAGGAGCCGGATGGCCGGCGAGAACTGTTTGCGATGCGGGCAGACGAGATTCAGCGGAATCGCATCGCCGACCACGCCGTCGAGCAGCGGGATAAGCCGGCCCGTGGCAATGTCTTCGGCGACGTCCAGCCGCGACTTGTACGCGATGCCTTCGCCGGCCACCGCCCAGCGGCGCACGATATCGGCATCGTCGCTGACGAGCGGCCCGGACACCGCCACCACGCGGCGCTTGCCATCCTCCTGGAATGCCCACTTGTCGTACACCCGGCCATGCAGCATGAAGCGCAGGCAGGTGTGCGAGGTGAGCGCATCGAGCGATGCCGGTGCGCCATGCGCGGCGAGGTAGGCCGGCGATGCCACCACCACACGCCGATTGCCCGGATCGACGGGCATGGCGACATAGCTCGAGTCCTCCATATTGCCGTAGCGCAATGCCACATCGACGGGGTCGCGAAACACGTCGGCCACCTGATCGGAGAACGAGAGCCGCAGCGTCAGTTGCGGATGCGCGCGGCGGAATTCCGTCAGCATCGGCAGCAGCACGTTGCGGCCGAGATCGGAGGGCGCGGCAATCTGCAGCACGCCCTTGATCGCCGCGGTCTCCGCATGCACACGTTCATGTCCCTCGCGCAGCGACTCCAGCGCGCCCTGTGCATAGGGCAGGTATTGCTCGCCATCCGCGGTCAGCCGCAGGCTGCGCGTGGAGCGCGCGAACAGGCGAATGCCGAGGTCGCGCTCGAGCCGCTGGATCGCGGCGCTGACCTGTCCGGGCAGCAGGTCGATTTCGCGCGCGGCAGCGGAGAAGCTGCCCAGCGCGGCGGAACGTACGAACAGGGCGAGGTCGTCGATGCGGATCATGGAAGAGACGCTGGGATTTTCACTGATTCAGGGAAAGTGCTCCCTGATTTTGCCTCTTTCTGAATCAGTTGGCGATGGCCATGATGGATCCATTGCAGTCTTTCCCATCGTCATCTATCCGCCGAGGTTCACCATGCAAGATCAGTCTCTCGCCCATCGGGGCCTTCCCAGACTCTCGCGATTTGCCGCAGCCCTCACGCTCGCGTTGGCCGCGCCGTTCGCGCTCGCCGGCAAGCCCGCTTCCGCAAGCCTCCCGGCCGAGCGATATGCCGGCACGCTGGAGCAGGTCTTCGCATTTCGCGGTGCGATGCCGACGGGCGTGACGGTGACCGAAACCGGCCGCATCTTCGTCAACTTCCCGCGCTGGGGCGACGATGTGCCGTTCACCGTGGGCGAGATTCGCGGCAGCAAGGTGGTGCCGTATCCCGACGCGGCGATCAACCGCGAGGACAACCCGCAGGGCTTCCTGAGCGTGCAGAGCGTGGTGGCCGACGGCCAGGGCAGGGTGTGGATCCTCGATACGGCCGCGCCGAAATTCTCGGCGCCCGCACCGGGCCGCGCGCGACTGGTCGCCGTGGATCTGGCCACGAACAAGGTGGTGAAGTCGCTCGTCTTCCCGCCCGAGGTCGTCTTGCCCAGCACGTACGTGAACGATATGCGCTTCGACTTCCGCGTCGGCCAGGCAGGCACCATCTACGTCACCGATTCGTCGGTATCGGGCCCCGGCGCGATCATCGTGGTCGATATCGAAAGCGGCCGCGCGGTGCGCCGCCTGAGCGGCGATGCATCGACGTCGGTGGACAAGTCGTTCGTGCCCGTGGTCGAAGGCAAGACGATGATGAACCGCGCGGCCGATGGCAAGACCAGCCCGTTCGGCGTCGCGTCCGACGGCATCGCGCTGTCCGCCGATGGCAAGACCTTGTACTTCTCGCCGCTGTCGAGCCGCCATCTGTACGCGGTCCCCACGCAACTGCTGCGCGACCCGGCGGCCAGCGACGCGCAGATCTCGGCCGCGGTGAAGGATCTGGGCGAGAAGGGCGCCTCCGACGGTATGGAGGCCGATGCCGACGGCGCGGTGTACGCAACCGACTACGAACACAACGGCATTCGCAAGCGTCTGCCCGATGGCAGCTGGGAAACGATCGTGCACGACCCGCGCGCGCTGTGGCCCGATACGCTGTCGATCGGGCCGGACGGCTATCTGTACTTCACGGCAAACCAGCTGCACCGGATGCCGGGCTTCAACGGCGGCAAGGATCTGCGATCCAGGCCTTACTCGCTGTTCCGCGTGAAGATCGACGCGAAGCCCGCGCCGACGCGATAAACGCCGGGCTGGGCTGTCAGCCGGCGCTGCGGTCCAGTACGACGAAGTACTTGCGCACGGGCTCGACCACCTCGAACGTGCCTTCGAAGCCCGACGGAATCACGCAGGCATCGCCCGGACCGAATTCGCGCGCGTTGCCCGCGGTGTCGGCGATGCGCACGCGGCCGCTGATCACGTGGAAGAACTCTTCCTTGGTCGGCGGAAACACGATGCGCCAGGCGCCGGGCTCGCAGGCCCAGATGCCGCAGTCGAAGTCACCGCGCTCGGCGCTGTAGTGCGTCCACGTGGTGCGGTGCGGATTGCCGATGACCAGGCGGTCGGGGCTCGGCCGGTCGTGCGTGGGGGCCGGTTCGGCGCGGAAGTCGATCAGGGCGGGCGTCGTGGTCATGGTGATGCCGGGGCGGAGAGTGTGGATAACGAAAGCCCGTCAGTTTACCGGCGGCAGCACCTCGAAGGCCAGCAATTGCGTGATCTGCGGCGGATGGAAGTTGTCGTCCGAGACCAGCACGATCGTGTCGTGGCCATTCGGCAGCTTCGGCCCCCACGCGATGCCCTCGATATTGTCCAGCCGCTGCAATGCCAGTGTTTTCAGATTCAGGACGAGCCGCTTCGTCGCGGGTTTGAACGTGCCTTCGCGCAGCGCCGGAACCTCGCGCACGTCGGTCGCGTCGCGGATATTCATCTCGTAGATGCGGATGTCGTTGGACCAGCGGCCGTTCTCGTCCTGCGCGGCACCGCGCTCGATCATCAGAAAGCGGTTCTCGTCCACCGCGAGCATGTCGGAGACACCGTTTTCGCCGTGCTTCCCCTTTGCCGGCACGGGTACCACGGCGTCGATCGGATAGGCGACCTGGCGCAGCACGGCGCCGTCGCGCGCGAATTCGGTCACGCGGCCGAACGCGCCCTGCTCGGGTGTGGGCAGTGGCCCGTCCTCGTGCGTGGGTCCCTCCATCGACACCCATAGCGTGCGGCCGTCTGCCGAGAACGTCAGGCCCTCGAATGTCGCGTTGAAGCGCGAGCCGCTACCGATCGGATGGCAGAGCCGCAACATCGGCGGCGGCTCGATGCGCGCGATAAAGGCGCCCGTGGCGGAGCCATGCGTGATCGACGGATCGCGAAACGTCGTCAGGCAATCGCCCTCGCTCGTGTACCAGAGCGACCGGTCGGTCGGATCGATGCGTATCGACTCGAAGTCCGCAATCTCGCCGCGCGCCAGCACCTGGCGCAGGCGCGACGGATAGGGCTTGCCGTCCTGCTGCGTGAACACCGAGACCCCGGTCAGCGTAATGCCCCGAAACGCCTCCGCATCGAGGTCTAGCCTGGCCGTGTAGAAGCGCGCGGGCGCCTTCTCCGAGCGGTCGTCACTCAGCAGATACCAGGTGTCGGAGGCCGCGTCGTAGTCGAGTCCGGACAGGCCGCCGACCGCCGTGTCGCGAAACATCTCGCCGGACGGAATACGTTGCTCGCCAATCAAACGCAGGCTGCCCACGGCGCGGTCCGCGGCATGGGCGAGGGGCAGGGCCAGCATGGCCAGTGCGCCCAGGGCGCTGACCAGAATCGGCTTCAGGGGAAAGAGGCGGGCGCGGGCGCGCATGTGCGGATGTCCTGTGCGGGGTCAACGCGCGATTGTGCCAGCCGCGCGTGACGAGGCTTTGCGGCGATCCCCGGTTTTTATCGCCGAGCCCACAGGTGCGTATTTCGCTACCTGTTGTTTTCACGCTCCACATTGTGAACATGGCCGTCGTCGATAGTGAAATATCTGCAAGTGCAGATAGTGCGCAATTTTCCACTACGAAGGCCGAACTTGGCCGCTGTAGACGTCCATTGGACCCGTGAAATGGTGTTTGTATCGACTTTATATGCGAATCATTCGCATTTGTGTTTTCATTCGTAAATCCATACAATCCGCCTCCGGATCCATGTATGGCTTGTAGAACAGGTTCGGCTGTCTGCTTCTCCGTGCATGTGAGCCACTACTAACAAAGACAGTCTCTCGGGGAAAATCAGCATCATGAGCAGATATTCGGAGGTGTTCCGACCCAACGCGCTCGTCACCGCGATCGCGGGTCCGATGGCCGCGATGGCCATGCAGGGCGCGGCCGCCCAGGAAGCGCAACCGCAGCCGGCCGCACCGGCGCAGACCACGGCGCAGGCAAGTCCGCCCGCCCGGCTGAAGAGCGTGACCGTGCAGGCCCAGCGCGACGAGTACAAGGTCGATGAGGCACAGTCCGCCAAGTTCACCGCGCCGCTGCTGGACACGCCGAAGTCGGTGACCGTGATTCCCGCCGAGGTCATCCAGCAGAGCGGATCGATCACGCTGCAGGACGCGCTGCGTACCACGCCGGGCATCACATTCGGCGCGGGAGAGGGCGGCAACCCCATCTCCGATCGTCCGTTCATCCGCGGCTTCGACTCGATGGCGAGCATCTTCGTGGACGGCGCGCGCGATGCCGCATCGCAGACGCGCGACACGTTCAATATCGAGAGCATCGAGGTCATCAAGGGACCGAGCTCGGCCTTCGGCGGCAAGGGCTCCGTCGGCGGCATGATCAATATCGTGTCGAAGCTGCCGCAGAAGGAGAACTTCGTGCAGGGCTCGGTGGGCATCGGCACCGATGCCTACAAGCGCGCGACGCTCGACGGCAACTATCTGCTCAACGACAACACCGCGCTGCGCCTGAACGCGATGGCCTACGACGCGAATACGCCGGGCCGCGAGGCCGTCGGCGGCCATTCGTGGGGCTTTGCGCCGTCGGTGACGTTCGGCATGACGGGGCCGACCAAGGTCACGCTGCAGTACTACCACCTGCAGGGCCGCGATATGCCGGATTACAGCATTCCGTACGCGCGTCCGGCGGCGCAGGCGAGCAAGGCCAATCCGGTCGGACCCGCTAACGTGGACCGCAACAACTTCTACGGCCTCGTCGATCGCGACTTCCGCAAGACGCAGACCGATATCGGCACCGCGATCATCGAGCACGCGTTCAGCGATCGCCTGAAGGTGCGTAACCTGACGCGCTGGGGCCGTTCCACCAACGACTACATCGTTACGAACCCCGACGACAGCCGTGGCAACGTGGCCAACGGCTACGTCTACCGCAGCACGAAGAACCGCGACTCGGCCACCGAGACGCTGACCAACCAGACCGACTTCACCGCGAAGTTCGAGACCGGCTTCCTCAAGCACACCGCGCTGTTCGGCTTCGAGTTCAGCCGCGACGACACCAACAACACGCCGTACAACATCGTGCCGAGCGTGGCGGGTACCACCTGCAATGCCGCGCTGCTGGCCAGCTACGACTGCACGAGCCTGTACAACCCGAATCCGGGCGATCCGTGGCGCGGCCGCATCGGCAAGCTGCCGGCGACGACGAATACCACCACCAACGAACGCGCGGTCTACCTGTTCGACACGGTCGAGATCACCAAGCAGTGGCTCGTGAACGGTGGCGTGCGCTACGACAGCTATCGCACGAACCAGTTCACGCCCGCGTACACCAATCCGAACACCAACGCGGCGGTGGCGGCGGTGGGCCTCTCCAACAGCTCGCACTTCTTCAACTACCAGGCCGGTATCGTCTACAAGCCGGTGGAGTACGGCAGCATCTATGTGTCGTACGGCACGGCCTCGTCGCCGCCGGGCACGACCAACGGCGATGGCGCGGACAACCTGACCGCGCAGATCCAGAACCTGGACCCCGAGCGCAGCCGCTCGTGGGAACTCGGTACCAAGTGGGATCTGCTCGGCCGCCGGCTGTCGCTGACCGGCGCGGTGTTCATGATCGATAAGGACAACGCGCGCGTGGCCGTGGATGCGAACACCACGCAGAACGTGGGCAAGCAGAAGGTCAAGGGCTTCGAGCTCGGCTTTGCCGGCAACCTCACCGACAAGTGGGGCGTCTTTGGCGGCTATACGTACCTGCATAGCGAGCTCGAGGACAATGGCGCCGTCAACCGCGCCAACAACGGCAACCAGTTCCCGAACACGCCGAAGAACAGCTTCAGCCTCTGGTCGACGTACCAACTGCTGCCTGACTTCACGGTCGGTGGCGGCGCGTACTACGTGGCGCAGGTATTCGGCAACCCGGCCAACTCGCTGTATGTGCCGTCGTACTGGCGCTTCGACGCGATGGCCGCGTACCGTGTGAACAAGAACCTGACGCTGCAGCTCAACGTCCAGAACCTGTTCAACCGCGAGTACTTCACCAAGGCCTTTACCGCGCACTATGCATCGCTGGCGCCGGGGCGTTTTGGTATGCTGACCGCCAATTTCCGCTTCTAAGCACTGTCCCCGGGGCTGGCGCCCCGGGGGCGCACCGACCATGATGCTTCAGATTCCCGACCTGCTGACGCGCGAGCAGGTCGCGCGATGCCGCGCACTGATGGATGCCGCCGAGTGGGTGGACGGCAACCAGACTTCGGGCTACCAGTCCGCGCTGGCCAAGCGCAATATGCAGTTGCCGGAAGGCTCGCCCGTCGCGCATGAGGTGGGGGGACTGATCCAGGACGCGCTGGCCAGCAGCGCGCTGTTTTTCTCGGCGGCGCTGCCGCTCAAGGTGTTTCCGCCGCTGTTCAATCGCTACGAGGGTGGCCAGACGTTCGGCAATCACGTGGACAACGCCATCCGATATCTGCGGGGCACCGACTTCCGTATTCGTAGTGACTTGTCGGCGACCGTCTTCCTGACCGATCCGGCCGATTACGACGGTGGCGAACTGGTCATCGAGGACACGTATGGCCAGCAGCGCGTCAAGCTGCCGGCGGGCCATATGGTCCTGTACCCGGCCACGAGCGTGCACCATGTGACGCCGGTCACGCGTGGCGCGCGGGTGTCGTCGTTCTTCTGGATCCAGAGCATGGTGCGCGACGACGGACAACGCGCGCTGTTGTTCGACCTCGACAACAACCTGCGTCAGGCCAGCGGGGCACTGGGCGCGGACCACGCGTCGGTGATCGGCCTGACGGGCGTGTATCACAACCTGCTGCGGCGATGGGCAGACGCCTGATTCCGCGGGTATCATCGGCAGCATGCCGCGCACGCCCCACCTCTCTCCCAAACTGCACCTGACCGCCAGCCACGGCTTTGCCTTGCATGAGAGCCGGCAGCCCGGTTTCCAGCGCGCGTGGCATATGCACGATTGCGGCATGCTGCTATGGCCGCGCGCGGGCCGATTGCGGACTGTCTGGGACGTTGCCGCGCCGCCGTCGGACGACGCTACCGCGGACGATGCCGCACCGGACGCGACGCACGATGCCATGCTGGTGCGGGGCACGGCCGTGCTGCTACCCGCTTCCACCACGCATGTGACGACGTCCGATCCCGGACGCCAGCATCACGGCGAACTCTATCTGCCGCCGGACCGCCTGCGCGAATGCCGGCAGTTTGGCGCGCTGCACCTCGATGCGGCCACGGTGGCCATGCTCGATGCGTTGCTGGCCCCCACCATTACCGCGCAGAGTGCGGCCTTTCTGGTGCGGGCGATCGTCGAGCAGATCGTCACGGGCCGGCTGCCTGCGTTACCTGCCGCGGTGCCGGCCGAACCCGCATCGATCGTGCTGCGCATGGTCCGGCGATTCACGTCGGCGCTCGAACGCGACCAGGCCATGCCGTCGATCGACGCCGTGGCCGCGGATCTCGGCGTCTCGATTCGCCGTTTGCAGCGTGCCTGTCAGATCGAGCTGGGCGCGAGTCCGGTGGAGATCCGGCGCCGCATGCTCGCGTCGCATGCCCGCGCATTGCTGGCATCGGGCCAGACCGCGGCGCGGGTCAGCGTTCAGCTCGGATTCGCGAGCAGCGGCCATCTGCACCGCCTGCTGCGGGATATCGACTGAGCGGTGTCCCGCGATCGCGCGGCAACTTATACCGTGGCGACGATCGCGTCGACTTCGATTTCCGTATAGGCGGCGTCGGGCAGGCTCGACACGCCCAGCGCCGTGCGCGCGGGCAGATCGTGCTCGGGGAACGCGATGCGCAAGACTGCCGAGGCCGCGTCCAGTACCGCAGGGTGGCGCGTGAATTCCGGCGTCGCGCGGATAAAGCCGCGCACGCGCACCACCTGATGCACGCGCGACAGCTCGCCACCGCACGCCATGCGCAGCGCGGCGAGCGCATTGAGCATCGAGACCTCGGCCGCGCGCTGCGCGGGCTCGATATCGGCCTCGGTGCTGCACTGTCCGCTCATCGCGACGCCGTTGCGCCGGCATACCTGTCCCGCGATCGATACCCACTGTCCGCTGCCCAGCGGAATCGCGCTGAACGGGGCATAGTTGCCGCGCGGTGTCGGTACCTCGGGCAGGACGAAGCCGGCTTCCGCAAGCCGGGCTTCGGGCGATTGAATCGTCATGGATGGCTCCAGGCAACATTGCCGCTGAGCCAGCATCCCGCCGGCTCGCCCAGTTCGGAATGGCGCGGCGCTACAAGAATTTCCGAGGGACTGCCCATGGTATCGCCTTGCCATACGGCAATGGAAGCGGTCGTGCTCGACCGGCGGGCGAGGTAGCCCCATAGCGCGGCGGCGGCGATGCCGGTGGCCGCATCTTCCGGATAGCCCGACGACTTCGGGAACTGGCGCGCGTGCACGATCTGCTTGCCGTCCCGCGTGATGCCGCCGAACGCATAGGGATAGAGCCCGGTCGAGGCGATCGACTCGCACAGCGCTTCCATCGTGGCGAAGTCGGGCTTCAGGCCATCGAGTGCCTCGACCGATGGCAGCTCGAGCAGGGTCTTGGCGCGGCTCGTGGTGGCATTGACCGCACGGTACCCGCCTTGTGACGGGCCTGGCGGCAGGTTCAGCTGCGCGGCCACGCGGGCGCTGTCGGCGTCGGAGAGGGTTTCGAGGCGGACTTCCGGCTGCGAGATCCACACACGCCGCTCGCCCTCGTCCCACCGGGCGAGCACCACGCCGCTCAGCGTCTCGATGGTGGCGGTCGGCTTCGTCCATTGGCCCCACTGCCGCAATGCCCACAGCGTGCCCACCGTGGCGTGGCCACACATCTCCATCTCGTGCTGGGGCACGAAGAAGCGCAGGCGCCAGTCGCAGCCGCGCTCGCTCGGCAGCACGAAGGCCGATTCGTGGCCATACGCCGCGGCCACCGCCTGCATCGCCGCGGCGGTCATCCCACGCGCGTCGGCGACGAGCGGTACCGGATTGCCTCCCGCGGGGGCGTCCGCCAGTTCGGACCGCAGCGTGCCATTGGCGTGAAAGACTTCCTCCCGTTCGCGGGCGGCGCGAACAAAGACGCGAATCAGCGTGACTTCACTCACCAGTGGCTCCCACGGCTTTGGCAATCGCGCCCCAGTACGGGGTGTCCTTCTGTACCGCGGCCTGCAAAGCGGCCGGCGTGCCGGGGCGCGCGGTCACGCCCTTGCTGGCGAGGTCGTCGGCCACGGTCTTGTCGGACAGTACCTTGTTCAACGCCGCGTTGAAACGCTCGACGATCGCGGGGGGCGTGCCTTTCGGGAACGCGATGCCGTACCACAGCTGCTGCTCGAAGCCCGGCACGCCCTGGCTGGCGAACGTGGGCACGTCGGCGAGCAGCGGCGTGGGGGCCGTCGTCGCGATGGCCGCGATCTTGCCGGACTTGATATAGGGGGCGAGGCCGACCGGGTTGTCGAACATCATCTGGACCTGCCCGCCGATCAGGTCCGTGTAGGCGGGCGCGGCGCCACGGTAGGGAACGTGCGTGATCGGCACGCCGGCCAGCTTCTGGAACTGCTCGCCGATCAGGTGCGAGACGGTGCCGACGCCGACCGATCCAAAGCTGTGCTGCGTCTTGTCGGCCTTGAGCTTCGCGATGAAGGCCTTGGTATCCTTTGCGCGCAGGTCGTTGTTGACGGCCAGCACGTACGGCGACGTGCCGATAAAGCCCGCGTAGGCGAAATCCTTGCTCGGGTTGTAGGCAAGCTTCGGATAGATCGCCACGCTGACGGCATGCGTACTTGTCGTGACCACGCCGGCGGTATAGCCATCGGCGGCGGCACGCGCGACAAATCCGGAACCGATCGTGCCACCGGCGCCGCTGCGGTTGTCGATGACCACAGGCTGGCCCAGTTCCCGCTGCAGCAACGGCTGAATCGACCGCACGACCAGATCGGTTCCGCCGCCGGCAGGGAACGGCACGACCATCGTGATCGGCTTGGCCGGCCAGGCTTCAGCGTGCGCCCCGGCGGCACACGCGACGGCGGCCACCGCGATCAGCGCGCGGCAGGTGAGAAGAGTCTTGGGTAGGAATGACACGGCAGGCTCCCGATAGTGGATGTGCCGAGTCTAGAAAGGGTGCCGAGCGACGGCGAACCGAAATGCGACGGGGTGGATCCGAAATGCGACGGTGGGTTTCGGTCAGGACTTTGGCCCGGCCTCCCCGTCCGCACACG
The DNA here is from genome assembly GCF_038440175.1 of Cupriavidus sp. OTU4054. Lineage (NCBI taxonomy): Bacteria > Pseudomonadati > Pseudomonadota > Betaproteobacteria > Burkholderiales > Burkholderiaceae > Cupriavidus > Cupriavidus sp. OTU4054. Next base: position 23,954 of record NZ_JASATF010000049.1, read on the forward strand.
TTCCGAGTGCCGCGCTCGGATAGGCATCACGATGGCCGTGGCGGCCTCCTTTCAAGCAGAGGTAGGCGTCGCAATAGTGCGCCGAAGAAACACCCAAAAACGTGTCAGCCTGTTTCCGCGATTTGATCTGGCGCAAAGGGTGTGCGCGCCCGGATTCGCTATCTCACGATCCACCCGTTCGGCGACTCGGCCACGTCCTGTCGTAGCTCGTCCTTGCCACTGCCATTGACGACCCGCGCCACCACCGGAAACGCACGCTGTACGGCATCGTCGTGCGTCCACGGCGCGGCGTCGATCGTGTAGGTGTACGTGACCGTGGTGATGTCGCGCGCGGCATCCGGGTCGCGCTGGATCGGGGTCCAGCCGCGGACCTGTTGTAGCCGGATCTTGCCGTAGCAGAGGTCCGGCATGCCGGTGGCATGCGCATTGGCGGTTTCCGGATGCGCCTTGAAGAACGTGCGGCCCGTGTCCGTCAGCGTATAGCGCCACGCGGGCACGGTGTCGAACGTGCCGTCGTGGCGGTCGCGCTTCATCGTGAGGCCGCTTTCGTGCGTGACGAGGCCCGCATGCTCGAGCGCGTTCAGTTGCTGGTAGTCGCGCAGCGTGGCGCGCTCGGGCACGTCCGGAACATCGATCGGCCACGCGTGGCGGCCGACGCAGAGCTCGGCGTGGCTGTCGATATGCTGGCGCAGCACGCGCGCGAACGTGTCCTGCGTCGGCTCGGACGGCTTGCACCCGGCTAGCAGGGTCACGGCCGCGGCAGCAACGGCGGCAGCGCCCTGCGCGCTGACGGTGACGGTCACGGTGGCGGAAGCGAAATGGCGGCGAATCATCGTGCGGCGGTCTTCTGAATGGAGGCGGGCTGCGCGGGCGCGGGAGGCGCAGGAGGCGCGGGAGGCGTCGGGGGCGTGGCCGGACCGAATACGCCGGCCTTCGGCTCAGGCCTCGCATCGGCCGGCACCACGTACCCATCGGTCAGGGTGTTGAGGAACGTGACGAGGTCCTTGAGCTCGTCCTCGGTCATCGGCGCCTTGCTGCCGGCACGGCGCCCATCGAGCGGCATCTGGTCGTCGATGTTCGCCTGGTAGCGGGCGGGCAGGTCGTCGAACTTGCGCACCTTGCCGTGCGCATCGCGCGCATACCAGCGCCCGGGTTCCGTGTCGCGCGTGTTGTAGAAGTGCACGACCTCGTCGAGCGTATGGAACACGCCGTTGTGCATGAACGCATGGCGCGTGGCCACATTGCGCAGGATCGGCGTCTTGAACATGCCGCAGCCAACGCCCTTGTTCGCCGTGGTCGGCAGATGGTCGGTACGCAGCGGCCCGCACAGGCCCATGTCGAAGTAGTTCGGATCGTCGTTGGCCGGAATATTCTTGTTACGCGGCACGCCGATGGCGGCAAACGAGTAGTCGCTCGTGATGTCCTGGCTGCCGCCGTTGCCGCCACCGATCAGATGGCAGGCCACGCAGTTGCCCTTGTTCGGATCCACGAACAGACGCAACCCATGCAGTTCCGCCTCGTTGAGCGCGCCGCCGATCTTGTTGTTGCGGAACAGGTCGAACTTGCTCGAGTACGGGTGGAAGCTGCGGTCCTCGGTCTGAAACGATTGCAGCGCAACGCCTGCCAGCTCGAACGCGCGCTTGCGGTCGGCGAAGACGTCCGCGCCGTACGCCTGACGGAACAGTTCGGCATAGGGGCCGTGCTCGATCGCGGCCACCACGGCATCCGGGCTCGGGTTCGCCATCTCGTTGGCGGCCAGCAGCGGAATCGCGGCCTGCTCGGCGATGGTGTTGGCGCGGCCATCCCATGTCATGCCGCCGCCCGGCGCGGGCGGGCTGACCATGTCGGGGTTCTGGAATTCGTCCGAGTACGGATCGGTGTAGTCCTTGTACATCAGCGTCGGCACCGCGCGCGTGCCCGCCTGCTTCATGTCCGCGCCGCCGAGCTGCACCGACAGGTCGTTGGCCGGCGCATACGCGTGCGCGGGATCGTGACACGTCGCACACGAGATGCGGCCGGAGCCCGAGAGCGTCGGATCGAAGAACATGCGCTGGCCCACTTGCGCGGGGGGCGAGAGCTTCGAGGGCGCGGGGGCGGCAACGGCGACGGCGACGGTGACGGTTTTGACGGACGCATCCGCGGAAGAGGTCGCGGCGGGCGCGCCGGCCTGCCGCTGATCCTTGCACGCGGCCAGAGAGAACGCGGCGGCGGCAAGGCAGAAAACGATCGGGAGTTTACGCATGACTGCAGCGCGTGGCAGCGCGCCGGATAGAAAGGAAAACGACTGTGCGGTGCGGATGTGGGGGGGGGGGGGGGGGGCCGGGGGGGGGGGCCGGCGG
>NZ_JASATF010000050.1:0-23784 GCF_038440175.1 Cupriavidus sp. OTU4054
CGCCGCCATCGCTTCGGCCATCAGCTGCGCGGCAGGGCTCGCCACCCCGCGCGCGCGGGTCCCCAGCCGGAGCGTCTGCCGCGGCCGCCCCGCGCCGCCCCCCCACCCCTGCGCGCGGGGCCCCCGGGGGCCCCGCGCGGCGCGGGCCGCCGGGGGGCGGCGCCCCGCGGATCCGTCATCTCCTCCGTGCCCCCCAACGCGCGGAACAGCGTCATCTGCGCGCGTAGCTGGTTCACGCGCGTGGTCAGCGCCGCGGCGCTCGCCTCGCGGCGCGCACGCCCATCGTCGAGCGCCGCGCGCAACGTTCCCTTGCCCGCCACATAACGCGCCATGCTCAGCGCTTCCGCGCGCGTGGCCGCGTCCAGCGCGGCACGCACCTCCCCCGCCTCGCGCCCCAGGCTCTCGCGCTCCACCATTGCCTCGTTCACCTCCACGAGCGCCGCGTACAGCGTCTTCTGGTACGTCGTCACGCTCTCGTCGTGGTTCACGCGCGCGATATCGGACGCCATCTGCAATGCCTGCCATTTGAGCAGCGGCATCATCAGGCCGCCTCCGAGCGTTCCGAACGGATTCGAGAACAGCTGACCGAGGTCGCTGCTGCGGCCCGTGGCATCGGCGGTCAGCGTCAGTTTCGGGTAGAAATCGGCGATGCTCGCATCGTAGAGATTGAGCGTCGCGCGCATGCGGGTCTCGGCGGCGGCCACGTCCGGCCGCCGCGCGAGCGCCGTGGCCGGCAGCCCTGGCGCCAGTTCGGGCAGATCGGCGCTCGGCAGGGTATAGGCCGCGGCGGCCTCGGCCGCCACGGGTGCCGACAGCAGCTTGCCCAGCGTCAGGCGCTGCGTATCGCGTTGCCGCAGATGGCGCTCCAGCGCCGCCGATGTCGCCGCCGTATCGCGCTCCGCCAGCGCGAGTTCGATCGCGCTCCCCGCCCCTGCCTGCCTGCGCGCGCGCGTCAGCGAGAGCACCCGCTCCGCGTCCGCGAGGTCGGCCTGCGCCAGCGCGATGCGCGTGTTGAGCTCGGCGATGCTCCAGTACAGCGTGGACACCTCGCCGACGAGCGCGAGCTTCGTCGCCTGCAGATCGAAGGCACTCGCCGCCGCGCGCCATGCGGCGGCCTCCTGCGTGCGCGCCAGTTTTCCCCACAGGTCCACGTCGTAGCTGAGCGCGAGTCCGGCCTCGTAGCCACGCACGCTCGAGCCGCCGTGCTTCAGGTTGCGCTTGGTGCTCGCGCCGGTGCGCAGGTCCAGCGAGGGCATGCCGCGCGCGTCCTCGGCGCCCGCTTCGAGCCGCGCGCGGTACATGCGCAGGCCGGCGAGCGCCAGATCCGCATTGCGCTCGAGTGCCTGCTCGATCAGGGCATCGAGCCGCGCGTCGCCGAATGCGCGCCACCAGCGTGCGTCGGGGCGCATCTGCGTCGCGCCGGCCGGCACGGGCGCGTCCCATGCCGGCGGCAGCGTGGATGCAGGCGTTTCATACGGAGTGCGCAGCAGACTCCCACAGGCCGTACAGGCCATGGCAAGGGCTAGCGCGACGAGCCTGAGCGGCCGGGCCGAACGCCGCATCGCCTTATCCCCTCGCGAGCGCCACGACCGGCACCAGCCGCGACGCATTGCGCGCGGGCACGTAGCCAAATCCCACGCCAACGGCAATTGCGGTGGCGCAGGCCCCGGCCACCGCCCAGGGCGAGAACACCATCGAGATCTCGTTCTGCAGGCGCCCGATCAGCATGCCGATGCACCAGGCGAACGCCACGCCCGCCAGCGCCCCGGTCAGGCACAGCAGCACGGCCTCGATCAGGAATTGCTGGCGGATGTCGGCGCGCCGCGCGCCGACCGCCATGCGGATACCGATCTCGCGCGTGCGCTCGCTCACGGCCACCAGCATGATGTTCATGACGCCCACGCCGCCGACGACCAGCGAGATCAGCGCCACCGCCGATACCAGCAGCGTCAGCGTGCCGGCGATCGCCTCCACCTTCTTGACGAAGTGGTCGCTGACCATGATGAAGAAATCCTTGCGGCCGTGCAGCTTGGTGAGGATGCGTTCCAGATCGCGCGGCGGCCACGCGCCCTGCCCGGGCTTGAGCCGGACCTTGATCGCATCGAAGTAGTCGCGCGCCTGAAACCGGTACATCTGCGTCGTGTACGGCAGCCACGCCTCGGGCGCGGGTTCGGGGGCGAACAGCGCCTTCCGCGTTCGCGCCACGCCGATCACGCGGCACGGCACCTGATCGACGAGCACGGTTTCGCCGACCGGATCGCGATCCTTGCCGAACAGGCGCCGCGCGAGCGTGTCGTCGATGACGATGACCTGCGCGTGCCGGAATACGTCGCTGGCGGAGAACGCGGTGCCGGACGCCATCGTTGCCCCGGAGGCACGGAAGAACCGGGCGCCCACGCCGCTCAGCGTCACGCGCACGGACCGGCTGCCGCGGCGCGCCGTCGCCGAACCGGCCACGACCGGGCTGACGCTATCGACATAGGGCTGCATCGCCAGCAATGGCAGGTCGGTCTCGCCCAGCACGCGGCGTCCCGCCGCGTCGTCGTCGTTCCAGTCCTTGCCCGGAAAGATATCGACGGTATGGGCGCCCAGTGCGCGCAGGTCGTCGATCACGCGCCGCTTGGCGCCTTCGCCGAGGCCGGTGACGAGAATCACGGCCGCGATGCCCATGACGATGCCCAGCATCGTCAACGCGGCGCGCAGCCGATGGCTGGTCATGGCGCGCCATGCCATGGCCAGCGATACGCGCAGGCGCGCGAGCGAGATGACCGATTCCCCGCGTACCGGCGGCTTCGTGCCGTTTCGCGCGGGGCCGTCCGTGCGTGCCGTCAGCGCGGGGCCCGGCGCCACGCGCCGGTCGGCAATCACGCGGCCGTCGCAGAGCTCGACCACGCGTTCCGCCACGGCCGCCACGTCGGGGTCATGCGTCACGATGACGATCGTATGGCCTTCCCGATGCAACGCTCGCAGATGCCGGAGCACCTCCTCGTGGCTCGCGCGATCGAGCGCGCCGGTCGGCTCGTCGGCCAGGATCACCGAGCCGCCATTGATCAGCGCGCGCGCGATGCTGACGCGTTGCTGCTGCCCGCCCGACAGCTGCGACGGCAGATGCGCAAGGCGCTGCCCGAGGCCCAGGCGCCTGAGCAGCTGACAGGCGCGCTTGCGACGCACGTCGGCCCGGATGCCCGCATAGATCGCCGGCATCTCGACATTTTCCAGCGCGGTCAGCGCCGGCAGCAGGTCGTAACGCTGGAACACGAACCCGAACGTGTCGCGGCGCAATGCGGCCAGCGCGTCGGCATCGAGCCGGCGCGTATCGCGTCCGCCGATCCGGTAGGTGCCTTCGGTCGGCCGGTCGAGGCAGCCGAGCAGATTGAGCAGCGTGGTCTTGCCCGATCCGGACCGGCCGACGATGGCCACCATCTCGCCCGCGTGGATTTCGAGGTCGAGCGGCTGCAGCGCCATGGTCCGCGCGCCAGCAACCTTGCCCGCGCGGTCCGACACGGTCTCGTACGCGCGCGCCACGCCGCGCAGCTCCAGCAGCGGCCGTCTCACGCCTGCCCCCGCGATTCTGTCCGCCGTCCTGCCCCCACCTCGACCCGCGCACCTGTACGCGCCACGGCCCACGGCTCGGCCCACGTCTTGGCCCACGTCTTGGCCCACGTCTTGGCCCGCGCCACGGTTCGCGCCTCGGCCCGCGCTACGGTCCACTCCACGGCCCGCGCTACGGTCTGCGCCACGGTCCACGCGTCTGGACGCGCTTCGATCCGCGCTTCGATCCGCACGTCGGCCCGCGCGTTTGCACGCGCCTCGGCCCACGCCTCGGCCCGCGCTTCGGTCCGCGCCACGGTCCACGCGTCTGTACGCGCTTCGATCCGCGCCTTGGCCCGCGCCACGGCCCGCGCTTCGGTCTGCGCCTCGGTCCGCGCTTCGCTCCGCGCCACGGGCCACGCATCTGTACGCGCTTCGATCCGCGCTTCGGGCCTCGCTTCGGTCCACGCCTCCGCCCGCGCGTCCGCACGCGCTTCCGCCCGCACGTCGGCCTGCACATCAGCCAGCGGCTCCACCATGACCGCCTCGCCCTCTTCCACGCCGCGAAGAATCTGTACCCAGACATGATCGCTCAGCCCGATCTCCACCTCGCGGGTCTCCCATCCCGCGATCCGGCCCTCCGCGCCGCGTCGCCCCACCTGCACCGTATGGCGCCCGTGCGCGTCGGGACCGCTTACCGCGGCCGCCGGCACGCGCACCGCGCCGTTCGCGCGGCCCGTGACGATGGATACCTGCGCCGTCATCGACGGCTTGAGCGCGTGGTCGCCGTTGGCCACCAGGAATTCACCGTGGTAGTAGATCGCGCCGCCCTGCCCGCTCGCGGCCGGCACGTCGCCACCGGGCGAGACCGCCGGCGCGGGCGCAATGCTCCGCAGGACGACCGGAACCCTGCGCTGCGGTGCGCCGAGGATGGAGAACCATCCGCCCTGCCCCGTACGCACACGCACCACGTCCGCCTCCGAGATCCGCGCCTTGACGAGCATCTCGTCCAGATCGGCCAGCACAAGGATGGTCGGCGCCGACTGCACCGCCACGAGCGTCTGCCCCACCTCGGCGGTGACCGAGATGACCTGCCCATCCATCGGCGCGACGATGCGGGTATAGGCCAGGCTCGCCGCCGCCGACTCCACCGCGATGCGCGCCTGCCGCACCGTGGCCTCGAGCGCGGCAACGTTCGCCGCGCTCGTCTCTGCCTGCGCGCGCGCGACATCGAGATCGGCTTCGGTATTGGCCTCGGTCTGCCGCATCGCCAGCTCGCGCTTCCACGCCAGCCGATGCTGGCGCAGCTGCGCCAGCTGCGCGGACCGCTGCGCCTCCGCATGCGTGAGCGCCGCCTCCGCACGCTTCAGTTCGTTCCGCTGCAGCACCGGATCGATCTCCGCCAGCAACTGCCCCCGTTCGACGCGGTCTCCCACACGCACGGCCAGCGTCTTCAGCTGACCGCTGACCTGCGCCCCCACATTGACCTGCCGCAGCGGCACGATGGTGCCGGTGGCGAGCACGGTCTCCTCGATATCGCCGCGCGTCGCCACCGCCAGCGGCATCGGCGCCGTGGCGGACGACAGCCTGTGCCACGCCACCACGCCCGCCACGCCCGCGACCGCCACGACGGCCATGACCGCGACCGTCACCATGCCGGTCAACGCGCGGCCGAATGCCGGCCGACAGAACGCGCGCATCATGTATTCGTCACCGCCCCACATCCCCGTTCTCCGATACCGCGCATCAGCCCGCCCGCCGATGCGCGAAGCGGTGCACGCAGTGCAAGGCGCCCGCGCGCAATTCGTAGACCGCATCGAACAGCGGCAGCAGGCTGCGATCGTGCGTGACGACGATGGCCACGCCCTCGCCAGCGGTAATCGCGCGCATGACCTGCCCCGCGCTCACGTCGTCGAGGTTCGCCGTCGGCTCGTCGAAGATGCGCACCGGCGAACGCGCGTACAGCGCGCGCGCCACCAGCAGCCGCTGGCGCTCGCCCGCCGAGAGCGATGCGGTAGCCTCGCTGATCACGGTCGCCAGGCCCGCGGGCAGGCTTGCGAGCCGCGCGGCCAGTCCAAGCTCGTCCGCGATGCGCGCGCAGGTGCCGAGCTCCGGCCTGGCCGCGAACATCGTGATGTTGTCGGCGACCGAACCGCTGAAGAGCGTATCGAACGCCGTCTGCAGGTAGCAGTACGCGCGCAGCGCCGCCCAGTCCGCCGCCTCGGCCCCATCGATGCGCACGCTGCCCGCGCCGGGCCGCTCGAGCCCCGACAGCAATGTCAGCAGCGTGGTCTTGCCCGCGCCGGACGGCCCGATGATCGCAATCTTCTCGTCGCGCCGGACTTCCAGCGACAGGTTGTCTAGCAGCGCTTCACCGCCGTCGTGCCGCATGCAGAGCCCCTGCACGCCAAGCACTTCTGGCGTGGGCTCGTCCGCGCCACCGCGGTGCCCCGCGCCCGCATCCTTGTCATGCTCGAAGATGTCCTGCGCGCGCGCTTCGGCCACGCGGTTCGATCGCATCGACAGCCATGCCCCGTAGATCTGGCCCACGGCACCGATGGCCATCTGCCGCAGAAAGGCAAACGCGTAGAACCCGCCGAACGTCAGTTCGCCGGCCATGATGGCCCGGCCGGCAATGCCCAGCGTGATCATCAGCTCCACGCCGCCAACAAGCGTGTAGGCCGTGCGCTGCCGCAGTTCGAGGTCCGCCCCCGCGCGCCATGCCGCGGTCACGCGCTGCGCGAGCCGCGTAAAGGCAATGCCGCGCGCGTGCTGGATATTGGCCGACTTCAGCGCCGTAATGCCCTGCACGCTCTCCAGCAGGAACTGGCGCTGCTCGGCACCGGAGACCTCGTCCTCGACGCGAATGACCTGCGCCTGCATCACGTAGCGCTGCGTCAGCACCCCCGTGACGATCATGCCGGCCACGCTCACGAGCGCGAGCGCCGGCTGCAGCCAAGCCATGACCGCGACGGTCACCGCCGAGATCGCCGACGCGCAGAGCAACGCATTGCCGAGCTGCGTCCGATCGCGCGCGGCTTCGCCAAACGCCACGAGGCGCTCGACGATATCGCCGGGCTTGCGGCGCGAGAAATAGCGCAGGCGGTTGTCGAGCAACTGACCGAATCCGTGGGTCATCGCATGGGTGCCGGTACCCGCGCAGCGCCGATGCATCGCGCGCGCACTCAGGCGATCGAACGCGCAGACACCCACGAGCGCCAGCACATAGGCAAGCGCGACGTTCTCGTAGAGATCGAGGTTCTCGCGATCGAGCATCCAGTCGACAGTCATCCCCACGAACAGCGGCGTGAGGAACGCCAGCAGCCCGGCGCCGATCATCAGCGCGAGCAGCCGCGCGCCGCCGGCCAGCCCCAGCATGTCGATACGCGCGCGCCGCCGGCTGTCGGCCGTCCGCGGCTGCGGCCGGACGGTTTCGTCGAGCACCAGCGCGTAGCCGGTCGCCACGCTCGCCAGTTCCGAGGCGTGCATCACGTGCATGCCCACCGCCGGGTCGAATACCTGCATGCGATGGCCGCCGCCTCGCATGGCCAGCACGAAATGATTGCCGCCCACATGCAGAATCGCGGGCAACGGCAGCTCCCGCAGCGCGTCGCCGGGAAAGCAGACCGGATCCGCCGCGACGCCATGCGCCGCCAGCGCGTCGGCAAGATCGGCGAGCGACATGCCCAGCAGCGGCGCCCCATGCCGCGCGCGCAGGTCCGCCAGCGTGACCTCGCGCCCCAGCGATTGCAGCAGCATGGCCAGGCAGGCGAGGCCACACTCCGACGTCTCGCCCTGATAGACGGGTTCGATCGGATGCAGCCCTTTGACGGCGCCGAACATCGTGCGTGTGATGGTGCGTGAAGTCATGCCCGACGCTCCGCGCTGTCGTTGAAGTAGAACAGGGAGGAAAAATGCCAGAGCAGCCACTGGTCGCCATGCGCGCGCAGCGCCTGCTCCAGGCAGCGCGCGATACCGTCGAGGTCGTCGCAGGCATCGAAGATGCGGATGGCCAGCCGGTCGCCGCGCCAGTAGACGTAGAACGGCAGGATGCCGACGCCCGCCATGCGCGCGAAACTCTCGGCGCCGACATGCAGGCGTGCCTGCCGGCCGAACATCCGCACGGAACGCGTGCGCATCGGATAGCCCAGATAGGCTTCCGAGAATTGCGGCAGGATGTCGGGAAAAATCACGAGGTTCGCCGCGCCGTCCCTCAGCTCGCGCATGATCGCGCGATGGGCGGCGGGCGGTGCGTCGGGCGGATGCTGCAGCACGGTGATGCCATGCGCGCGCAGATGCGCGGCCTCCATGAAGCCGATGCGGTCCTGCCCATAGATCGAGAACACATGCGTGCGCCGTGGCGCGGCCAGCGCGGCCACCACCGTCGCGGCGATATCGGAACACATATGGAGGGGCGCCAGCACCGGCGGCCCGCCCCGGCGGGAAGCATGCCGCACGGCCGCATCCAGCTGCGCGGCGCAATCCTCGAGCATCGGCATCAGACTGGGCGCCGCGCTGCAGACCGCGGAATCCAGCATTATGCGCTGACGCATGGCCGCGGCGTATCGCATCCCGCCAAACACGCCCGCCACGTCGCGACGCAGGCGCTCGCACGTCATGCCACGCACGCGATCGCGCATGGCCCGCGCGCCAGGCATCAGGGGCAGACGGCAGAGCCGCATCATCAGGCCGACGTCGGCGCGTGCCCAGAATTGCGCCTGTGCCCATGTGGCACCGCGCCGGAGCCTGTCTTGCACCGCCTCGCCGGTCATTCCCATGCCAAGCGATATCGCGAGAGATATCTGCATCACTTTCAATGTCGCAACCACCAGATCAACGCCGATCCCTCCCACCCAAGCGGGAGGGATCGGACCCGCCGGGCGGCCGCGGCGAAGAGGCGCTAGCATGTCCCTCCCCGCCACGGCGCGCCCGGCGTCACGACGCGCGCCGGCGCATCAACCCCACTTGCCGCGGCGAACGTAGACGTTCACGACCGTGGAGCTGCGGGCCTGCGCGCGCGCGCGGCTCTGGGCAGCCGGCGCGGAAGCGCCATCGTTGCCGCCCACCACGCCATGCGCCTGCTGACGGCTCATCTTGCGAATCTGATTGACGTTATGCATCACTAATCCTCACTAGTATCACTGTGGTCTGGGATAACACGCGCCAGAACCTTCCGGCGCGTGGAAGTCATTCTCCGGTTCAACCCCCATGCCGCCGCGATTCTTCACAGAACTTTGCACGCGCGCCGCCGCGGCCACGAACAGGCGGGCGAACCCTTATAATTCGCCCATTGCGCCGCTCGTCGCCCCCAAGACGCCTTGACGCTCGACGCCCCGACTCACCCTCAGCAGCCCAGCACATCCATGTCCGCTCAACTGATCGACGGCAACGCCCTTGCCAAACACATCCGAACCGAAGCCGCCCAGCGCGCCGCCCGCCTGACCGAACGCGGTCACCAGCCCGGCCTCGCCGTGGTACTGGTCGGCGAGGACCCGGCCAGCCAGGTCTACGTGCGCAACAAGGTGAAGGCCTGCGAGGACAACGGTTTCCACTCGTCGCTGGACCGGTATCCGGCCGACCTCTCGGAAGCCGACCTGCTCGCGCGTATCGACGCGCTGAACCGCGACCCGAAGATCCACGGCATCCTGGTCCAGCTGCCGCTGCCGAAGCACATCGACAGCCACAAGGTCCTCGAGGCCATCGCCCCCGAGAAGGACGTCGATGGCTTCCACGTCGCCAACGCGGGCGCGCTGATGACCGGCGCCCCGCTGTTCCGCCCGTGCACGCCCTACGGCTGCATGAAGATGCTCGAGTCCGTCCAGTACCCGCTGCGCGGCGCGCGCGCGGTCGTGATCGGCGCGTCGAACATCGTCGGCAAGCCGATGGCCATGCTGCTGCTGCAGGCCGGCGCCACGGTGACCATCTGCAACAGCAAGACGCGCGATCTGGCCGCGCACACGCGCGATGCCGACGTGGTCGTGGCCGCCGTGGGCCGCCGCAATATCCTGACCGCGGACATGGTGAAGCCGGGCGCGGTCGTGATCGATGTGGGCATGAACCGCGACGATGCCGGCAAGCTGTGCGGCGACGTCGATTTCGCGGGCGTGCGCGAGGTGGCCGGCTACATCACGCCGGTGCCGGGCGGCGTAGGCCCGATGACGATCACGATGCTGCTCGTCAACACGCTGGAAGCCGCCGAACGCGTCGCGGACGCCGCGCGGGCCTGACGCCCCCGGGCCGGCTAACGGCCCGATTGAAAACGCATACTGGAAATTTCGCCGCGAAGGCCTCATCTTGCACATAGGTGCCGCCGCCCGAGGCGGCCTTCACCGAAGCAACGCCGTCACCGAATATTCGTGAGAACCGCCATGGAAAAAGACGTCACCTCCCTGCAAGACAATCCCCTGGCCGACTTCACCGACCTGCCGCGGTTCGCCGAGATCCGCCCCGAGCACATCGGACCCGCGCTGGACGTACTGCTCGCGCAGGCCCAGGCCGCCGTGGATCGCGCCGAAGACCCCGCCACGCCCGCCACATGGCGCGATGCCGTGGAGGCGCTGGAAGCCGCGACCGAACCCCTCGGCCGCGCCTGGGGCGTCGTCGGACACCTGAGCGCCGTCGCGGACACCCCGGAACTGCGCAAGGCGCATGCCGACAACCTGCCGCGCATGACCGAGTTCTGGTCGTCGCTGGGCCAGAGCCTCGCGCTGTACGACAAGTACAAGGCCGTGGCCGCCGGCCCCGAATTCGCGGGCCTGAGCCCCGCGCGCAAGCAGTTGCTCGAGAACGAGCTGCGCGGCTTCCGCCTGGGCGGCGCCGAGCTGGCGGAGGACCGCAAGCCCCGCTTCGCGCAGATCCAGGAAGAACAGGCCCAGTTGTCCAAGGCCTTTTCGGACCACGTGCTGGACGCGACCAATGCCTACGGCCTGTTCGTCGAGGACGAATCGCGCCTGGCCGGCATTCCCGAGGACGCGAAGGAAGCCGCGGCCATGGCCGCGCAGAAGGACGGCAAACCCGGCTGGAAGTTCACGCTGCATTTCCCGTCGTACTTCCCGGTGCTCCAGTACGCGGACGACCGCGCGCTGCGCCAGACCATGTACGAAGCCAGCGTCACGCGCGCGTCCGAGCTGGGCGCGAAGTACGGCAGCGGCAAGGACGAGTGGGACAACACCGCGAACATGCGCGACCAGCTTGCGCTGCGCCGCGAAGAAGCGCAGATGCTCGGCTACGCCAACTATGGCGAGGTCTCCCTCGTGCCGAAGATGGCCGAATCGCCGGCCGACGTGCTGCGCTTCCTCGACGAACTCGGCGTCAAGGCCCGCCCGTACGCCGAGAAGGACTGGGCGGAACTGCGCGCGTTCGCGGCCAGCGAGCTCGGCCTGAACACGATCGAGCCGTGGGACGTGGCCTATGCCTCCGAAAAGCTGCGCCAGCAGCGTTATGCGTTCTCGGAGCACGAGGTCAAGCAGTACTTCCCGGAGCAGAAGGTGCTCGAAGGCCTGTTCGGCGTGATCGAGAAACTGTTCACGGTCCGGATCGAACCCGATCAGGCGCAGACCTGGCACAAGGACGTGCGTTTCTTCCGCGTGGTCAATCCGCAGGGCGCGCTGCTCGCGCAGTTCTACGTCGACCTGTACGCGCGCGAAGGCAAGCGTGGCGGCGCGTGGATGGACGACGCGCGCGGCCGCAAGGAGCGCGACAACGGCACCGTGCAGACGCCCGTGGCCTACCTGACCTGCAATTTCTCCGCGCCGGTCGGCGACAAGCCCGCGCTGTTCACGCACGATGAAGTCATCACGCTGTTCCACGAGTTCGGGCACGGCCTGCACCACATGCTGACGCAGGTGGGCGACCTCGGCGTGTCGGGCATCAACGGCGTGGAATGGGATGCCGTGGAACTGCCGTCGCAGTTCATGGAAAACTTCTGCTGGGAGTACGAAGTCCTGTCCGGCATGACCCAGCATGTCGAGACGGGCGAGCCGCTGCCGCGCGCGCTGTTCGATCGCATGCTCGCGGCCAAGAACTTCCAGAACGGCATGATGACGCTGCGCCAGATCGTGTACTCGTCGTTCGACATGCATCTGCACACCGACTTCGACCCGCAGGGCGGCAAGACGGTGCTGGAGCTGTCGCGCGAGATCAACAACCGCGTGCACGTGGTGCCGCAGCATCCGCTGTCGCGCTGGCCGAACACGTTCAGCCATATCTTCGCGGGCGGCTACGCGGCGGGCTACTACAGCTACAAGTGGGCGGAAGTGCTGTCCGCGGACGTCTATGCGGCGTTCGAGGAAGCGGCGCAGCTGTCCGGCAGCGTGCTCGACGGCGAAACGGGCCGGCGCTACCACCGCGAGATCCTGTCCGTGGGCGGCAGCCGCCCGGCGATGGAATCGTTCGTCGCGTTCCGGGGCCGCGCGCCGCAGATCGACGCGCTGCTGCGTCACGGTGGCATGGCCGAGGGCGTCTCCGCGTAACCGCCCCATGCTCCGCGCATGAACCTGCCCTTCCCGATCCGCACCGAGTGTCCCCCGGGCGCGTGCGTGTGCGACCGGGAAGCGCTCCTCGCGGATCCGAACGCGGACCTCCGCATCCTGCGGCTCACGCGCGAGGAAGAGAAGCGCCTCGTCGACAGGCTCGAGAATCTTTCGAGCCTGGCCGACCTGCGCAAGATGGAAGAACGCATGCACGCCCAGCTCGGCATCGTCGTGACGATCACGCCGAGCGCGCGCGAGGTCCGTACCACGCGCGGCATCCATATCCAGCTCGCCGACCAGCCGGGCCTCTGCCGCAAGACCAAGCAGAACATTCCAGCCGCCATCCGCCGCAGCATGGAACGGCATCCGGAAATCGCCTACGCCATCCTCGACGGCTACGATCTCGTCGGACAGGGCGGCCTCGATCTCGCGGGTAGCGACGGTGCGGGGGGGAACGACTCGGGCGGGCACGAATAGTACAATCGCGGCATTCCATCCGCACTCCCCCCACCCATGCGAATCGCCAGCTGGAACGTCAATTCCCTCAAGGTCCGTCTGCCCCAGGTATTACAGTGGCTCGCCGCGCAGGACGCGGCCGGTACGCCGATCGACGCGCTCTGCCTGCAGGAATTGAAACTCCCCGACGACAAGTACCCGCTGGCCGAACTCGAGAATGCCGGCTTCCACAGCGTGTACACGGGCCAGAAGACCTACAACGGCGTGGCCATCGTCGCGCGCGACGGCAGCATGCCCGGTCCCGTCGATGTCGTGCGCAATATCCCCGGCTTCGAGGACACGCAGCAGCGCGTGGTCGCCGCGACCTACGGCGACGTGCGGCTGATCAGCGCCTATTTCCCGAACGGCCAGGCGCTGGACTCGGACAAGTTCGTCTACAAGCTCGACTGGCTGCGCGCGCTCACGCCGTGGATCCAGTCGGAGATGGCGCGCTACCCGAAGCTCGCGCTGCTCGGCGACTTCAATATCGCCCCCGAGGACCGCGACGTGCACGACCCCGCCAAGTGGGAAGGCCAGAACCTCGTCTCGCCACCGGAGCGCGATGCGTTCAGGGCGCTGGTCGCGCTCGGCCTCGTCGATGCGTTCCGCATGTTCGAGCAGCCCGAGAAGATGTTCTCGTGGTGGGATTACCGCATGATGGGCTTCCGCCGCAACGCGGGCCTGCGCATCGACCATATCCTGCTGTCGCCCGAACTCGCCGGCCGTTGCACCGCGTGCGCCATCGACAAGGAACCACGCCGCTGGGAGCAGCCCTCCGACCATACGCCGGTAGTGGCGACGCTCGACCTCGCATGATGCCCGCGGCTGGCGATCGCGGTCTGCGGGGCGTGGTCCCCCGCCTGTTTCCATGGGCGCGACGCATCACGCCGCTGACGCTGCGCGCGGACCTCATCGCCGGCCTGCTCGGCGCGGTGCTCGTGCTGCCGCAGGGGGTCGCGTTCGCGACGCTGGCCGGCCTGCCGCCGCAGTACGGCATCTACACGGCGGTGGTGCCCTGCATCGTCGCCGCGCTGTTCGGCTCCAGCTGGCACGTGATGTCGGGGCCGACCAACGCGAACTCGCTCGCCCTGTTCGCGATGCTGAGTCCCGTCGCCTTCGCGGGCAGCCCCGCATATATCGCGCTCGCGCTCGCGGTCACGATCCTCGTCGGTCTGCTGCAACTCGCGGTGGGCGTACTGCGCCTCGGCTCGCTCGCCAACTTTATCTCGCCGTCGGTGCTGCTGGGCTTCACGTGCGGCGCCGCCACGCTGATCGCGCTCTATGCGCTCAAGGACCTGTTCGGACTCGCCGTGCCCACCGGCACGAGCGCGTTCGGGGTCGTCCGCTTCCTGTTCGAGAACCTCGACACCATCAACTGGAACGCGGTGGCGGTCGGCGCCATCACGCTAGGCGTCACGCTCGCGGTGCGCCGCGTGTCGCGCCGCCTGCCGTTCATGCTGATCGGCCTGCTCGCGGGTTACGCGGCCGCGCTGTCGCTCAATGCGAGCGGCTGGGGCGATCCGCGCCATGTGAACGTGATCGGCCCGATCCCATCGGCCTTCCCGCCGTTCCAGTTGCCGGATCTCAACTGGCGCACGCTGCCGGACCTGCTCGGCATCGCGTCCGCGCTGACGATCGTCGCGCTGGGCCAGTCGATCTCCATCGCCAAGGCGGTGGCGCTGCGCTCGGGCCAGCATATCGACGCCAACCGCGAATTCATCGGCCAGGGGCTGTCGAATATCGCGGGCGGCCTGTTCTCGAGCTATATCTCGTGCGGCTCGCTGAACCGCTCGATGCCGAACTTCGAAGCCGGCGCGCAGACGCCGATGGCGAGCGTGTTCTCGGCGCTGCTGCTCGTGGTGCTCGTGCTCGTCAGCGCCCCGCTGCTCGCGCAGATTCCGCACGCGGCCATCGCCGCGATGCTGCTGCTCGTGGCCTGGGGGCTGCTCGATATCGCGCGCCTGCGACGTATCGCGCGGCTGTCCCGCATCGAGTTCGCGATCGCCATCGGCACGTTCGCCGCCACGCTCGTCATCCGGCTCGAAATGGCCGTGCTGCTCGGCACGATCCTGTCGCTCGTGGCCTATCTCTACCGCACGTCGCGCCCCGCGGTCCGCAGCCTCGTGCCCGACGCCGACGATCCGGGCCGCCGCTTCACGCCCCTCGACGAGCTCCATCGCCCGCAACCCGAATGCCCGCAGCTCAAGCTGCTGCGCATGGAGGGTGCGATCTTCTTCGGCGCCGTGCAATACGTGACCGACCGCCTGCACTGGCTGCGCACAGTCGATGCCAGTCAGACGCATCTGCTCGCGATGACCAAGAGCATGAACTTTATCGATCTGGCCGGCGCGGAGATGTGGGAATCGGAACTCGCGGAGCGGCGGGCGGCGGGCGGCGATCTCTACTTCCACCGGCCACGCACGCAGGTGCTGGAGACGTGGGCGCAGACCGGCTTTGCCGACAAGCTCGGACCCGACCACGTGTTCCCGACCAAGCGGCAGGCGCTGCACACGATCATTGCCCGGCTTTCACCCGAGATCTGTGCGCAATGCCACGTACGCATCTTCGAGGAATGCGCAAGCCGTCCCGGCGGCCCGGATTACCGTGCGTCGGAAGATGAAAACATCAGGGGGGATAAACCTCTGTGAAGGTACGCCGGCTGGCCCGATAGAGAACCGGGGCCGATGCCGGCGCAGGAGGGTCGCGTCGTCGGTGCCTGCCGAATCGCTACGACGACCCGGCGCCACCAGCGGCGCAAGACTGCGCGTCTTACACCGGCGCCACGTGTGCGCGTTTCACGACGATCGGCTGGGGCACGCCCTGCTCGATCAGTACTACCGCCGCGCGTTCGATGGTCTCGCGACCTGCGCGGAATGCTTCTTCCAGTGACAGCACCTGGTCGGCACTGAAGCCTTCCCACAGCGCTTCGCGCGTCACCACGCACGTCACTTGCTCGCCATCGACGAGCGCATGGAACAGCAGTCCCTCGTTATTGATGTCGTAGCGCTCTTGCTCCTGGAATTTGATTTCCATCATCACAGCCCTCCATATGCAAGTGGAGAAGCATCCTAACATGGCTCGCCCCAAGTCGTGTGCGAAGACCCCCAACTCGCGCCGAGATTGCATGACGTTCGGGCGTGCGATACGTGCCATCACAGGTCGTCTTTGCATACCTATGTGTCGTTGTCATGGATGCGCGTGTATTTTCTGCCCGGGATTTGACAAGCGCAAAATTGATGATAAAATCTCGTTCTTCGTTGGGGCGTTAGCTCAGTTGGTAGAGCAGCGGACTCTTAATCCGTAGGTCGAGTGTTCGAGTCACTCACGCCCCACCAGCGAATTTAAAAAAGCCGGAACCTGAAAAGGTCCCGGCTTTTTGCATTCCTGCCGCACATCAATCGTCAATGCGCCTGCGCACGCTCGAACAGCGTCCGCGCCAGCCGCCGATGATCGGCGAGCACCACAGGCAGGTCCGCGGTCCGCAACACGCCGTCCCGCACCACGACCCGGCCGTTGATGACGCTCGTCGCCACCGTGCCCGGCGTGCAGAACACCAGCGCCGCCACGGGATCGTGCCCCGCGCCCGCATAGCCCACGCCCGACATGTCGAACGCCACGACATCGGCCGACATGCCCGGCGCCAGCGCGCCGATATCGTCGCGATCGAGCACCCGTGCACCGCCCAGCGTGGCGATCTCCAGCGCCTCGCGCGCGCTCATTGCCGCCGGCCCATGGCCGACACGCTGCAACAGCATCGCCTGCCGCGCCTCGCCGAGCATATGCGCCCCGTCGTTCGAGGCACTGCCATCGACACCGAGCCCCACGGGCACCCCCGCATCGCGCATCGCGCGAATCGGCGCGATGCCGGAAGCCAGCCGCATGTTCGAGCACGGACAATGCGCGATGCCGGTTCCCGTGCGCGCGAACAGCGCGATACCGGGCGCGTCGAGCTTCACGCAGTGCGCGTGCCATACGTCATGGCCGACCCAGCCGAGGTCTTCGGCATATTCGGCCGGTGTCATGCCAAAGCGCTCGCGCGAGTACGCAACGTCGTTGTCGTTCTCGGCCAGATGCGTGTGGAGGGAGACGCCATAGTGGCGCGCCATGACGGCGGACTCGCGCATCAGGTCGCGCGATACCGAGAACGGCGAGCACGGCGCCAGCACCACGCGCAGCATCGCGTGCCGCGAGGCATCGTGATACTGCTCGACCAGGCGCTGGCTGTCACGCAGGATCGCGGCCTCCTGCTCCACCACGACGTCGGGCGGCAGCCCACCCTGGCTTTGGCCGACGCTCATCGAACCGCGCGCCGCATGGAAGCGCATCCCCATCTCGTGCGCCGCGCCAATCGCGTCATCGAGTCGCGCGCCGTTCGGATACAGATACAGGTGGTCGCTGGTCGTCGTGCAGCCGGACAGCATCAGCTCGGCCATCGCCGTCCGCGTCGATGCCGCGATCATCTCGGGCGTCAGATGCGACCAGATCATATACAGGTTCGTCAGCCACGAGAACAGCTCCGCGTCCTGCGCGGCGGGCACCGCGCGCGTCAGGCTCTGGTACATGTGGTGATGCGTGTTGACGAGGCCCGGCATCACCACGTGGCCCGTCATGTCGATGACCTCGGCACCGCCCGCGTCGGCACGCTCGCGCCATTCGCGCGGCAGCGCGTCCGTGGGGCCGACCCATACGATCGACGGTCCATCGGCCACCAGCGCGCCGCGCGGAATCTCGCGGCGTTCCGCGTCCATCGTGACGAGCACATCGGCGTTTTGCAGAATCAGGGGCATGACGAAACTCGCTGGGCAATGATGGCCACAGTCTAGGCCCATGCACGCCGCCGAAGGAAGCGCCGATTTTCGCGCGAGGTGTCCACAAAATGCGCACACCTCCGCGCCGGCCGACCCCTCGTCCTCAGCGCTCCAGAACGGCCATGGCCGCCGCCATCGCTTCGGCCATCAGCTGCGCGGCAGGGCTCGCCACCCCGCGCGCGCGGGTCACCAGCCGGAGCGTCTGCCGCGGCAGCCCCGCATCGCGCAACGGCACGTACACCACGCTGCCGTGCGCCCGCGCCTCGCGCACATCGAGCGGATTGAGCAACGCCACACCGCTGCCCGCCGCGGCAAGCCGCTGCAACAGCTCGATCGACGTCGACTCGACCACGGGCACCACCTCGAGCGCCGCCGCTGCAAACGCGCCATCGATCAGCGCGCGAATGGAGAGCGATGGCGCCGGCAACAGCAGCGGATATCCCGCGCACTCGGCCAGCTGCACGGAGACCTGCCCCGCCAGCGGATGCCCGGGCGCGACCACGGCGCCGATCTGCCAGTGGCTGCCGGCGACGATGCGCAACGCGGGCAGATCGGGCAGGTCGTAGCCGAGCCCGATGTCGGCGTCGCCCTCCTCCACCGCGCGCAGGATACTCTCGACCGGCAGGTCGGCCACGCGCACCGCGATGCCCGGATGCCGCTGCCGGAAGTCGTGCACGAGCGATGGCATCCAGGCCCCGGCAAGGGCCGCGGTGACCGCGACCGTCACCACACCGCGCCGCGCATGCCGGATGTCCGCAATCCGCGCGCGCAGCGCCTCGTGTTCGCGCAGCGTCTGCCGCGCGTGGGCCACCACCATTTCGCCGAGCGGCGTCAGCACGAGCCGCCGCTGGATGCGCTCGAACAACGGCGCCCCGAGCTCCGCCTCGAGGTCGAGGATCTGCCGGTTGATCGCGGTGGGTGCGACGTGCAGATGCACGGCCGCCTGACGGATCGAACCGCGGCGAACCACTTCATCGAGATAGCGCAGGACACGAGCGTGCATGGCGCGCATTGTAATCAGAAAAAATGCACGAGAGGGGTTGCGCGTTCTTCGGACGCTGCTATAATCGCTGTCTTCGTTGGGGCGTTAGCTCAGTTGGTAGAGCAGCGGACTCTTAATCCGTAGGTCGAGTGTTCGAGTCACTCACGCCCCACCAGCGAATTTAAAAAAGCCGGAATCCGCAAGGATCTCCGGCTTTTTGCTTTGGCGCTCTCGTAAAAAAGGCCATAAAAAAAACCCTCTCCATCGGAGAGGGTTGTTATCGCTGACGCGATCGCTTACGCGCCTTCGCGCGAAGCACGCTTGCGCTCGTGCTCCTTCAGATGGCGCTTGCGCAGACGAATGCTCTTCGGCGTGATCTCGACCAGCTCGTCGTCGGCGATGAATTCCACCGCGTACTCGAGCGACATCTGGATCGGCGGCACCAGACGCACGGCTTCGTCGGTACCCGACGCGCGCACGTTGGTCAGCTGCTTGCCCTTGATCGGGTTCACGACGAGGTCGTTGTCGCGGCTATGGATACCGATGATCATGCCTTCGTACAGCGCATCGCCCGGCTTCACGAACATGCGGCCGCGATCCTGCAGCTTCCACAGCGCGTAGGCCACGGCATCGCCGTCGTCCTGCGAGATCAGCACGCCGTTGTGGCGATCGCCCAGACCGCCTTCGCGCAGCGGCGCGTAGTCGTCGAAGATATGGCTGATCAGGCCGGTACCGCGCGTCAGCGTCAGGAACTCGCCCTGGAAGCCGATCAGGCCGCGCGCCGGAATCCGGTACTCCAGACGCGTACGGCCCTTGCCGTCCGATGCCATGTCGAGCAGTTCGCCCTTGCGGCGGCCCAGCTCTTCCATCACCGAACCCTGGTGGCCGTCTTCCACGTCCACGGTCAGCAGCTCGTACGGCTCGTGCTTGACGCCGCCGATGTCCTTGAACACCACGCGCGGACGCGACACGGCCAGCTCGTAGCCTTCGCGGCGCATGTTTTCCAGCAGGATGGTCAGGTGCAGTTCGCCACGGCCCGACACTTCGAAGATCGTGTCGTCGCCGGTATCGGCCACGCGCAGCGCCACGTTCGACTTGAGTTCGCGGTCCAGACGCTCGCGCAGCTGGCGGCTCGTCACGAACTTGCCTTCACGGCCGGCCAGCGGCGACGTGTTGACGCAGAAGTTCATGGTCAGCGTGGGCTCGTCCACCTTCAGCATCGGCAGCGCGTCCTGCGCATCCGGCGCCATCACGGTGCAGCCGATACCCAGTTCCTCGATGCCGTTGATCAGCACGATGTCGCCGGCTTCCGCCTCGGGCACGATCTCGCGCTCGAGACCCACGAACTTCAGGACCTGATTGATACGGCCCTTGATCGGGTTGCCTTCCGGACCGAACTTGACCACCACGTCCTGCAGCGGACGCGCGCGGCCACGCGAGATACGGCCCACGCCGATCTTGCCGACGTAGCTCGAGTAGTCGAGCGAGATGATCTGCAGCTGCAGGGGACCGTCCGGATCGTCGTCACGCACGGGCACCTTGTCCAGCACGGTCTCGAACAGCGGCTTCATGTCGCCTTCGCGCACCGCGTCGGTCAGGCCCGCGTAGCCGTTCAGGCCCGAGGCGTAGATCACGGGGAAATCCAGCTGCTCGTCGCTCGCGCCGAGCTTGTCGAACAGGTCGAACGTCTGGTTGATCACCCACTCCGGACGCGCGCCCGGACGGTCGATCTTGTTGATCACGACGATCGGCTTCAGGCCGAGGGCCAGCGCCTTGCGCGTGACGAAGCGCGTCTGCGGCATCGGGCCTTCGACGGCATCCACCAGCAGCAGCACGCCGTCGACCATCGACAGCACACGCTCCACTTCACCGCCGAAGTCCGCGTGTCCCGGGGTATCGACGATGTTGATGTGCGTGCCGTTGTATTCGACGGCACAGTTCTTCGCGAGGATCGTGATCCCGCGTTCCTTTTCCAGGTCGTTCGAATCCATCACGCGTTCCGCGACTTGCTGGTTTTCGCGGAAGGTGCCTGCCTGGCGCAGGAGTTGGTCGACCAGGGTGGTCTTGCCATGATCGACGTGAGCGATGATGGCGATGTTGCGGATAGCGCGGGTCATGAGGCGTCCCCCGAATTCGGAGCGTTCTAAAAATAACCCGACATTCTAGCATGCTGCAGCGCAAGAATGCGATGAATCGCTGCGGACCCGTGCAGACGCCGGTTGTCAGACAGGTCAGTTCATTTTATTGCGAACCGTGCAATATCGAATTGCGGCCATTGCAGCGTTGGCATCACATGCATACATTTGCCCCGGCAACCTTTGCCGTGGCAATGAATGACATCTCAGGCACCTCCCCCCTCCTCGACCGATCCGTTCGATCCCGACCGCTATGAAATGGGCCGCAGTATCGGCTACGTGCTCGCGCGCGCCAAAAGCCACCTTGCCTATAGCGTGGAGCAGGAAGTCAGCGACCTCGATATCACGCATCCGCAGGCCAGCTGCCTGATGATGCTCGCCAAGGGAGCGGCGCGAACGGTGACCGACCTTGGACGCGAACTCGGCACCGATGCCGGTTCCGTCACGCGCCTGCTCAGCCGGCTCGAGAAGCGCGGCCTGATTGCCCGCACACGCCGGGACGACGACCGCCGCGTCGTGGACCTCTCGCTGACTTCGGAAGGCGAGGCCCTCGTCGCCAAGCTGCCCGCGATCTACTGCGGCGTGCTCCGGCGCCATTTCGAAGGATTCACCACGGCCGAAATCGAAACGCTGCGCGGCCTGCTCCAGCGCGTGATCGACAACCATCAGGACCTCTCCAAATCATGAAGCCAGTCCATTCCACCGCATTGAAGGTGCTGGCCGCCCTCGCGGTGTCGATCGTCGCCGGGTGCGCCGCATTCGGCGATGCCCAGAGCACGCAGACCATGACCTCGCCGGACGCGCTCGCGCAAGGCGCGTCGCAGGTACTTGCGCCCGGCCATGGCGAGTGGCCGTCGCAGGACTGGGTCGATCAGTTCCAGGACCCGCAGCTGCGCGCGCTCGTCGATGAGGCCACGCACGACAACCCGAACCTGCAGGCCGCGTTCGCGCGCGTGCAGGCCTCGCGCGCGATGGCCATGGCCACGCGCGCCGCGCTGTACCCGGGCATCGACTTCGAAGGCAGCATCGTGCGCCAGCGCTTCTCGTCCACCGATCTGTTCGAGGGCACGCCCCTCGCGGGTTCGTGGCAGAACGCCTCGCGCATGCAGTTCGGGCTCGACTACGATTTCGACTTCTGGGGCAAGAACCGCGCGGCGCTGGAAGCGGCGCTCTCCGAAGACCGCGCGGCCGAAGCGGAAAGCCAGGCTTCGCGGCTGCTGCTCTCCACGGCCATCGCACGCAACTACAACCGGCTGGCCGCGCTGTACGCGCAGCGCGACGTCGCCGAGCGCGCCATCGCCCAGCGCCGCGACCTGACCGAGCTGTCGCGCCAGCGGCTGTCCGCGGGCCTCGACACGCAGGTGGAAACCACCCAGGCGCGCGGCACGGTCGCGGCCGCGCAGACGGACCTGCAACGCATCGACGAAGACATCGCGCTCGCGCGCAACCAGCTCGCGGCGCTGCTCGGCAAGGGCCCCGACCGCGGCCTGCGGATCGCAAAGCCCACGCTGCTGGCGCACGCCACGCCGACGCTGCCCGACGACCTCGCCATCGGCCTGCTGGGCCGCCGTCCCGATATCGTGGCCGCACGCTGGCGCGTGGAAGCCGCGGCCGGCGACGTGAGCGTCGCGCGCAAGGAATTCCTGCCGGACATCACGTTCAGCGCCTACGCGGGCGTGGCATCGCTCGACCCGTCCAACCTGCTGATGGGCATCAGCCGCACGTTCGGCTTCGGCCCCGCGGTGCAGTTGCCGATCTTCGCGGGCGGCCGGCTGCGCGCGAACCTCAAGGGCCGTTACGCGCAGTACGACATCGCGGTGGCCAGCTACAACCAGACGCTCGTCGATGCGCTGCGCGAAACCGCGGACACGGTGACGAGCATCCGCAGCGTCGATCAGCAGATCGTCACGCAGCGCGAGGCGCTGGATCTGGCCGAGCACGCGTATTCGCTCGCCACCACGCGCTACAAGGCGGGCCTCGGCACGCAGCTCACGGTCCTCAATGCCGAGAGCACGGTGCTGCAGCAGCGCCGCCTCGCCACAGACCTGCAGGCACGCCGGCTCGACCTCCAGATCGGCCTGGTCAAGGCGCTCGGCGGCGGCTACGCGGCCCCCGAGGCCGCGCCAAAACCGACGCATGGCTGATCCCGGCGAACCCACACACGCACCGCACACGCAAGAGACCGATATGAGCACCGACGCGCAATCCGCCGCACCCGCCAACAATAACGGCAACGGTAATGGCAATGGCAACAACAACAAGCGCAAGCGACTGCTGATCGCCCTGACCGCCGCGGTGGTCGTGGCCGGCATCGGCTATGGCCTGTACTGGGGCCTGTACGCCCGCCATTTCGAGAACACCGACGATGCCTACGTCGCCGGCAACGTCGTGCAGGTGACCCCGCTTGCGGGCGGCACCGTCGTCTCGATCGCCGCCGACGACACGCAGCTCGTCACCGCGGGCCAGTCGCTGATCCAGCTGGACCGCGCGGACTCGCAGGTCTCGCTCGAACAGGCCGAGGCGCAGCTCGCGCAGGCCGTGCGCGAGGTCCGCACGCTCTACGTCAACAACGGTTCGCTCGCGGCCAATGTGGCCATGCGGCAGGCCGACGTGGCCAAGGCGCGCGAGGACCTCGTGCGCCGCCAGGCCATCGCCAATTCGGGCGCGGTATCGAGCGAAGAGATCGCCCACGCGCGCACCGCGCTGCAGGCCGCGGACTCCGCGCTGCTCGCCGCGCAGGAGCAGCTCGCCTCGAACAAGGCGCTGACCGACCAGACCACCGTCGAGAAACATCCGAACGTGCAGCGCGCGGCCGCCAACCTGCGCGCCGCGTATCTCGCGTTCGCGCGCTCGACGCTGCCGGCGCCCGTCACGGGCTACGTGGCCAAGCGCTCCGTGCAGGTGGGCCAGCGCGTGGCGCCGGGCACGCCGCTGATGGCCGTGGTCCCGCTCGACCAGGTCTGGGTCGATGCGAACTTCAAGGAAGTCCAGATCACGCATATGCGCGTCGGCCAGCCGGTCGAACTCGAAGCCGACGTCTACGGCTCCAAAGTGAAGTACCGCGGCAAGGTCGAGGGCTTCTCGGCGGGCACCGGCGCGGCGTTCTCGCTGCTGCCCGCGCAGAACGCCACCGGCAACTGGATCAAGGTCGTGCAGCGCCTGCCCGTGCGCATCGCGCTCGATCCGCAGCAGCTCAGGGACCATCCGCTGCGCGTGGGCCTGTCGATGAACGTCAGCGTCGACGTGCGTAACGAGGATGGCGGCGCGATGGTATCCGCCATCACGCGCGGGCCGATGGAGACCGACGTCTACGACAAGGTCGCGCAGGATGCGGATACGCTCATCGCGCGCATCGTCGCGCT
>NZ_JASATF010000051.1:0-22684 GCF_038440175.1 Cupriavidus sp. OTU4054
CCCCCGCCGCCGCGCGGCGCGCGCCCCGCTACCTGTCGGTGGGCGGCGGCTTCGTCGTGACCGCGGGCGCGCCGAACACGCAGGTCCTGACCGCGGCGCGGCAATTGCCGCACCCGTTCACGACCGGGCGCGCGATGCTCGACATGGCCCGCGAGAGCGGCAAGTCCATCGCGCGGCTGATGCTCGAGAACGAACTCACGTGGCGGACGGAGGCGGAGGTCACGGACGGCCTGCTCCATATCTGGGACGTGATGCAGCGATGCGTCGCGCGCGGCTGCCGCACCGAGGGCGAGCTGCCCGGCCCGTTCAAGGTCCGCCGGCGCGCGCCCGAGCTGTATCGCAACCTGACGGAGCGCGCGGAGCGCACGCTGTCCGATCCGCTCTCGGTGATGGACTGGGTCAACCTGTATGCGATGGCCGTCAACGAAGAGAATGCGGCGGGCGGTCGCGTCGTGACGGCGCCGACCAACGGCGCGGCGGGCATCATTCCGGCCGTGCTGCATTACTACGATCGCTTCGTACCTGGCGCCAACCGCGCGGGCGTTGTCGACTTTCTGCTGACGGCGGGTGCGATCGGCCTCCTCTACAAGCTCAACGCCTCGATCTCGGGGGCCGAGGTCGGCTGCCAGGGCGAGGTCGGCGTGGCGTGCTCGATGGCCGCGGGCGCGCTGGCGGCCGTGCTCGGCGGCACGCCCGAGCAGGTGGAGAATGCCGCGGAGATCGGCATGGAGCACAACCTCGGCCTGACCTGCGATCCCGTCGGCGGCCTCGTGCAGATTCCGTGCATCGAGCGCAACGCGATGGCCTCGGTCAAGGCGGTCAATGCCGCGCGCATGGCGCTGCGCGGCGATGGCACGCACTACGTATCGCTCGACTCGGTCATCAAGACCATGCGCGAGACGGGCGCGGACATGAAGACGAAGTACAAGGAAACCGCGCGCGGCGGACTCGCCGTGAATATCGTGGAGTGCTGATCGGCACGGCGCGGGCTTGCGGCCGGCGGGAGCGCGCGTATGATCCTGTTGCGCCCCCCTAACAAGAATGCCACGGCCATGCAGACCTTCCACCAGTTGTTCGACGACGTCTCGTCGACCTTCACCTACCTGCTCATCGACCGCGATACGCGCGAGGCACTGCTGATCGACCCCGTCGACCGGCAGCTCGACCGCGACATGGCCCTGCTCGCCGCCGAGGGCGCGCGGCTCGCATGGGTCGTGGAAACGCACGCGCACGCGGACCACATCACATCGGCCGGCCACGTCGCGCAGCAGACCGGCGCGCACACCGCCGCGCCGTCGGGCTGCGATATCAAGCCGGCGCAGAAACAGCTGATCGATGGCGATACGCTGACTTTCGGCAACCAGGTCCTGCGCGCCATGCACACTCCCGGGCACACGGCCGGCAGCATGAGCTACCTGTGGGACGAGCCGGTGCCGGAAGGCACGGTGCGCCGCGTGTTCACCGGCGATGCGCTGCTGATCGACGGGTGCGGCCGCACCGACTTCCAGTCCGGCGATGCGGGCACGCTCTACGACAGCCTGACGCAGAAGCTGTTCCGCCTGCCCGACGACACGCAGGTCTATCCCGCGCACGACTACAAGGGCCGCACGTCGTCGTCGATCGCGCAGGAACGCGCGCATAACAGCCGCGTGGCGGGACGCTCGCGCGACGAGTTCATCGCGATGATGCGCACGCTCGACCTGCCGCGTCCCAAACTGATCGATATCGCCGTCCCGGCCAACCAGCAGCTGGGCCTGCATGGCCGCGAGCGCGACGGCGAACGCGTGCCGCACGGCGCCTGATTTCAACTGCAAGGGGGAACGACATGTCCGAATACACGACCGAGGTGCTGTGGGAGCGGGGCGAGCAGGATTTCCTCGACAAGCGCTATAGCCGCCGCCATCTGATCCGCTTCGACGGCGGCCTCGAGATCCCCGGCTCCTCTTCGCCGCACGTGGTGCCCGTGCCGCTGTCCGATGCATCGGCCGTGGATCCCGAAGAGGCGTTCGTGGCGTCGCTATCGACCTGCCATATGCTCTGGTTTCTGGGGCTCGCGGCGAAGGCGGGATTCCGCGTCGATCGCTATGTGGACAAGGCCGTCGGCGTGATGGAAAAGAATCCCGAAGGCCGCATCGCGATGACGGTGATCACGCTGCGCCCCGACGTGGCGTTCTCGGGCGAACGCGTTCCCACGCGCGAAGACCTCGACCGGCTCCATCACGCGGCACACGACGCGTGCTATATCGCGAACTCGGTGAAGTCGGAAGTGCGCTGCGAGCCTGTCTACTGAAGCCTGAACGCGCACGACTGCCATCGCAGAAAACCGCGCTTATATCGCCCTCGGCGCGCGCGATTTTATTCAATTGACGTGCCCCCGGGCCGCTGCAAATACTGGCGGCAAGCGCGCGATGTGGATCGCGCCGGGGAGTGGCCATGACATCCATCAGCATCTTATCCACAGGCGTCGCCGGCGCGGCCGCGCTGGCGCTCGGCCTCGCCGGCATGGCGCACGCGCAGGGCAAGCCCGTTGCGTATCCGGCCAAGGGGCAGTCGGCCGAACAGCAGGCCAGCGACGACGACGCCTGCATCGGCTGGGCGAAACGGCAGACGGGTGTCGATCCGGCGCAGCTTGCCGCCGCGCCGCCCCCCGCGCAGGCGCCCTCGGGGCAACGTGTGCGCGGCGCGGCCGGAGGCGCGGCCATGGGTGCGGTGGCGGGCGCGATCGGTGGCGACGCCGGCAAGGGCGCCGCGGCGGGCGCGGCGGTCGGCACGATGGCCGGCGGCATGCAGCATCGGCAGCAGCGCCGCGAAACCGAGGCACAGAACGCGCAGGTATCGGCCGGCAACCAGCAGGCGATCAGCGCCTACTGGCAGGCCTGGCGCGCGTGCATGAGCGGCAAGGGCTACACCTTGCAGTGAGGGGGCGCCGTACCGCGATATCCGCGCGGAAGCCTTACGCTTCCCAGCGTTCGCATGTCAGCCGTACCGTGTCGCGCAGGCTGTGCGCCTCCGCATCGGCCGCGCGTACCCAGCTCGCATCCCCATCGCGCCGTTCGGCGAGCGCGCGGATATTGGCGAGTGCGTCGAGCGACCCCAATGCCTCCGCGTGCGGCACCAGTGCATCGCAGATGGAAATGATGTGGTCCGCGATCGGCATGCGCGTGAGTTCGTTCGGATGGACGTATTCGCCATCGAGACCGAACCGGCACGCCTGGAAGCGGTTGAACGTGTAGACGAGGTAGTCGTCTTCCTGCGGCATGAACGGGCGCGACAGCAGCAGATAGCGCGACAGCGCCTGAATATAGGCCGCGATATCGCACGCGCGCGTCACCGTCAGCGGCGTGTCCATGACGCGGACTTCGATGGTGCCGAATTCGGGCTTGGGACGGATATCCCAGTAGAAGTCCTTCATGCTCTCGATCACGCCGGTCTTGCGCATCTTCTCGAAGTACGCGGCAAAACCATCCCACGTGAGCACGTGCGGCGCGCGACCGCTCATCGGGAACGCGGCCACCGAATTCAGGCGCGCCGACGCGAAGCCGGTATCCACACCCTGCACGTACGGCGACGACGCGGCCAGCGCGATGAAGTGCGGCACGTAGCGGCCGATTGCATGCAGCAGGAACAGCGACTCGTCCGCACTGGGACAACCGATATGCACGTGCTGGCCGAATACCGTGAACTGCTTGGCCAGATAGCCATAGAGTTCGGAGATGTACTGGTAGCGCGGCGAGTCGGAGATCGTGCGGTCCGACCATTGCTGGAACGGATGGGTGCCGCCGCCGCAGATGCCGAGATTCAGCGACTTCGACGCGGTGCTCATGAGGTCGCGCATCGTGGTCAGTTCGTCGAGCGCCTGCGCGTAGTCGCGGCAGATGCCCGTGCTGATCTCGATCATCGACGGACTGATCTCGGGCTTGATATCGCCGGCATGCTGGGCGCCCTTGAGCGCGCGCAGCAGATCGGGCGCGAAGGGCGCGAGGTCATAGTCGTGACGATTGACGAGCTGCAGCTCGAGCTCGACGCCGAAGGTCAGCGCCTCGGAATGCTTGAACGGTTCGAGCGACATCAGCGCCCTCCTCCATTGCTGCGGACCTCGCCCGCATAGCGCAGGGCCCAGGCCGTGATGAGCGGGCTCACCAGTTGTTCGATCGCGAGCGCGCAGAGGATGATCGACGCCAGCGGGCCACCCGTGCTCGGGTAGAGCCGCGCGATATCGCTCATCAACAGGTACGCGAGGCCGGACATCGGCGTGAGCGCGAGGCCGAGCGCCATGCACTGGCGCAGGCTCAGCCCCGAGAACGATCCGAGCGACACCACGCCGATCAGCTTGGCCACATGCCGCATTACCACGAGCACCAGCGCCAGCATACCGCCGACGACCCAGTCATGGGCGGTGAGCGGCAGGCCCAGCGAGACGACCATGACGATGATCAGCAGGCTGCCCGCGCTGCCGAAGTGCGTCGGCCAGACATGCGGCTGGCGGTCCTGATGCTTGAACACGATGCCCGCGAGCAGCAGCGTGAGCGGCATCGACAGCTTGAGCACGCGCGTCAGCGCCAGCGTGAACAGCACGAGCCCCACAAGCACGAGAAAACTGTAGTGATCGTCCGCGGACATGCGGGTGTAGATCGCGTGGCCCACCTTCCCCACGACCCATGCGAGCAGGCACGAGCCCACGAGCAGATAGAGCGGATGGAGCAGCGCGGCGCCGATATTGCCGTATTCGGAGTGGAGCCAGCCCGTGGCGACCTGGACGATCGCGGCGGCATAGATACTGTTGAGCGCCGCCATCGCCATCAGCCGCTCGGTCACCTGCCCCTCGGCGCGCAGCTCGTTCTTGAGCTGGAGCACGATGGTCGGCGATGTGCTCACGGCGATACCGCCGGCGAGGATCGCGACGCCGGGCGACGCGCCCAGCCATTGCAGCACGAACGCCACGAGGCCCCAGGTCAGCAGGCTTTCGGCCGCGCTCGTAAACAACAGCCACCGGTTGGCGCGCAGCCACGACAGCGAGAGCCGGTGCCCGAGCTCGAACAGCGCAAGCGCGAGCGCCATGTCGATGAGCACGCGCGTCTGCGCGATCATGTTGTCGTCGACGATGCTGCGTCCCAGCGTACCCGCGAACAGCCCCACCACCGCGTACCCGACGATGCGCGGAAAGCCCAGCCAGCGCCGCCCGAGTTCGCCGGCGAGTCCCGCGCCGATCAGCGCGAGCCCGACCCAGAACAGGCCGCTCGGGGCCAGGGGCAGCGTGGGAAAAAGTTGACTCAGTCCATTCATGGGCGACATGGTAACGGAAGCACTTCAAATTGCTTGTCGGGGTTTGTCCGACAGTGTTTGCATTCCGCACGCATATCGCGTGAACAGCAAGTAAAAAGCACCATCGTCGCCGATGGTGCTTTTTGTAGTTTTTTCAGTCAGGCTAGACGCCCCAGATCTTCCATGCCGGGCGCGTCTCTTTGAGCCCCGCTTCCACCTTGGCGTATAGCCCCCGCGTGCGACCCTTCTCGGCCCCCTGCGCGCGGGCGCGCTCGAACCAGCCCAGCGCGACCTCCCGCTGCGCGAGTCCGAGTGCGGCCTGCGTGGCAAGCAGGCACGTCTCGGCATCCCAGTCGTCCCGCACGGCAATCGCGGCCGTGAAATCGGCCAGCGCCTCCTCGTGGCGCCCTTCGCCGACGAGGATCCGCGCGCGCTGGACGCGTGGGGGCGCCTGATCGTACGGATCGCCCTCGGTCAGCGCGACGGCGGCTTCGAACAACGGCAGCGCGCGGCCGATATCGCCGAGGTCGCGCCAGACGCCGCCGAAGCGGTTGTGCAGCCACGGATCCTCCACCACGAGCGCGCGGCGCTGGAGCGCCTCGATCTCGTCGAGCGCGTGGGCACGGTCATGCGCATCCATCGCGGGTACGCCCGCGCCCAGCAGCGCCGCATAATGCGCGCGCGTATGCGCCATCGCATGGCCGGCCTCGCTGCGGGCCTCCACGGGCAGCGCGTCGAGCCGCGCGTCCATGCGCGCGAGCGCTTCGGTGGCGGTGGCCAGCGCTTCGCTGCCGCCGATGCGCGCCCAGGCGCCCATCATGCGGCTGAACGCCCAGCCGACGCGCGACGGATCGCGCTCGACCGGATGGCGTTCGAGCACTTCGGCGGCCAGGTCGAGCACCTGCTGCCACTGGCCCGCGCCCGCGTACGCGTCGAGCATGTCGATCCAGTGCTCGATGAAATCGCTGGCGGCCATGCCCTTGCGATGCAGCGCGAGCCGTTCCTCCAGATGCGCGGCATCGGCCGGCAGGCTGCGGGCCAGCAGACCGCAGAGCTGCGAATAGATATGGGGGTCGGCGTTGCCGCCATGGCCTCTCTCGTCGCCGTCACCCGACGCGAAGTACTGCTCGAACCGCTCCAGCCCCGTGCGGCAGGCCTGGACCACCACGGGCTGCAGCGCGGCGCGCGCGGCCGGCACGTCGTCGATGAAGTCCTGCAACGCGGCGGCCGCCCGGTAATAGCCCGCGCCATCGTCGCTCGCGGCCGTCAGCGCAAAGCCCTGCCACG
The DNA here is from genome assembly GCF_038440175.1 of Cupriavidus sp. OTU4054. Classification (NCBI taxonomy): domain Bacteria; kingdom Pseudomonadati; phylum Pseudomonadota; class Betaproteobacteria; order Burkholderiales; family Burkholderiaceae; genus Cupriavidus; species Cupriavidus sp. OTU4054. The sequence continues at coordinate 6,550 of NZ_JASATF010000051.1, forward strand.
CGGGCGGCGCGCCCGGCTCGGTCGCCGCATGGCGCCATGCCAGTTCGCGTACCTGTGCCTGCGGATCGGGTTGCTGGCGCAGATACACGGCCAGGTCGTCGAGCGCGCCGGCGCGATCGTCGCCCAGCCGCAGCGGGGCGCGCAGCCGGCGCGCCTCGGGGTGGTCGGGCGCGTCCGCGAGAATGCGCGCGGCCTGTTCGGCGGCCAGCGCGTCGCCGGCTTCGGGCTCGAGGTCCAGCAGGTCGGGCGAGTCGAGCGCGATGCGGCCGAGGCAGGCCCGGATCAGCGGCTCGGCGGCCGGGCCACCTGCGGCATCGGCAGCTTCCGCGGCGTCGATGTGGGCCTTCACCAGCGGCAGGATGTCCGCCGCGCCGAGATCCGGCGCGCGGTACAGCAGATCGTGCCAGTAGCGCCCGGCGCGCGCGAAGTCCTCGAGTTCGTAGGCGGCCAGGCCCGCGTAGAAGTGCGCGGCCCACTCGCCCGTGGCCAGGCCGTTGCGCTGCGCGGCTTCGTGCAGCCAGTTCAGCGCCTCGCGCTGCCGGCCCGCGCGCAGCAGCAGCGTGCCGTACTGGTGCGCCAGCAATCCCTGCGAGGCCAGGCGATGCATGGGGGCCAGCGCGGCGTCCGCATCGGCGGGGGCCGCCAGCCGTGCCATGGCCTCGTCCAGCGCGGCGAGCGCGGCCGGCAGATCGCCGGCGTCGGCCAGCAATTGCGCGCGCAGCGTGGCGTGGTCGACCACATCCGGCTCGTTCAGCCAGAGCTGCTCGGCGATGCGGAGCGCCTCGTCCTGGCGTCCCGCCCCGGCCAGCGCGACCGCGCGCTCGTAGCTCACATCCTGCACCGACGGCTCCTTCGGAGAAAATTCAGCAAGTGCGGAATTATGCGCCAGCCGCGCCATGTCCTAGTGAGAGAACAAGAGGGAAAAGGCGCCTGTTTCGGCTTGCCTGCCGAACGGTTTCCCGCCCTGCCGCGCCGCATTTGGACAGATGGCGATTTCGGCACCCGCCGGCGCCGGGCTATAAAGGACGTTCCATTTCAATGGAGACGGTCATGCTTCGATGGGTTGCCAAGGGATTGCTGCTCCTGATATTAGGCGGCACGACGGTCGCCGTGGTCGTACGGGTGCACCGGTCCGCCGGCGATGCCGGGACCGTACCCGACGCTGCGCCCGCACCGGCGGACGCGTCAGGCCTGCCGCCGATTCAGGCCCCCGCCGCGCCAGGAGCCGTCGCGGGCGCGGCTGTGGGCAACCGGCGTGGCGACTCGGGTGGTGACGCGGGTGGCAACCCGGATGGCAACCCGGGACGCGACGCCGGCGACCCCAGCGGCCTCGCGGATCTGCAGGCCGTCGGACACGCGCTCATGACGGCCACTCACCCGGCCGAACGCGGCGCCCTGCTCGCCCGGCTCGATCCGATCCGCCTGCGCGCGGTCCGCCAGTACCTGACGCGGAATCCGCCCGTCTTCGACGGACCGCGCCACCACGTCGCCGTGTTCGACGCCGAGCGCTATGGCAACTGGCTGACCGCGCGCGCCGATGTGGATGCCCATTTGCGCAATGGCGCGATGATCGAGGTGCTCGCCGACTACCTCCAGCAATCCAGCCGCGATGCGACGCTGGACACGCGCGCGATAGCGACGCTCGCGACGCTGCCCGATGCGGTGGAGGTGGCGGAGGTACTGATCGCGCGCGGACAACGCGCCGCGGTGGAGGCGCGGCTGCACGCGCTGGAACATGGCGCGGCCGGCGACGAAGGGACGCTCGATACCGTGGAGCAGGCACGGCTGGCGCTGATGATCGCGGCGGACGATCTGGAGACGACCACCAACGTCGATTGAGTGTGCGGCGCGGAGGGATGGACACCCACGACAGGACACCAACGACGCCGGGCCGATATCGAACCGGCCCGGCGGGACAAACTAGCGAAACAAAAGCTGGCGAAACAAAGCCAGGGTGGCTTACTTGCCGCCGACCGTCTCCAGCACGGTCCACTTGCCGTCAGCCACCTTGTAGACGGTGATACCGCCGTCCTTCAGGTCGCCACGCGCGTCATAGGCCAGCGTCTTCGTGGTCACGCCCGGCATGCTGGTCGCGGCCAGCACCGGCAGGTAGCGCGCCGGATCGGCCGAACCCGCCTTGATCATCGCCGTCATCATCGCGGTGGCGCCGTCATAGGCGTACGGCGAATACGTCTGCACCTTGCTGCCGAAGCGCTTCTCGTACTTCTTCTCGTACGCGGCGCCGCCGGGCATCTGTTCCAGCGGCAGGCCGGCCAGCGACACCACGGTGCCATCCGACGACGAACCCGCGAGCTTCAGGAAGTTGTCGGTCTTGGACATTTCGCCCGACACCAGCGGTGCCTTCAGACCCAGTTCCTTGATCTGCTTGGCCATCGGCGCCGATTGCGTTTCCGCGCCGCCGTAGAAGATCACGTCCGGGTTGCTGCGCTTGATGTTGGTCAGCACGGCCTTGAAGTCCACGGCCTTGTCGTTGGTGAACTCGCGGCGCACGATCTTGCCGCCGGCGGCCTTGGCGGCCTTCTCGAACTCGTCGGCCAGACCCTGGCCGTAGGCGGTGCGGTCATCCACGATCGCGATGTTCTTCGCGCCGAGCTTCTTCACCACGTACGCGCCGATCACCGAACCCTGCTGGGTGTCGGACGTCATCATGCGGAACGTGGTCTTGAAACCCTGCTTCGTGTACTCGGGCGCGGTCGCCATCGCAATCTGCGGAATGCCCGCGCGGTTGTAAACCATCGACGCCGGGATGCTGGTACCCGAGTTGAAATGGCCCAGCATGCCCTGGATGCCCGCATCCACGAGCTTCTGCGCGACGACGGAACCGGTCTTCGGATCGGCCTGATCGTCTTCGGAGACCAGCACGAACTTCACTTCCTTGCCGCCGATCTTCGGCTTGGTGGCGTTCATGTCCTCGATCGCGAGAACCACGCCGTTCTGCATGTCCTTGCCGTATTGCGCCTGGCCACCGGTCATCGGTGCGGCGAAACCCAGCTTGATTTCCTGCGCCTGCGCAAACGCGGCCGAGGCCATGGTCAGCCCGGCAACGGTCATCGCGATCGTCATGGCCGTCTTGTGGAAGGTCGTGCTCATCAGTTCTCCTTGGTCCCATCTATGCCGATGTAGTCGGCGTTTATTGCGGTCCGGCGTGGCAGTACCGGACCCATCACTGGTTGTGCGACGGCCGCGGGATCGCCGCGCCGTCACCCCCTTAAGATATGCCGACGGCCGAGGCGCTCAGCCGATCGTCATCAAGCTTGCATTGCCCCCCGCCGCGGCCGTGTTGACCGACAGCGAGCGCTCGATCAGCAAACGCTCGAGCGCGATATTCGGTTCACCGTGCGCCAACCCCTGCACACCGACGATCGGGCCCGGACGCGCGGCCACCTGTTCGCAAACCGTGCGGAGCTGGTCCGAATCGCCGTGATGCAGCACAGCATCGAATGCGGCATCGGCGGACGACCAGTCGCCACGATCGGCAACGAGGCGGACGCGCGATTGTACTGCCTTGGGCAGGCGTGCCAACAGACCCTTCGAGAGCGGGATATCGGCCCATGTTGCCTCCGCGCCAACGGCCAGTACCGCGGCCAGTTGCAGCGCCAGGTCGGACTCCTGCTGCGCGAGGCACAGCACGCGCTCGCGCGGCAGCAGCGAGTACGTGTTGCGTTCGCCGGTCGGGCCCGGCAGCGTGGCCGACAGGCCGGACGGCGAGGCGGCCGCAAACTGCTCGCAGGCGGCGGCCAGTGCCGAATCGCCCTCTCCCTGCGCCCACGTCTTCAGCGCTTCCAGCGCGTTCGCGCCCGGCCGCAGTGCTTCGGGCGCGCCGGTCACGTCCGAGGCGCGCACGGTGCGGACCACCGCGTCCTGCGGGCACACCGACAGCAGGCGATGCAGATACAGCGGACCGCCGGCCTTGGGACCCGTGCCCGACAGGCCTTCGCCGCCGAACGGCTGCACGCCCACGACCGCGCCCACGATGTTGCGATTCACATACAGGTTGCCGACATGCGCGCGGCCCACGATATGCGCGATCGTTTCGTCGATCCGCGTATGGATGCCGAGCGTCAGGCCGTAGCCGGTGCCGTTGATCTGGCCGATCAGCGTGTCCAGCGACGCGCGCGGGAAACGCACCACGTGCAGCACGGGGCCGAACACTTCGCGCTGCAGCTCCTCGATGCTGTCGAGCTCGATCAGCGTCGGCGGCACGAACGTGCCGTGGCGGCAGGCAGCGGATTCGGCGGCGGCGGCATCGGCCTGGTGCACGCGGCGGCCCTTGGCGCGCATCGCGTCGATATGGCGCACGATATTGCCGCGCGCTTCCTCGTCGATCACGGGGCCGACATCGACCGACAGCCGGTCCGGATTGCCGAGCGCGAGTTCGCGCATCGCGCCCTTGAGCATCTCCACGACGCGGTCCGCCACATCTTCCTGGAGGCACAGCACGCGCAGCGCCGAGCACCGCTGGCCCGCGGAGTCGAACGCCGACGTGACCACGTCGCCGACGACCTGTTCCGCCAGCGCGGACGAGTCCACGATCATCGCGTTCTGGCCGCCGGTCTCGGCGATCAGCGGCACCGGGCGGCCCGCCGCGTCGAGGCGGCCCGCCACGTTGCGCTGAAGCAGGCGCGCGACTTCGGTCGAGCCCGTGAACATCACGCCCTTCACGCGCGCGTCGCCCACGAGCGCGGCGCCCACGGTTTCACCGCGGCCCGGCAGCAGTTGCACGGCACCGGCCGGCACGCCCGCTTCGCGCAGCAGGCGCACGGCCTGCGCGGCGATCAGCGGTGTCTGTTCGGCCGGCTTGGCCAGCACGGTATTGCCCGCCGCGAGTGCCGCGGCGACCTGGCCCGTGAAGATCGCCAGCGGGAAGTTCCACGGGCTGATGCAGACCACGGGACCGAGCGGGCGATGCGTATCGTTGGAGAAGCTTTCGCGCACCTGCACCGCGTAATAGCGCAGGAAGTCCACGGCCTCGCGCACTTCGGCGATCGCGTTCGAGAACGTCTTGCCGGCCTCTCGCATGATCACGCCCATCAGCGACTGCATCTGGGCTTCCATCAGGTCTGCGGCACGCTCCAGCGCGGCGGCGCGCACTTCGGGAGGCGTGGCCTGCCAGATCGGCGCGGCATTCACGGCGGCGGCCAGCGCGGCTTCCACCTCGGCCGGCGTGGCCTCGCTCACATGGCCCACGACGTCGCGATGGTCGGCCGGGTTCAGCACCGGCGCAAGTACCGCGTCGGCGCGATCCACCTCGGCGCCCAGCAGCGGCTCCGCCCGTACCTGCTCGCTGGTGCCGGCCAGCAGCGCGGACGAGAGCGACGCCAGACGGTGCTCGTTGGACAGGTCGATGCCCGCCGAATTGGCGCGCGAATCGCCGTACAGCGTGCGCGGTTGCGGAATGCGCGGATGCGGCTGGCCCAGGACGCCTTCTTCGCGGTGCATGTCCTCGACCACGGCGACCGGATCGGCCACGAGCTCGTCGAGCGCGATGGTCTCGTCGGCGATGCGGTTCACGAACGAGGTGTTCGCGCCGTTCTCGAGCAGACGGCGCACGAGGTACGCAAGCAGCGTCTCGTGCGTGCCCACCGGTGCGTAGATGCGGCACGGCCGGCCGAACTTGCCGTCGGCGATGGCGCCCACCACCTGGTCGTACAGCGGCTCGCCCATGCCGTGCAGGCACTGGAACTCGTACTGGCCGGGGTAATAGTTCTGGCCCGCGATCTGGTAGATCGCCGACAGCGTATGCGCGTTGTGCGTGGCGAACTGCGGATAGATCGCATCGGGCACGGACAGCAGCTTGCGCGCGCACGCGATGTACGACACGTCGGTGTAGACCTTGCGCGTGTAGACCGGATAGCCCTCGAGCCCGTCCACCTGCGCGCGCTTGATCTCGGTGTCCCAGTACGCGCCCTTGACCAGGCGGATCATCAGGCGATGGCGGCTGCGGCGCGCGAGGTCGATCAGGTAGTCGATCACGAACGGGCAACGCTTCTGGTAGCCCTGCACCACGAAGCCGATACCGTTCCAGCCCGCGAGCTCGGGCTCGAAGCAGAGGCGCTCGAGCAGATCGAGCGAGATCTCGAGGCGGTCCGCCTCTTCCGCGTCGATATTGATGCCGATATCGTACTGGCGTGCCAGCATCGTCAGCGACTTCAGGCGGCCGTACAGTTCGCCGATCACGCGCTCGTGCTGGGCACGGCTATAGCGCGGGTGCAGCGCCGACAGCTTGATCGAGATGCCCGGGCCTTCGTAGATGCCGCGGCCGCGCGATGCCTGGCCGATCGCGTGGATCGCCTGCTCGTAGGAGGCCAGGTATTTCTGCGCATCGGCCTCGGTCATCGCGGCCTCGCCGAGCATGTCGTACGAATAGCGGAAGCCCTCGGCTTCGTACTTGCGCGCGTTGGCCAGCGCTTCGGAGATCGTTTCGCCGGTCACGAACTGCTCGCCCATCAGGCGCATGGCCATGTCCACGCCCTTGCGGATCAGCGGTTCGCCGCCCTTGCCGATGATGCGCGTGAGCGCCTTCGACAGGCCGGCTTCCGTATGCGTCGCCACGAGCTTGCCGGTCAGCAGCAGGCCCCACGTCGCCGCGTTGACGAACAGCGAGGGGCTCTGCCCGAGGTGCGACTGCCAGTTGGCGCCGCTGATCTTGTCGCGGATCAGCGCGTCGCGCGTGGCCTTGTCGGGAATGCGCAGCAGCGCTTCGGCCAGGCACATCAGCGCCACGCCTTCCTGCGACGACAGCGAGAACTCCTGGATCAGGCCCTGCACGAGCCCTTCGCGGCCAGTGCCCACCTTCTGCTCGCGCAGCCGGCTCGCCAGCGTCTTGGCCATCTTGATGGCGGCCTCGCCCTGCTTCTGCGGCAGGCGGGCCTGCTCCAGCAGCACGGGCACGCACTCGGTCTCCGGACGGCGGTAGGCCGACGTGATGGCGGCACGCAGCACGGACTGCGGCTGGATGCTCTGCGCGAATTCGAGGAACGGCTGCGGCATGGCGTCGCCCGCGACCTCGCCCGCGTCGGTGCCATCGGCATCAGTCACGGCGGCGGCACCGGCTTCCGCGGGCAGCTGTCCGCGTTCCACCTGCTCCAGGTACGTGAAGATGGCCTGCTTGATCAGCCAGTGCGGGGTGCGGTCGATGGATTGGGCGACGCGCTTGAGGCGTTCGCGCGATGCGTCGTCGAGCTTGACGCCGAGCGTAGTGGTGGCCATGCGAGGAGATCTCCGGAAAGCGGGAACAGGCGCGAGCCTGCGGGACTGTGCGCATATTACGCGCGGCCCGCCCGAAGGTGCAACCTAGTGCAACCACTTAATTGCAACCGCTGAATGCGGGTTGCACTTTCGCCACACGCGCGATGGCAGTCAGATGCGCAGCGGGTCGATCTCCAGCTGCCAGCGGACGCCGCGCCCCGCGTCGCCAAGGGTGTCCAGCGACGGCAACCAGCCTGCCACGAATCGTTGCAGCAGTGGGCGGGAGCCCGCCTCGATCAGCATCTGCGCGCGTTCCTTGTTGAAGACGCGGACCATCGACATCGGCACCGGATCGTGGAGTTGCACCTCCTCGGCGCCGGCGCAACCCTCGGCGGCCTCGCGCGCGGCGCGCAGGAAGGCGAGCGACCGTTCGAGTTCGCGATGCTCGGCCGTCAGCAGCACCTGGTACGCGAAGGGCGGCAGGCAGGACTGGCGGCGCTCGCGCAACTGGCTCGCCGCGAAGCCGTCGTAGTCGTGGCGGGCCAGCGCCTGGAGGGCCGGCGCATCGGGGTATCGGGTCTGGATCAGCACCTCGCCCGCAAGTCCGGCGCGCCCCGCGCGGCCGGATACCTGCATCAGCGATGCGAACAGATGCTCGGCCGCGCGGAAGTCATGGCTGAACATCGCCGCGTCCGGATGCACGATGCCCACCAGCGTCACGCGCTGGAAGTCGTGGCCCTTGGCAACCATCTGCGTGCCGACCAGGATATCGACCTCGCCGGCGTGCACACCGTCGAACATCGCCTGCGCGCTGCCCTTGCGGCGCGTCGAGTCCGCGTCGATGCGGGCCACGCGGGCCTGCGGAAACCGTGCGGCGAGCGCCTCCTCGATGCGCTGCGTGCCACGGCCCAGCGGGGCGATATCGACGTTGCCGCAGTCCGGGCAGTGGTGCGGCACCGGCGACTCCAGGCCGCAGTGGTGACAGCGCAGCCGCCGCTCGGGACGGTGCAGCACCAGGTACGCCGAACAGCGCGGACAGCCCGACAGCCAGCCGCAGCTGTCGCAGGCCAGCACGGGGGCGTACCCGCGGCGATTGAGGAACAGCAGGCTCTGCTCGCCGCGGGCGAGCCGGGCCTCGATCGCCTCGATCAGCGGTTGCGACAGGCCCTCGTACATCGGCCGCTGCCGCTGGCGCTCCATATTGAGGTCGATCAGGCGAACCGTCGGCAGCGCGGCATCGGCCTGCGCGCGCTCGCGCAGCACGAGCTTGCGATAGGCACCCTGCTCCGCGCGCCACCATGTCTCCATCGACGGCGTGGCCGATCCGAGCACCACGGGTATTCCCAATTGCTTCGCGCGCCAGACGGCAAGATCGCGCGCGGAGTAGCGGAGCCCCTCCTGCTGCTTGTAGGACGTGTCGTGCTCCTCGTCCACGACGATCAGGCGCAGGTTCGGCGCCGACGCCATGATGGCCATGCGCGTGCCCAGCACGATCCGGGCCTCGCCCGTATGCGCGGCCAGCCATTGCAGGCTGCGCTCCTGATCCGCGAGGCCACTGTGGAGCACGGCAAGCGGCAGGGCCGGGAACCGCGCGGCGACGCGCGCCTGCAACTGCGGCGTCAGGTTGATTTCGGGGACCAGCATCAGTACCTGCGCGGTGGAGTCGGCGGCGAGCACCGTCTCCATTGCGTGCAGGTAGACCTCGGTCTTCCCGCTGCCCGTGACGCCGTGCAACAGGAACGGCGCGTACCCGGTGGCGTGGCCGATGGCGGCGACAGCAGCCTCCTGCTCCGCGTGCAGCGCGGGGCGCGGCGACGGCGGCCGGCCGGGCGCGACCTCGAGCAGCGGGCCGATCGCGCGCGATTCCTCGACCCATCCGGCCGCCACCCATTCGGCTAGACGCGCGGGCGCGGCGCTGCAATGGGTACGCGCCACCGGTAACGGCATCCAGTCGCCTCCCTCGCCCTCGCTGCCCGCCTCGGGGCCGTTCGCGATCAGCGCCTCCGCCAGTGCCACCACCGTCTTCGCGCGCGCGGGTACCGCGGCGCGCAGCGCGTCCGCAGTGCCCGGCAGCAGGCGGTAGCGGACCGTCCGTGCCCGGTCGCCAAGACGCGCCCAGGTGTCGGGCTCGCGCAGCGAGGGGGGTAGCGAGGGCAGCATCACCTCGCCAAGACGGCGCTGATAGTAGCCGGCGGCAAAGCGCGCGAGCGCGATCCATGCCGGCGCAAGCGGGGGCAGCCAATCGACACGCGCGGCAATGGGACGAATGCGATCCTCGGGAACGTCCGAATGGTCGGCTACCGCGACAACCACGCCGACGGCGCTGCGGCGCCCGAACGGCACGACGACGAGCTCACCCGGCGCGGCAAAAGCGCCATCGGGCCCTTCGGCCAGGTAGTCGAAGCAGTCGTCGGCGGGCGTGTCGATCGCCACGCGGGCAATCCGGGCCGCGGGCAAATGTGCGCCCATTGTCTGTGGTCCCGACGCGACGCCGGCGGCGTCCGGAGCCGCTTCAGTCACCATGGCATGGGCCGCGACGGTGCATGCGGGGTGCGCGGTGGTTGTGCACGGGAGTCTGCGGGAACGGGCAAGGCGAAGTCTGTGTGCGGCGCAACATCAACTTAAAGTAAAACTTCAAATGTGACCCTAAGTCGATGATAGATGAATGGTTTTCCAGGCCTCGCCGCGCCCCTGTGGATAACTTTGTTGAAAAGTCAGGCGATCTACCCTGCAACCCCCACGAAACAAGGCTTCCATCGTCTTCGCAAGCCCGTTTGAAGAACATTCAAAGCCTTTAAAATCAAGGAGTTGCCTATATCCCCCGACAGGGCTAAGGGGTAACCCGCTCGTGCAGTGCCGCAAACCTATCGGTGTGCATAAGTCAAGCCTTGACACGCGCTGCGGGGCACCTTTTTGGCGAAAGCTGGCGAAATAGTTTACTTGACACCGCGCCGGAAGCGCCTCTCAGGCTACCACCGGCAGCCATGTGCACGCATCGCTGCGGCGCGGGGTAAACAGCCGTTCGATTCTCATGCCGTCTTTCCCCCCGCCTTTCGCCATCCTGGCGGGGTCAGCCTTGCCCGCGCAGCGTCCGGCTGTAAGCGTGCACTTCGTCTGCGAGCACCGCCACGTTCTCTGGCGGCGTGAACTGCGAGATGCCGTGGCCAAGATTGAACACATGACCGTCGCTGCCGCCGCCGGCCGCGTAGCTGTCGAGCACATTGCGCACCTGTGCCCGAATCGCCGCTTCCGGCGCAAACAGCACGGTCGGATCGATATTGCCCTGCAGCGCCACACGCCCTGCCGTGCGGCGGCGTGCCTCGGCCAGGTTCACGGTCCAGTCGAGCCCGATCGCATCGGGACCGATCGCGGCAATCTGTTCCAGCCACAGTCCGCCGCCCTTCGTGAAGACGATGGCGGGCACCTGCTGCCCGTCGTGTTCGCGGCGCAGGCCTTCGAGCACGCGGCGCATGTAGGCGAGCGAAAACGCCTGGTACATGCCGTCGGCAAGCGCGCCGCCCCAGGTATCGAAGATCATCACGGCCTGCGCGCCCGCCTCGATCTGCGCGTTCAGGTAGGCCGAAACGGCCTGTGCATTGGTCTCGAGAATGCGATGCATGAGGTCGGGCCGGCCGTACATCATGCTCTTCACCGTACGGAAGTCGTCCGAGCCGCCACCTTCGACCATATAGCAGGCCAGTGTCCACGGGCTGCCCGAGAAGCCGATCAGCGGCACGCGCTGCTGGCCGTCGCGTACCAGCGCGCGGCGGATCTCCGACACCGCGTCGAACACGTATTGCAGCGATGCCATATCGGGCACCGCCAGCTTCGCGACGTCGGCTTCATTGCGTACCGGATGGGCAAAGCGCGGCCCCTCGCCCTGCGCGAACGACAGCCCGAGGCCCATCGCGTCGGGCACGGTCAGGATGTCCGAGAACAGGATCGCGGCATCGAGCGGATACCGGTCCAGCGGTTGCAGCGTGACCTCGGTCGCGTAGGCGGGGTTCTTCGCCAGGCCGAGAAAGCTGCCCGCGCGGGCGCGAGTGGCGTTGTACTCGGGCAGATAACGGCCCGCCTGGCGCATCAGCCAGAGCGGCGTGTATTCGGTCGGTTGCCGGCGCAGCGCCCGCAGGAAGGTGTCGTTCTGCAGTACGGTCATGTTGGTCTCTCGTGAGACCGCCATTCTACGGGACACGTCGGTCCCGGACACCTTCCTTCATCGAACCGGCCCCGCTGTTGTTCAGACGTCGTCGGCAATCGAACGGAAAGCCTCGGCCGCGCGGCGCATCCATTCGCGCGCACGGGGCGCTTCCGGCTGCAGGCGCGCGAAGCCGTGGGTCATGCCGCTGGCCTCGATCGTCACCACCGGCGCGTCATGCCGCACGAGGAAATCCGCATAGGCAAGCCCGTCGTCGCGGAGCACATCGTTGGCGGCAACCAGCACGACACTCGCGGGCGGCTGGCGGGACGGCGCCGAGGCCATCAGGTACAGACGCGGATCGTCGTTCTCCGCGCCGCGCGCAAGGGCCGCATCGCCGGCGAACTGGGTCCAGAACCAGTGCATCTCGTCGCGCGTCAGCCCCACGCCATCCCCGAAGGCGCGATAGCTTTCCGTCGTCAGCACCGGAGATGCGACGGGGTAGATCAGCAGCTGCGCGTTGACCACATCGGCGCGCGCCCCCGCGTTGACGGTGGCGGCGGCCTGCGCGGCAAGATGGCCGCCCGCGCTATCGCCCGCCACCGCGAGGAATCCGGTCGCGAAGCCCAGCGCTTCGCGCTGCGTCGCGAACCATTCCACGGCCCCCGTGGCGTCCTCGCAGGGTGCGGGGAACGCGCACTCGGGCGCCAGCCGGTAATCGACGCTCGCCACCGCGCAGCCGGTGTCCGCCGCCAGCAGCGCCGCAACCGTATGGTGCGTGCGCGGCGAGCCGACGACCCAGCCGCCGCCATGGAAGTACACGATCAGACGTGGGGTATCGATGCCGGCCGGCCGGAACAGCCGCGCCGGCAGGTCGCGGCCCGGCAGCGGCACGACGAGATCGGCGACCGTCATGCCGTCGGGGTCCGGCAGTTGCGACAGCGCGGCCACTTCCTCGAATCGCGCGCGCCGTTCGGGCGCTGTAACGGGTACGGGTGCGCCCGCAAAATGGGCCGCCGTGCGCTGGTAGTAAGCGAGAAGCTGGGGATCGATCGCCATGGGAATACGAAAATCTACGGTGAATGTAAAATCACCGCGGCAGTTTAATGGACGCGGGCGGTGAAAAATGTGTTCGGTGCGACGTTTCCAATCGTAACGTTGAATGCGGTATCGAACACAATTCCGTTTTGCCGAAAATGCTTACCCCCGGAAAGTAGGGGGCGGGCATTATTACAGGCAAAAAAACGTAATCCATTCAGGCCATTAGCGTGCAAGTGATCGCTCATTGCCCGTGGCACAAAATGCAACTGAAAGTGGCGTGGAGGTAGCGGGAAACGCTCAAAAGTGTTTGAAGCGCCGTATTTTTCGCCGCCGCTCTTTCATCTACTTGCAAAACGATACATTTTGTTACTGCCTTCCCCTAAAGTTTCCCCCACAATGCATTGACACACCCAGCGTTGGGCGGCGTTGACGCCAGCTAAAGACGACGAACAAGGGTGGGGAATGAGAAGACGGCGATCCAGTGAGGTATCGATGTGAATGTATCGATAAACGCACTGGCGCTTGAAGTCAGCTTGAAGAAAGCCTGAAGACGTACCCCAGATTTACCGGACCAGCAGCATGCGAAACAACATCGTGCGACGTGCTGGCCCGGCTCACCAGGAAGACCGACGACGCTAGGACCAAGACTAGTACCGAAACTAGTACGGAACTTGGAATCTGCGCCTTGTAAGTTATCCTGAACCGAACCCGTTCCTTCGAATTGACCCCTCGAAGGGATTTTCCCGTCCGCGCGGAGCCTCCCCGGCCCGCGCGCTTTTTTTTGCGGTTCAGGAGACGAAATATATCGTCGCTTCGACAAAAAAGGCAGCCACGCGGCTGCCTTTTTTGTTCCGCTCCGCGTTCCGCACCCAAAAAACAACAGGTGCGATCCGCGGGCCGATTACTTCTTCCGACGCAGGCGTGCGATGGCGGCCAGCTGGGCTGCTGCCACGGCCAGCTCGCTTTGCGCACGCGCCAGGTCGAGGTCACTGCTCTGGTTCTGCATCAGCTCTTCCGCCGCGCGCTTGGCTTCCTGAGCCTTCGCTTCGTCCAGGTCGCCACCGCGAATCGCGGTGTCGGCCAGCACGGTCACGTGCTTCGGCTGGACCTCGAGAATGCCGCCGGCCACGAACACGAATTCTTCGCTGCCGTCTTCCTTCTCGATGCGCACCGGACCAGGCGCGATGCGCGTGATCAGCGGCGTGTGGCCGGGCAGAATGCCCAGCTCGCCGGCTTCACCGGGCAGCGCCACGAACTTCGCCTGACCGGAGAAGATCGACGCTTCCGCGCTGACGACGTCTACAAGAATGGTTGCCATGTGAACTCCTATGTCCAATCGCGTTGCCGCCCCGCAAGGATGCGGGGCGTGTGGCAATGCTTACTGGAGCTTCTTGGCCTTCTCGAAGGCTTCGTCGATCGAGCCGACCATGTAGAACGCCTGCTCGGGCAGGTGATCGCACTCGCCGTCCACCAGCATCTTGAAGCCGCGGATGGTTTCCTTCAGCGGCACGTACTTGCCCGGCGAACCCGTGAACACTTCGGCCACGTGGAACGGCTGCGACAGGAAACGCTGGATCTTACGCGCGCGGGACACCGACAGCTTGTCTTCCGGCGACAGTTCGTCCATGCCCAGAATCGCGATGATGTCGCGCAGTTCCTTGTAGCGCTGCAGCGTCTGCTGAACGCGGCGGGCCACTTCGTAGTGCTCGGTACCGACGATCTGCGGATCCAGCTGGCGCGAGGTCGAGTCGAGCGGATCGACGGCGGGGTAGATACCCAGCGCGGCGATGTCACGCGACAGCACGACGGTCGAGTCCAGGTGGAGGAAGGTCGTTGCGGGCGACGGGTCGGTCAAGTCATCCGCCGGCACGTACACGGCCTGGATCGACGTGATCGAGCCAGTCTTGGTGGACGTGATGCGTTCCTGCAGCTTGCCCATTTCTTCGGCCAGCGTCGGCTGATAGCCCACGGCCGAAGGCATACGGCCCAGCAGTGCCGACACTTCCGTACCGGCCAGCGTGTAGCGGTAGATGTTGTCGACGAAGAACAGGATGTCACGGCCTTCGTCGCGGAAGCGCTCGGCCATCGTCAGGCCGGTCAGCGCCACGCGCAGACGGTTGCCCGGCGGCTCGTTCATCTGGCCGAACACCATGGCCACCTTGTCGAGCACGTTCGAGTCCTTCATTTCGTGGTAGAAGTCGTTCCCTTCACGGGTACGCTCGCCCACGCCGGCGAACACCGACAGACCGCTGTGCTGCTTGGCGATGTTGTTGATGAGCTCCATCATGTTGACGGTCTTGCCCACGCCAGCACCACCGAACAGACCCACCTTGCCGCCCTTTGCGAACGGGCAGACCAGGTCGATCACCTTGATGCCGGTTTCCAGCAGGTCAACCGACGGCGACAGTTCGTCGAACTTCGGTGCCTTCTGGTGAATCGCGCGCTTCTCGTCGGCGGCGATCGGGCCTGCCTCGTCGATCGGGCGACCCAGCACGTCCATGATGCGGCCCAGCGTACCGTGGCCAACCGGCACGGAGATGGGAGCACCCGTGCCCTTCACGGCCATGCCGCGGCGCAGGCCGTCGGACGAACCCAGTGCGATGGTACGCACCACGCCGTCGCCGAGCTGCTGCTGCACTTCGAACGTCAGACCCTTTTCAGCGAACGACGCATCGCCGGACTCTTCCAGCGTGAGGGCGTCGTACACCTTCGGCATGGCATCGCGCGGGAACTCGATGTCCACCACGGCGCCAATACACTGCACAATATTTCCGATACTCATTTCGTATCTCCGATAGCTTGAATACTTGACGCCTTAAACCGCCGCAGCACCGCTGACGATTTCCGACAGCTCCTTCGTGATCGCTGCCTGACGGGTCTTGTTGTAGACCAGTTGCAGTTCGCCAATCACGTTCTTCGCGTTGTCGGATGCAGCCTTCATGGCCACCATGCGCGCCGATTGTTCGGACGCCATGTTCTCGGCCACTGCCTGGTACACGAGCGCCTCGACGTAGCGAACGAGCAGTTCCTCGATCACGGTCTGGGCGTCCGGCTCGTAGATGTAATCCCACGAGTAGGCACGCTTTTCGTCTTCGGTCTGGGTCAGCTTGTCTGCCGACAGCGGCAGCAGTTGCTCGAACACCGGTTCCTGCTTCATCGTGTTGATGAAGCGCGTGTACGCCAGGTACACGGCGTCGACTTCACCATTGGTGAAGGCGTCGAGCTGAACCTTGATCGCGCCGATCAGCTTTTCCAGATGCGGGGTGTCGCCAAGATGCACGACGTGCGAAATCACCTTTGCGCCGATACGGCCCAGGAACTGCATGCCCTTGGTACCGATCGCGGTGGACTGGACGTCCACGCCACGGCCCTGCAGGGTCTTCAGCTCGTTGGTCACCGTACGCAGCACGTTCGTGTTCATGCCGCCGCACAGACCCTTGTCGGTCGTCACCACGATCAGGCCGGCACGCTTGATGTCGCGTGCCTGCAGGAACGGATGCTTGAACTCGGGGTTGGCCGAGGCCAGGTGCGCCGCGATGTTCCGCACTTTTTCAGCGTAGGGACGGGCGTTACGCATCCGCTCCTGCGCCTTGCGCATCTTGGACGCGGCGACCATTTCCATCGCCTTGGTGATCTTGCGCGTGTTTTGCACGCTCTTGATCTTGGTTCGAATTTCTTTCGTTCCGGCCATATCTTCCTCTCCATTCGTGCCGTGGGGGGGGGGCGGGGGGCGCCGGCCGCGCCGGG
>NZ_JASATF010000052.1:0-22384 GCF_038440175.1 Cupriavidus sp. OTU4054
CCCCCCCCCCCCCCCCCCCCCCCCCCCCCCCCCCCCCCCCCCCCCCCCCCCCCCCCCCCCCCCCCCCCCCCGCGCCGGGCTCCAGACCCGGGCCGATCGCGATATGGCACGGCTGGGCATCGGTCGCGAGCGCATCCTCGACCAGATTCGGCAGCGCAAGCTTGAGGCGGGCCGGCGGCAGCGGCGGCACCATGGCCGTGGTCAGCAGCACGTCGCTCGCGGCGACGATCAGGACGAGACGATCCGCCGCCGGCAGTTCGGACACCGAAGCGTGGCCTTCGCGCAACAGATCGAGCGCGCTGGCGTCGCCGACGCGGCGGCTCTTGTCCCCCACGGGCGTGCGTACCAATGCAAAAGGCATCGCGCCGAGCTGCCACGGTTGCGGCTGGTCATGCGGCCGTTGCGGCAGGCGGACGTAGAGGGTGGTACTCAAAATATCCTTGAATTCAGGGAATACTTATGGACTTGCAGCGGGCTTGTATCGCGTCGGATCGCACGAAGACGCTTCCGGACGGCCGCCCCGAAGCGGTCTGGATAACCGGTGCGCCAGGCAGGCGCAGCAGCATACCTTGCCTGTGTGACTAACTGGCGTCAATAGCAGCCCGTCCGATTGTGCAGGCCCAGATTTAGCGCTAGTCAAATCCCCCGCGGGCGGCACCCCGTCTAGCGCACCTCGGGCAGACGGTCGGCGTCGTGCACCCACACCACGCGTGTCGTATTGCCGCTACCGAGCACGTCCGCGCGGAACACCAGCGACACCTGCAGCCGGTTCGCGCGCTCGTGCCGGACCAGCCCGTAGATAAAGAAGTAATGCGTGCGCACGTCGAGCCGGCTCGTGGCGGTGCTCGCATTCACCTGCGGGGCAATCGCGGACAGCTGGTTGACGATGTCGTTGGTGTTGTTGAAATACGCGCGGTCGCGCTGGCGCACCAGTTCGCGCGCCTTGTCGATCGGCAGGTTGATGACCGCCGCGAGCACCTCGGGATCGGCAGTGTTGGCATTCACCTTCGTGGACTCGGGCAGCACGGCCACGAACGGCTCCAGCAGCGCGACCATGTCCGGCGTAAAGCCCGGCACCGCGAGCAGGTCGTCGGCGCTTTCCGGCGGGCGCGGCGCGGGCTCGCCATTGCTGCTCGTGCCGCGGGCCGCGCGCACCATGTACTGGGCGGTGGGCTCCGCCAGCCCGGCATTGAGGCCGAGGGTCTGCAGCAGCCGCTGGAACGCGACCATCTGCGTGTTGTCGATGCTGTAGGCGCGGGTTTCGCCATCGGCGGTCCGCAGCACCAGGTTCGTCAGATTGAATCGCGCCTGCGCGTCCATGATGCGGCCGGACAGGAACGAGGTCTCGCCGGCCTGATCGGTTCGCAACCCGGCACCGAGGAAGTCCGACAGCTTGGTCTCCGCCACCGGCACCGACCACGGCTCGCCGATGTAGTCGACCTGCGAGCGGCGCTGGTCGTCACGCAGGATCAGCCGGGCCCAGTCCACGGCCGCGCGCTGAATCCAGGTGGCCTGTGCGAGCAGCCGCTGGTTCTCGATCGAGCGGATCTGTACCTGCTGCCGCCACAGCATGCCGGAGACGACCACCACGGCCAGCGTGACCATGAGCAGCGCCGTCACGACCGCGGCGCCACGCTGGGCGCGGCCGTGGAGACGCGCGGTCGGGGCAGGGCGGGCGGGGCGGGGTGGATGGATGTCGCGCACGGTCATAGCCCCGTCATGCAGACCTTCTGGAACTGCCGTGGCGAATCGCCGTCGCCCATGCGCGCGAAAATCGTCAGCTCCACCGCGCGAATCGCGGTCGCGGTGGCGACATTGCCGAAATTCGCCTCGGCATCGCTCGCGCCGGTCGCACCGGCGATCGCCGCGTTCGCCGCCGCGGCGGCGCTGGCCGCGGCATTGCCCTGAATCAGCGCGCCGTAGATCCGTCCCGTGTCGGCCTGCCATCCGCCAGGCTCCACCCAGGCGCGGGCGAACATGTTGTTGACGTCGCGCACGAGCGGGCGCACCTGCACGGCCTGTCCGGCGGCCTGCCGCATATTCAGCAGCGCGCCGCGCACTTCGTTGCGCGAGGCCAGGTAGGGGCTCGCGGCGCGTACCAGCGTATTGCCGTCGAGCCGGTAGGCGATGACCTGCCAGGCCGTCGGCTGGCCCGTGTCCCGGCGGTCGCGCACCATCAGCAGCTGTCCCGGCCCAAGTTCCAGCGGGCTCGCCTGCAGCAGCGACGCGGTGGCCAGATGCTCGCAATCGGACTGGAGCTGGCCGTACAGCACCTTGAGCGCGTCGAGCCGCAGGTCGTGGTCGGTCAGCCGTTCTCGGCTGCGCGTCAGCGAGTCGAGCGCGCGCCAGCCGATCACGGCCATCACGGCCAGCAGCGTGATCGCGACCAGCATCTCCAGCAGCGTGAAGCCGCGTGCGCGCGACCGGTCAGAGCATGTTGCGCGTTTCATTGGGGACGATGGTGACGAGCCACGCGAGGCGCACGGACTTGTTCGCGGCGGAAGGGTAGACCGCGATTTCCACGCGGCGGAAAGACGGGTTCGGCGTGCCGGAGACCGACTCCTCGCACCACAGCGGCGTGCCGCCCTGCGGGCAATCGTACCCGCGCGTGCCCGGTTCGGGCCATGTCTTGGACAGGCGCAGCGTGGCGAGGTGATTCTCGGCGCTCCATTCGGCCAGCATGCGCGTCTGCAGCGAGATGCCGGCTTCCACCATGGAGCCCATGGCGCGCATGGCCGCTGTCAGCGCGACCGCGAGGATGGTGAGCGCGACGAGGACCTCGATCAGGGTGAAGCCCCGCGCGGGGCGCTTGCGTTGGATCATGGCCGCGCCGTGGCGAGATACCGGCCGCTGCCGTCGCCAGTCACCTCGACGCGGATCGGCCCGCGCACGAGTACCAGCCGCTGCGGCCCATCGACGAGTTCGCGGCCGAAGACGAGCCGGAAGATACCGTTGCCGCCGGAGCGGCCGCCCTCGACGATCGCCACGCTGTCCATGGCCAGGCGCCAGCGGCCCGGCGCGAACACGTCGGTGCGCATCGGCTGCCAGCCCTGCGGCGTGGCTTCCAGAAAGCGCCATCCCGACGAGTTGCCTTCCCAGGCGATCGGGCGCGCGCCGAGCTGCGCTTCTTCCTGCGCGAGCTCGAACAGGCGGGCAATGCGCTGGCCGTCGTCGAGAATGCGCCCACGCTCGTTCGGCGAGGCATTGACGGCGACCAGCGAGATCACGATGCCGGCAATCACCATGACCACCAGCAGTTCCAGCAGCGTGAAGCCGCGGGTGGCAAGGGAATGTCGGCGCATCGGAGGCGGGTGGCTTAGTCCCAGTTACCGATGTCGGCGTCGTTGGCGGCACCGCCGGCCTGGCCGTCGGCACCGAAGCTGAAGACGTCGATCTCGCCGCGCACGCCGGGGTTCAGGTACTGGTACGGATGGCCCCAGGGATCCTTGGGCAGCTTCTCGAGGTAACCCTCGCCCTTCCAGTTGTTGGGCACGGGCTCGGTGGTCGGCTTGGAGACCAGCGCGGGCAGGCCCTGCTCGGTCGTCGGATAGCGGCCGTTGTCGAGGCGGTACAGCTTGAGCGCCTGCATGATCGACGAGATGTCCTGGCGCGCGGCCACGACCCGCGCCTCGTCCGGGCGGCTCATGATCTTGGGGACCACCAGCGCCGCCAGCACCCCGAGGATCACGATCACCACCATGATTTCGATCAGGGTGAAGCCGCGCGCGCGCCCGGCGCGGGCGAGTCGGGAACGTGAGGCGCGTGGGGCTTGAAGGAGGGAGGTGGCGAATCTTTGCATCGTGTCTGGCCTCGTGCCTGGTGTGCCGGGATCATCCCCGCCGGGCAGCGTCGGCGTGGCCGGAATGGCCAGCCAGTATAACGCCACGGGCATGACCGTTTGATGTGCGGGCGCATTCCGTTCCACATTTCGTCGATCCGCGCCCGGTTGGGTCCCTCGTGTTGCAGGGCAACTAAATCTTGCATTTAAAATGCATGTTATCTATCATTGCTCTCACGATGCAACTGACCCGATTCTCCGACTACGCGCTCCGGATGCTGATGTACGTATCCCGCGGCGACGGCAGCCGGCCGATCACCATCGCCGAGGTCGGCCAGCAGTTCGATATCTCGCACAACCACCTCGTCAAGGTGGCGGCGCGGCTGTCGAAGCTGGGCTGGCTGACCGCGACGCGTGGCCGGCACGGCGGGCTGCAGCTCGGCCCCGGCGCCGAGCGCCTGTCCGTTGGCACGATCCTGCGCGAACTGGAAAGGCACCGGTCGATCATCGACTGCGCGGATCCGCCCTGCGCGCTGAACGGCAACTGCCGGCTCAAGCGCGCGCTGGACGAGGCCGAAGAGTCCTTCTACCGCGCGCTCGACGGCATTACGCTGGGCGAGGTCTCCGGCAACGGCCGGACGGCCGAGTCGATCATCAGCCTGCATCGCGATTATCTGAGCCGGCGCACGGCCTGAGCGGAGGTTTGCCGCAATGCTCGTCCTGTGCCGGCTTTATTGTGAGCGAAATCATGCATTTTCAATGCATAAATAAACCGGAGTTCTCCTGATGTTGTCCGCTGCTTCCCGCCCCTATATCGATGCAAGCATCCCCGTCCTGCGCCAGCACGGCGTGGCCATCACGACGCGCTTCTACGCGGACATGTTCGCGGCGCGCCCGGAGCTGACCCGCCTGTTCAATATGGGCAACCAGGCCAACGGGTCGCAGCAGCAGTCGCTCGCATCGGGCCTGTTCGCCTATGCGGCCAACATCGACAACGCCGGCGCGCTCGCGCCCGTCATCGAACGCATCGTCCACAAGCACGTCGCCGTGGGACTGACCCCCGCGCACTATCCCATCGTGGGCAAGTACCTGATCGGCGCGATCAAGATCGTGCTCGGCGATGCCGCGACGCCCGAACTCATTGCCGCGTGGGACGAGGCGTACTGGCTGCTGGCCGGCGAATTCATCGCCGCCGAGTCGCGCCTCTACGATCGCAGCGGCATGGCCGCGGGCCAGCTGCTGCCGGTGCGCGTGGTCGCGCGCGAGGAACAGAGCGAGACCGTGGCGTCGCTCACGCTGGCATCGCCGGACGGCAAGCCGCTGCGCGACTTCGAGCCCGGCCAGTACATCAGCGTGGAAGCCACGTTCCCGGACGGCCGTCGCCAGCTGCGCCAGTATTCGCTGTCCGCCGAACGCGGCCTGCCGACCTGGCGCATCTCGGTCAAGCGCGAAACCGGCAGCGCCGAGACGCCCGAAGGCGCGGTCTCCAACTGGCTGCACGACAACGTCCAGGTCGGCGCAACGCTCCACGTGAGCACGCCGTGGGGCGAGTTCACGCCGGAGATCGACGACCGTTCGCCGATCGCGCTGCTGTCCGCCGGCATCGGGATCACCCCGATGCTGTCGGTCCTGCGCACGCTCGCGGTCGAGCAGCCGGACCGTCCCGTGCTGTTCGCCCACGCCGCGCGCCACGGCGGCCACCACGCGCACCGGGCCGACCTCGGGTGGGCGCGGGAACGTCTCACGAAACTGCGTACCCACATCAGCTATGAAACGCCGACGGACGCCGACGTCGCGGGCCGCGACTACGACCACGCCGGGACCATGCCCATCCGCGCGCTGCTCGACCACCGCGACACCGCGGCGTTCGCCGATGGGCGCTTCTACCTGTGCGGACCCCTCGGCTTCATGCAGGCGCAGCGCCATGCGCTGATCTCCGCGGGCGTGCCCGTGCAGAACATCCATCGCGAGGTGTTCGGCCCGGACCTGCTCGACGATCTGCTCTGACTGCGTCGAAGGCGGCAATTGTCGGTCTTGTGTGACAGACAGTTGCCGCATGGCTCTGGTACGCTTGGCGCCTGACCTCATCCGACCCCGCGTACCCGTGCCTGCGATTTCCCGGCCTGCCTTCCGCTTCGACCCCTCCGCCGCCTGGCTGCCGAGGCTTGCAAGCCTCGTATGCTTCGTTGCCCTCTGCGCGCTCGCGACGCACTGGGTACTCACTTTCAGTGCGATGAAGACGATCGCGGTGCCCAACACCGCGCGCGTCGCGCAGACGGAGGCCGTCGAAACCGGCGCGATTGCCACGCTGTTCGGCGGCACCGTGCAGACGGGTGTCCGCGACGTGCAACTGATCGGCGTCGTCGCGAACGTCGATGGCTCCGGCCCGAGCGCGGCCATCCTGTCGCTCGACGGGGGCGCGCCGAAGGCCGTGCGCGTGGGCGCCGCGCTGTCGCCGCAGATCAAGGTCGTCGAAATCCGTGGCCGTGGCATCGTGATCGAACGAAATGGCGCGCGCCAGGAAATCGCGCTGCCGATCCAGAACAACGCGCTCGCGGGTCGCGCCTCGGGCCTCCCGGCCGTGCCACCTTCGGGGGCCGCGGCGCCGCTGTCCACCCCGATGCCCACCCCGGCCGCACCGGCGCCCGCGCCAACCGTCAGCCAGCCGGCGACGATCCCGCAGCAGCCGTTCGTGCCGCAGCAGCAACCTTATCCCCAGCAGATCCCCTCGCAGTCGCAGCCCATTCCTGCGCCTCCGGGGTACACGCCGCAAGGCATCCCGGCCGACCAGACCATCCCCAAGGACTGATTTGGACGGCCAGCCGTAACGCATTGTTAGCGCAATATATGGCTTCGATTTCGTCCGATTACGGCGAAGTGCGACTTCTGTGAGCCCGGTAACATCGTATTAAAAGCGCCAACTTCGCGGGATCCGCTGCGTTCTAATCCGTACATGCACAACGCATGAAGAGGAGCACGGATATGCAACGCATGCAGAAGACCCACACGATCAAGACCTTCCTGGCCACGTCGGCACTGTTCCTGGCAGCAGGCGCCGCCTTCGCCCAGACCACCACCGCGCCCACGGCGCCTACCGCACCGCCGGCGACCTCCGCCCAGCCGGCACCGCCCGCAGGCGGCCCCGGCCAAATGCGCGGCGAACACCGGCACCACCATGGTGGCGGCATGTGGCTGAAGTCGGTGGACACCGACGGCGACGGCGCGATCTCGAAGGCCGAAGCCGATGCGGTCTTCAACAAGATCGACACGAACCACGACGGCAAGCTGGACAAGGCCGAACTGGCCGCGTACCACAAGGCGCAGTGGGAAGCCCGCCGTACCGAGATGAAGGCAAAGTTCGACGCCAGGTTCAAGGAAGCGGACAAGAACGGTGACGGCGCGCTGACGCGCGACGAGATGAAGGCCGCGTTCCCGCGCATGGCCGCGCATTTCGACCAGATCGACGTGAACAAGGACGGCAAGGTCACGCAGGACGAGATCCAGAAGGCCATGGCGAAGATGCATCGCGACGGCCCGAAGGACGGCCCGAAGCGCCGCGGCCCGCCCCCGGCCTCGGCGCCGGCAGCGAACTAAGCCGCCCGTAGTGCCAGCGAAAAGCGACCCTGCGGGGTCGCTTTTTTCGTTCCCCGCGCCGGCCCAGGGTTGCCGGCGCAAGGCGTTGGCACCACTCTTGCCTGTCCATTACGGTAGCCCCGCGCTGGCGCGGGCTAGGGGAAAGTACGGGTCCCGCATCAAAAAAATTGCAGGCTTGTGCACGACTTGTTAAATTTGCGCAAAAAAATTGCCGACAAACATATTGCGGAGCAACAAACCGTGAGCAAGGTGGAGCTGGATAAGATCGATCGCAAGATCCTCGAGGTGCTGCAGACCAATGGACGGCTGACGAACCTCGAAGTGGCGGAGCGCGTGAATTTGTCGCCGAGCCCCTGCCTGCGCCGCATCCGGCGGCTCGAGGAAATCGGCGTGATTCGCCAGTATGCCGCGCTGCTCGAGCCCAACAAGATCGGGCTCGGCCTGCTGGCCTATATCAACGTCCGGCTGGAGAAGCAGGGCGGCACGCCCAAGGGCAAGGCCCCGCTGGACCTGTTCCGCGCGGCCATCGCCACGTGGCCGGAAGTGGCGGCCTGCCATGCGATGACCGGCGAGATGGATCTGCTGCTGAAGGTGTACGTCGAGGACATGGAGCACTTTGCGCGCTTCATGCAGGAACAACTGCTAGCGCATCCGTCGGTGATCGACGTGCGCTCGAGCTTCGCGCTGGAATCGATCAAGGACACCACGGCGCTCCCCGTCGCCGGCGGCTGAGCGGACATCCTTCCGCGGACGTCCCTCGGCGGACGGCGCAAAAACAAACGGCGCACCGCGGTGGTGCGCCGTTGTCATTCGGGCGAGAGCGCTGCCTCAGACGGTGCGCTTCTGCGGCACCATCGAGCGCCAGAATCGCAGGCCAAAGCGGCGGACGTCGCGCAGGTTGCGGCGGACCACGTAGTCGAGGTCGGCCATCTGCTCGTCGAGCGCTTCCGTCAGGCGGCTGACGGTATCGGCGGGCGGCAGTTCCAGATAGGCATCGGCCTCGCCGTAGGCGTACTGCACCTTCATGCCGGCCTTCTTTGCGATATGCATCATCGCGGCGTTGCGCGACAGGCAATGCATATACAGCGTGCGCACATGCGAGTTGCGGCCGTGCATCGCGGCGCGCTGGAACAGGGCGCTCCCGATGCCGCGCCCGCGCGCGCTCTTCGACACGGATACGCCGAACTCGGCCACGCGGCCCTGGGCGTTGTCGCGCAGGTTCGCGAAGTGCCCCACGCCCACCAGTTCCAGATGCTCGTCGTAGACGCCGAACACGGTGTCGTGATCGAAGTCGATGCTCTCGACGTAGGCTTCGATGACGTGATTCCCGACGGCTTGGCCGAAACGGAGCAGGCGATCTTCCTCGCCGAGCGCGAGGAAATGCTTCACCAGCCGCGAGCGATGATGGGCGGCAAGCTCGCGCACCAGCACGCTCGGGCGCTGCGCGGCCTGGCTGGCCTTGGCGGCACGGCGAAGATCTTCGTCGGAGACTGCGCCGACGGCCTTGCTCAGTTCGAGCGGGTTCACTTTGAGGTCCTTACTGTTGAATGGTGTGCAACAACCAAGTTGCGGCAATCCGGGTATAACAACGCGAGATCAACATCTGATCGCGAGCACCTCGCGCACCCGTTATGCGGGCAAACACTAGGTTGCTGCAACGCGGAAAGTATTGTAGTGGATTTGTCAGTCTCGCGTAAGCTGTGCCCTGCGGCACCTGACCCATCCGTCGCGCCGTATCAAAAACTTCCATCGATTCATAGACTTATCCGTGAGACGATTGCATCACGCCCGTTGACGTTGTGGGTTTGCTGCAACGCCGCACTGCCCAGACCATCCGATTTGATGACCGAGCCCCCGATCGTAGTGATTTATGCGCATCCCGCGCCGCGCCGCTCGCGCGTCAACCATCCGCTCGCCGAAGCACTGGCCGCACTGCCTCATGTCGAGGTCCGTGAACTCTACAAACGCTATGTCGACTATGACATCGATGTCGTTGCCGAGCAGCGCGGGCTGTCCACGGCCGACACCATCGTCCTCCAGTTCCCGCTGCGCTGGTATAGCGTGCCGGCGCTGCTCAAGCTCTGGCTCGATGACGTCCTCGAGTACGGCTGGGCCTACGGCCCGGGTGGCACCGCGCTGCGCGGCAAGTCGATGCTGGCGGTGGTGAGCACGGGCGGCCAGGCCGACGCCTATGGCCCGGAGGGCATCCATGGCCGGCCCATCGAGGACTTCCTGCTGCCGCTGCGGCAGACCGCCACGCGCTGCGATATGGAATGGCTGCCGCCGATCGTCCTGCACGATGCCGACAACGCCGACGCCGACGCGCTGGCCCACCATATCGAACACGTGGCCCGCCATCTGTCGCCGTCGTTGCCGCTGCCGCCCGATATCGAGCCGGAGACCGAAGCTTCGCAGGAGATCGAGCCATCATGACCCAGCACGACTTTCTCATCGCCCTGCTGGTCTTCCTCGTCGCCGCCGTGGTCGCGGTGCCACTCGCCCGCCGTTTCGGGCTGGGCGCGGTGCTCGGGTACCTGATCGCCGGCGCCGCCATCGGCCCGCATGCGCTGCGGCTCGTCACCAACGTCGAATCGATTCTCCATTTCTCGGAGTTCGGCGTCGTGATGATGCTGTTCGTGATCGGCCTCGAACTGGAGCCGAAGAAGCTGCGCATGCTCAAGCAGACCATCTTCCGCTACGGCTCCATGCAGCTCGTCGCGTGCGCGCTCGCGCTCGGCGGCATCGCCGCACTGCTCGGCGCGCCGTGGCAGGTGGCGCTCGTGGCCGGCCTCGGGCTCGCGCTGTCGTCCACGGCGATCGCCTTCGCCACGCTGGCCGAGCGCAATCTCATGAGTACGCCGGCCGGTGCCGCGAGCTTCGGCATCCTGCTCTTCCAGGACATCGCCGCGATCCCGATGATCGCGCTGCTGCCGCTGCTCGCGATCGACGCCTCGGACGCGCTCCATTCGGGCACGCCGCACTGGCAGACCGCCGCCAAGGCCGTGGCCGTGATGGGCGCGGTCGTCGTGGGCGGCCGCTATCTGGTCCGCCCCGTGCTGCGGTTCATCGCGCGGACCGACATGCGCGAGATGTTCACGGCGTTCGCGCTGCTGCTCGTCATCGGCATCGCGCTGATGATGGACGCGGTGGGCCTGTCGATGGCGCTGGGCACCTTCGTCGCGGGCGTGCTGCTCGCGGACTCGGAGTACCGCCACGCGCTGGAGGCCGATATCGAGCCGTTCAAGGGACTGCTGCTCGGGCTGTTCTTCATGGCCGTCGGCATGTCGATCGATTTCGGCATCTTTGCCCAGTCGCCCTGGCAGGTGACGGGCCTCGTGCTCGGCTTCGTGCTGGTCAAGACCGCGGTGTTGATGCTGCTGGCGCGCCGGTTCGCGATCGCGCGCGGCCAGCGCATGCTGTTCGCGCTGCTGATCTCGCAGGGCGGCGAGTTCGCGTTCGTGGTGTTCTCGGTGGCAGGCGGCGCGGGCCTGCTGCCCGAGCGGACCGAGGCGCTGCTCGTGCTGATGGTCGCGCTGTCGATGGTCGCCACGCCGCTGCTGCTACTGCTGTTCGACCGTTTCGTGGCGCCGGGCCTGAACGCCAGCGGCCGTCCCGACGACGTCATCCCGCCCCAGCACGACCCGGTCATCATCGCGGGCTTCGGTCGCTTCGGCCAGATCATCGGCCGTCTGCTCTATGCGCAGGGCATCGGCGTGACCGTGCTGGACCACGATCCCGACCAGATCGAATTCCTGCGCGAGTTCGGGTTCAACGTGTACTACGGCGATGCCACGCGGGTAGACCTGCTGGAGGCCGCCGGCGCGGGCCGCGCGAAGATTCTCGTGGTGGCCGTCGATGGCATGGAGGACAGCCTCGCGCTGATCGACCGCGTACGCGAACGCTGGCCGGACCTCCGGATCTACGCGCGGGCCCGGCACGTGTCGCATGTGTACCAGCTCAAGGACCGGGGCGTGGAAACGTTCGAGCGGGAACTGTTCGAAGGTTCGCTGATGATGGGCCGCCGCGTGCTGGAAGGCCTCGGCTTCGACCCGTCCGACGCGCGCAACGTGGCCCTGCGCTTCCGCCGCCACAACATCGCGGCCATCGACCGGTTCTATCCGCACTACACGGATCAGAAGAAACTGGTCTCGCTGGCCCGCCAGGCCCGCGACGAACTGGAAGAAATGTTCCGCCAGGACCGGGAACAGCGCCAGAAGAACCAGGACGCGGAGTGGTCGTGACCTCAGGGGGGCGGGGGTGAGGGCATCCCCTTCACCAGCCCGCCTTCGATCAGATCCACCACCATCTCCGCGAACGCCGCATACGACAGCTTGCCCCCTGGCTTCAGCCACGTGAACGTCCAGTTGATCATGCCGAACACGGTCATGGTCAGCGGTGTCTGGTTGTCAGGCGTGACCCGCTCCGGATAAGCCAGCCGCAGCTGCCGCCCGAACGCCGCCACGACATCGCGCTCGCGCTGCAGAATCCGGTCGCGCTGTTCGTCGGCAAGAAACTTCACGTCGTTGATCAGCGCGATATGCCGCGTCTGCGAGGTCTCGTACTCGGCCAGGAACGCGCGCAGCAAATCCGCAAACCGCTCCCGGGCCGTCCGCCCATGGCGTTCGCCCTCGGCCTCGACGCGCTTCACCACCGCCATGAGCCGCTGCGTGTACCGATCGAGCAGATCGAACAGAATCGCTTCCTTGCTCTCGTAATAGTGGTACAGCCGCGCCTTCGAAGTCCCGCATGCGGCCGCGAGGTCCGACATCGACGTGCTGGGATAGCTGCTCGCCGCGAACGCCGCGGCGGCAAGCTCGAGAATCTGTTCGCGCTGGGCCTCGAAATCGGGCGCCTTGGTTCTGGCCATGGAGGCGGGCTTCGTCCTGACGTTACTCGGCGCTCAGCGAGGGATTGCGGCGCAGCTCGCAGTTCTGCATGGCGTCGGCATTGCCGCGCAGCACGAGCTGCCCCGCGCCGATCAGCTCGCGGCACCGCCAGAATACGAACCAGTCGCTTGCGAGCAGGCCATCCACGGCGCCCATCACGCTGGCCACCACCTGTACGGCAGGCGTCCAGTCGTCGGGCGTGCGCTCGAGAATCACGTCGTCCACCGTGTGATAGGCCGCGGGCACGATCGTATTGCCCTTCCACAGCCGCACGTCGGCGTTCTCCTTCACGTTCTGCTGCCACTCGTAGCCCAGCCGGCCCAGACGCAGTACGGACACGGGGGCGATCGTCGAGAAACGCCTTGCCAGACGGGCCGCCGGATACATGCCGATGGCCGCGAGATTGCCCTGCGGCGGCGTTTCCAGCTCGCGCAGGTCCATCGACACCTCGTTGATCCGCTGCGGTGCCTGATAGAGATGCGACACCACCCGGCGCAGCATCAGCTGGTCGGCGGCACTCTGCCCGTGCCAGATCGCGACTTCCTTGTCGTCGCGGCGCAGCGCCTGCAACTGCTCGAGCGCGTGCCGCATTTCGGCCGCGAAATCGATGTCGGTCTTCGGCGCCACGCGCTGCCAGAACCCCGACCGGATCAGCCCGGTGCTATCGACGTCGGCGAGCGGCCCGACCGCAAGATCGTCGCGCAGCACCACGACTGGGTCGGGGCGGGAGGCTTGTGCCAGCGCCTGACGCAGCGTATTGCCCGCGGCATCGCCGTTGACGACGTGGATATATTGCATGGCCGTGATTGGTTGGGTGGAACGACGCCGCATCGAAGCATGGCGTCGCCGGAGCCGCCGCGGATGCCGGGAATGCGGGGCGCGAGTTTTCCGCCATTGTAATCACGGTGCGTCGCGCTGCGCGACTTCAGCGTTCGTCGTAGCTCACAACGACGCGCGGCGTGAGGGCGCGCGCCTGGCAGGTCAGCACGAACCCCTTTGCCATTTCCCATGCCTCGAGCGTGTAGTTCTTTTCCATCTCCACCTCGCCCTCGAGCACGCGCGCCCTGCACGTACAACAGACGCCGCCCTTGCAGGCGTAGGGCAGGTCCAGTCCCGCCGCCAGCGCGGTGTCCAGCACTTTCGCATCGGGTCCCGGCAGCCGCATGCGATGCTGCTTGCCGTCGAGCACCACCACCAGATCGCTCCCGCCGGCTGCCGTCTCGGCGCGCTGCGCGTGCGGCGCGGGCACCGCTGCGGCGGCGGCGGGCACGCCAAACCGTTCCGCATGGATGCGGTGCGCATCGAGCCCCGCCTCGCGCAACGCCAGCTCGACCTCGTCGATCATCGACGCCGGCCCGCAGACAAACGCGGCATCGATATCGTCCACCGGCAGCAGCGTGGACAGAAACCGCCCCACGCGCGCGCGATCGAGCCGCCCGTGCAGCAAGTCGACCTCCTGCGGCTGCCGCGACAGCACGTGATAGAGCGTGAAGCGCGACAGGTAAGCGTTCTTGAGATCCTCGAGCGCCTCCGAAAAAATGATGCTGTCCACGCTTCGATTGCCGTAGACCAGCGTGAAACGGCTGTTCGGTTCATGCGCCAGCGTGGTGCGGATCAGCGAGAGCACGGGCGTGATGCCGCTACCCGCGGCGAATGCCACGTAGTGCCGCGCGGCCTCCGC
The DNA here is from genome assembly GCF_038440175.1 of Cupriavidus sp. OTU4054. Lineage (NCBI taxonomy): Bacteria > Pseudomonadati > Pseudomonadota > Betaproteobacteria > Burkholderiales > Burkholderiaceae > Cupriavidus > Cupriavidus sp. OTU4054. The sequence continues at coordinate 13,940 of NZ_JASATF010000052.1, forward strand.
ATCGAGTGGAACGTGAAACCGGCCATCGGGCACCATCACGTCGAACGTGCGTCCCGGCGCCACGTTCTCGTGCAGCCAGGTGGAGAACACGCCGTCGTGCACGCGCTTGACCGCCACGCGCAACTCCCCGCGCGCGTCGTAGTCCTGCACGCCACAGCAGATCGAGTACGAGCGCCGCAACTCCTGCCCATCGATGGGCACCTTCAGCGTCAGGAACTGGCCCTGCGTAAACCGGTACGCCTCGCGCAGGGCGGGCGGCACCTCGAAGGCAATGGACACCGTATCGGCGGTTTCGGATCGGACCTGCGCCACGCGCAGCGGATGGAACTGAGGTGTCATGGCGCCATCGGCCTCAATACGGTTTGAAATAATCGAACGGCTCGCGGCAGTCGAGGCACCGGTACAGCGCCTTGCACGCGGTGGAAGCAAACCGCGCGAGCTCCTCGGTGTGCGTGCTGCCGCAACGCGGGCAGGCAATGGCCGGGGGCCGGCCGGCTCGTGGAACGAAGCGCAGCGGCCTGACCATGCCATCGGCCTCGGCCACCGCGTGGGGCGGGGCGATTCCATACGCGCGCAGCCGGGCGTGGCCGGAGGCCGTGATCCAGTCGGTGGTCCATGCCGGCGCCAGCACCGTCCGCACGCGCCATGGCGCCAGTCCGGCCGCATCCAGCGCCCGTCCCACGTCCGCCTCGATCTGCGACATCGCCGGGCACCCCGAGTATGTCGGCGTGATCACCGCTTCGAGCGTCTCTCCGTCCTCGGCCATCCGCACGTCGCGCAGAACGCCCAGATCGCGGATCGACACGACAGGAATCTCCGGGTCCGGCACGGCCTCGAGCGCCTGCCATGCGCGCGCGACGCGCGCGCCGCGGTCAACGAGACTGGCGATATCGGTCATGGCATCACCACTGCGCACCGGGATGCGCGCGCGCCAACCCCTGCATCTCGCCCAGCAGGTAGCTCATATGCTCCGAGTGCACGCCACGCTTGCCCGTGGAGACGAAGCCCGAACGCTCCGGCATGCGCAGCGTCGCCTCGGCGAACGTGTCTTGCACGGTCGCCTCCCATGTCGCGCGCAGGTCCGCGACCGCGACGCCGATTCCCTGCGAAGCCGCCTCGCGCTCGATGTCGTCGGCCGCGAAACACTCGTTCATATATGGCATCAGATGATCGGCCGCGCGCTGCATGCGCGCGTGCGATACGTCGGTGCCATCGCCCAGCCGCACCACCCAGCCGGCCGCATGCTGCAGGTGGTAGCGCGCCTCCTTGAGGGACTTCGCCGCAATCGCTGCCAGTGCTTCGTCCTGGCTGCCTGACAGCCGCTCCCAGAGCTCCACCATCAGCGCGCTGAACAGGAAGTTGCGCACCGTCGTCACCGCATAGTCGCGCGCGGTACGCGCCGTCCCGGCAAGCGGTCCGTGGTGCGGCAGTTCGACCAGCGTCCAGTTGCGAAACTCGCGCTCGTCGCGCCAGTACGCGTAATCGTCCTCGCGCCGCGCGTGGCCGGTGACCGTCGCCTCGAGCGTGCCCGCGTGCGTGTAGAGCAGCCGGGCCTGCCCGATCAGGTCGAGGCTCAGGTTCGCGAGCGCGATGTCTTCCTCCAGCGCGGGCCCATGGCCGCACCACTCGGCATTGCGCTGCCCGAGGATCAGCGCGTTGTCGGCAAGGCGCAGCACGTATTGCGCCGCCGCGGGGAGCGCATCACATGTGATTGACTTCATCGGGCAGCTCGTAGAACGTCGGATGCCGGTAGATCTTGTCCGCCATCGGGTCGAACAGCGCCGCCTTCTCGTCGGGCGCGCTCGCGGTGATCGCCGACGACGGCACCACCCAGATCGACACGCCTTCCTGACGGCGCGTATAGACATCGCGCGCCATGTGCAGCGCCTGCCGGGCATCGGCCGCATGCAGGCTGCCGCAATGCTTGTGCTCGAGGCCCTGCTTGCTGCGGACGAAGACTTCCCACAGGGGCCATGGATTAGCGTTCATTGCGTTCTCCGAGATCGTGGCCGTTGCGCCGCCGAGCATGTGCCATGGCGGCCTCGCGTACCCATTCGCCTTCCTCGTGCGCGCGCACCCGCGTCGCCAGCCGCTCGCGATTGCACGGACCGTCGCCATTGATCACGCGCCAGAACTCGTCCCAGTCGAGCGGGCTGAAATCGTAGTGGCCGCGCGCGGCGTTCCATTGCAGCTCCGGATCGGGCAATGTCACGCCGAGCACGCGCGCCTGCTCCACGGTGGCATCGACGAACTTCTGGCGCAGGTCGTCGTTGGAAATCCGCTTGATACCCCACGCCATGGTCTGCGTGCTGTTGGTGGAGGCGGCATCGGGCGGCCCGAACATCATCAGCACCGGATGCCACCAGCGATCGACGGCGTCCTGCACCATCGCGCGCTGCGCCGCGGTGCCGCCCATCATCGCGAGCAGCGCGTCGAAGCCCTGCCGCTGATGGAACGACTCCTCCTTGCAGATGCGGATCATCGCGCGGGCGTAAGGTCCATACGAGCAGCGGCACAGCGGCACCTGGTTCATGATCGCCGCGCCATCGACCAGCCAGCCGATCACGCCGACGTCCGCCCAGGTCAGGGTCGGGTAATTGAAGATGGACGAGTATTTGGCGCGCCCGGCATGCAGCGCGTCCAAGAGGTCGTCGCGCGAGACGTCGAGCGTCTCGGCCGCGCTATAGAGATACAGCCCGTGGCCGCCTTCGTCCTGCACCTTGGCAAGCAGGATGGCCTTGCGCTTGAGCGATGGCGCCCGGCTGATCCAGTTGCCTTCGGGCTGCATGCCGATGATCTCCGAATGCGCATGCTGCGAGATCTGCCGCACGAGCGTCTTGCGGTAGGCATCGGGCATCCAGTCCTGCGGTTCGATCTTCGCGTCCGCGGCAATATGCGCATCGAACGCGGCCTGCCGTGCATCGAGTTCCGTCTCCAGCCCGGTTTCCGAACCGCGCGGTCCCGGCAAGTCCAGACTCTGCGTGTACATGGCACCTCCTTGTGGCCATCGACGTGACTACTATATATATATGCCGACCGGTCGGTCAATTTATTGGTGCCCCTTTTCTGGTGAATTAGGGGAACGCCTATTGATCTGGCGCAAGTTGTAGGAATTCAGCGCCGCATTTTCGGCATGGGGTTACTTCCGCTGCGCACGCCCGGAGTAGTATCAATACGCATCCACACCTCCGGAGGACTGAAATGACCAATGCGGCATACAGCAGGATCGTGGTGGCAGTCGATGGCAGCGCGACCGCCGATCTCGCACTCGGCGAAGCCATTCGCGTGGCCAGCGGCGGCGGCGCGACGGTCCTGGCGCTTTTTATCGTCGATAGCGGCGTGCTGCTGTTCGACGCGGGTTACTACGACGTCGGCCAGATGGAAAAGGCCTACGTCGATAGCGGGAGGGAAGCGCTGGAAAAGGCGGCGGCCCGACTGTCCGCGGCCGGCGTCGCCTACGAGACGCGCCTCGTCACCGAGCCCGCGGTCGTGGGCGATATCGCGGCTTCGCTCAACGAAGCCGCGCGGGAATGGAACGGCGATCTGCTCGTCATCGGCACGCACGGGCGCCGCGGCGTGCGCCGCATCGTGCTCGGAAGCGTGGCGGAAGCCGTGATTCGCGAATCGACGATGCCCGTGCTGCTGGTACGCGGAAAGCCTGCGGAAAAATAATGCCGCCAGGCGCGTCAGCCGGCGAAGCGGAAATGCCCGCTGCGCAGCACGATCTCGCGCGCCTCCGTCAGCTGGAACAGGCTCTCGGCAAGCTGCTCGATGCGTGAACGGTTGCTCGTGAACGCATCGACGAGGTCTTCCTTGCGCGTCGATCTGGCCCCGAAATGTGACTCGAGTGCCTCGGCGGTAATCGAGTAGAGCGTGTCGTTGCCATCGACCATGGCCGGGCAGGAAAGGGTCAGGCTGGCGGCGCAGTAGGTGGGCGTGGCGTGCGGGAACGAGATGGACATGGCGGACCTCGGGCGGTGGCGCGACCGATTGTGTAAAGCGGGTGAGACGGTCGCAAAGGTTCCAGTCATTCTAGGATATGGCCGTCGTCCGTAAAGGCCGGTCGAGCGCCGCCGCCGCCTCGCGCACGCTGTGCATGGCCGCATGGCCCGCTTCCACGCAGTGCAGCACGAAACGCGTCTGCTCGAGCAGGAACGCGTCGGCATCGCTGGCGGCTTCGGGCGTATCGGACAGTCCGCTGCCCATCGCGTCCGCAGCATCGAACGTCCGCCCGCGCCCCGCGCTGCCCGGGCGTACGGCCAGCTCCGCGAGGCTCGCCTCGATACCCTCGAGCATCGCCTGCACCGCTTCCGACGGTGCCGCTTCCGTCGCACCGGCGCGCACCACACCCGCAAGCGCAGCCATGCGGCGCGCCGTGGCGTGGACCCGCCCATACGCCACCTTGAGGTCCGTACTCAGATCCTCCGCACTCTGCGCCAGCGTATCCTCGGCACGCGTGGAGGCCCGCCCGGCCGCCACCCGAAGCGCCTCGAGCCGCGTGTGCGCGGACGATCCAGTCCGTGCGGCGCCGATGGCCGCGCGCAGGTACACGGCATTGGCCGCCAGCGCATCCAGTCCGTGCCGGAACGCGCGCGACAGCTCCGCGCGCGGCGACAGCACGAAATAGCTGGCCAGCGCGATCAGGCACCCGATCGCGGTATCGACACCGCGCAACGCCGCCACGTGGCTGCTGCTCGCCGCGGGTTCGCCCGTCCAGGAGAACAGGATCACCGCCGGCGTCAGGCAGAACGCGAACAGCCCCGCATTGCCGGCGAGCCGGCCGGCATAGGCCGCGGCAAGGAACAGCGCGCTGATGCCGAGCGCCAGCACCGGCGTCGGATGCGCAAGGCTGATCAGGCAGGCCGCGAGCGCCCCGGCCAGCGAACCGGCAAAGCGCTTGAACGAGATCTGGCGCGTCGTCTGCAGGCGCGGGCTCAGGACCATGATCACGGTCACGGCCACCCAGTAACCGTGGTCGAGCCGCCAGATCTGCGACGGCAGCAGGCTCAGTCCGCCGGCCATGGCCAGCCGCAGCCCGTGGCGCGTCACCTGCGCATCGCGCGCGGCCACTTCCGCAAGCCAGTGACCGAGCCGATCGATCCCGTGATGCAGGCCGCGACGGGGCCACGCAAACGACTCCTTCCAGTCCGCGAACACCGGAAACCGTGCCAGCGCGGCCAAAGCCGACTGATAGGTCGGCGGCGCGGAGGCGTTGGCGCGCTGCGCCACGAGCCGCCGCAACTCCTGCGCGAGAATCGCGGACAGCGCCGGCAGGTCGGGCGCGTGCTGCGTCAGCGCTTCGCGCACCAGTTGCTCGACCTCCCCGAGGCATCGCGCCGCATAGGCCAGCGGCAGATGATGGGGCGTCGCGTCGGTATGCCTGCCGCGCAGTTCCGCGGCGACGATCAGCAGCGCAAAGACGGCGTCCGCCACGGCCACCGTGTACGCATAACGCAACATCCCGAGCGGATCGCGCCATCCGCGCCGCGCGAGCACGGCCGTGCGCGCTGCCTCGATCCGGCGCCGGATGTCCTGCTTGTACGGCATGGTGTCGTCAGGAAAGACCTCGGCCGCGATCGCGTGGGCAAAGCGGCTCAGCGCCTCGTACACCGCGATGATCTCCGCGCGCGGCCGCGTATCGCGCTGCGAGGGCAGCAGCACCAGACAGGCAAGGCAGGCGAAGAGTCCGCCGCGCAGATAATCGAGGCTTGCGGTTGCCGCATGGGCCAGCACGGGCACATCGCCCGCCATGGGTTGCAGGCACGCGGCGATCAGCACGACATAGAGCAGCTTGGCACTGAGCGCCGCCGCCGGGCCGCGAACCTCGGCCAGTCCCGCCGCGATGCCGCCGGCAACCACGATCGGCAGCGCCAGCCAGGGCGCCTGCGACACCGCGCTACCGATCGCGCAGGCCAGTCCACCGCCAATGCCCACGGCCCCGAGCACGCGCATCCGCGCGGCAGCCGTGCCGGATCGATCGGCGAGGCAGGTCCAGATCGACGCCGTTGCAGACCACAGATATCCGTTGTCGCCGGTCAGCACGCTCAGGCTCGCAAGCGCGAGGAACGCCAGCGCATAGACCACTCCACGCCGCACGAAGGCGGCATCCGGCCAATATCGAAGAAGACGCAGCGCGGCCGGCATGGCAAACATTCAGAGGGCGATCGGACTTGGTGGAAACACGGAGAAATACGACGATTGCATCGATTTCACTGTAATCGAACGATTGTTGCGTCGCAACAAAACAAGCCTTTTCGATGGGTTTGCCTCGCCCTTGTGCGGGGTTGCACCAACTTGGGGATAGGATGCTACGGAGACGGGCAGAAATAGGGCCAGAACGGCCGGATGGGCGGCGCGGTGCAAAAAATGCCGAATGATCAGCCGCTTGCGCGAAAACGCGAGAAAAAATGGGCAAAAAAAACCCGCGCAGGTTTGTGCGCGGGCTGGAATCCACCGAGGTGGTGGAGGAGACAGACTTCACTATACATGACTTGCTGCGTCGCACCAAGCTTCTTTTCGCCGGATGACTACAGCACCGCACATTCGTTGTCATCGTACAACACGGTCGTTCAGAATTTAGCGAAACAGATAGGCAATCCACACGGCCGCGCCGAGTCCCACGACATCCGCGAACAGCGCGCAGGCGAGGGCATGGCGGGTGTTGCGCACATTCACGCTCCCGAAGTAGACCGCGAGGACATAGAAGGTCGTCTCGGTCGATCCCTGGATGATCGCGGCCAGCCTTCCCTGGAACGAGTCCACGCCGTACGCGGTCATCACGTCCACCATCAGCCCGCGCGCCCCGGCGCCAGACAGTATCTTCATGAGCCCGACAGGCAAGGCCGGCACGAAGTCCGTATTCATCCCCACCCAGGCGAACAACGCGGTCAGGCCGCCCATGAGCACATCCATGCACCCGGTCACGCGAAAGAGGCCGATCGCGACCAATATGGCAACCAGATAGGGAATGATCTGCACCGCGACGCCGAACCCTTCCTTGGCGCCATCGATAAATGCGTCATAGACGTTGACGCGCCGAATCGCGCCGCACAGCAGGAAGATCATGATCAACGTCATGATGAACCCGGCGCCGGCCAGCGCGGTCATCTGGCTGACCCGATCGGGTGGCGCATGCCGCAGCCACAGAAAGAGCAGCCCGATAAACGCCGCCACCACGGCAAACGCTCCCAGCACGGCCGGCTTCCATAGATTGAGCCGCTGCACCCACGCTACCGCGAGAAAGCCGGCCAGGCAGGAGGCGCCCGTGGCGAGCAGTGTCGGCAGAAAGATATCCGCCGCATTGAATCCCACCAGCCCTTGCTTGACCGCAATCGCCTGGCGGATGGCGATCACCGAGGTCGGGATCAATGTCAGGCCCGCCGTATTGAGCACGATGAACATGATCTGCGCGTTGGTCGCCGTATCGGGCGTCCGATTCAACGTCTGCAGCTCGCGCATCGCGGTCAGCCCGAGCGGCGTCGCCGCGTTGTCCAGTCCAAGCAGGTTGGCGGACACGTTCATCATCATCGCGCCCTGCGCCGGGTGGCCCTGGGGCACGCCGGGAAAGAAGTGCCGCAGCAGCGGGTTCACCAGCCGCGCGAAGAGGTCGATCACGCCCGCGCGTTCGCCCACGCGCATGATCCCGATCCACAGGCTCATCACCCCGGCCAGCCCCAGGGAGATCTCGAACGCCGTGCGCGCGCTGTCGAACAGGCTGGCGAGCATCGCGGGGAAGACGGCCGTATCGCCGAGCGCCAGCTTCACGCAGGCGGCCAGAAAGGCGAGCAGGAAGAAACCGAGCCAGACCAGGTTCAGTGCCATGGAGAGTTCACGTGCCGGCAAAGCTTGGCATCTTAGCCTGCCGACGCGCCGCTCAGATCAGCTTCGCACCCCGCTCGGCCAGCAGCGCCCGAAGAATCGACCGATGGCAGTAGTGCTCCTCCTCGCAGTAGCACCCGAGAGAGAAGTTCGTCTGATGCGATAGCGCCGCCAGCAGATCGAGCGTGCGGCTGGTATCGGCGACGGCCATCTCCGCCCGAAACTTCCGGACGAAGACGCGCCACGCCTTGTCATCCCGGGCGTGCTGGGCCGCCAGCGCCTCCGCCACCAGCTCCGCGGTCGGCGCAAGCACCGGGTACCAGACATCGTAGTAGTCGCGACTGCCAAACTCGGCCCGCGGCACCCCGCGCGGCGGCCGCCGCACCGTACCAAGACGCAAGCCTTCCTCCGCAGCGCGCGGCGATCCGAGACGGACGATACGAATGGCCAACGGAGCCTCCTGAACAAGAAAAAAAGCGATCGTGAAAAAAGTCCTTGCCAACCTCGTTTGCCCAGCTTAATATTCGCCCCCTCGCAACACAAACCGAACGCAGCAGCAGGCGGAAACGCAGCAGCGGCGCGGGTTTGCGGGGAGCAGGAGTGGAAGTAGGTAGTGTGTTGGCGAGC
>NZ_JASATF010000053.1:0-21015 GCF_038440175.1 Cupriavidus sp. OTU4054
GCCCCCCCGCTCGCGCACTACCCCACACCCCCCCCGCCGGGGGGGGGGCCCTCGCCGCGCTGGTCGTACTGGCTGGCTGTGCTCACCCGATTCAGATCGCGACGGACAAGTCCGCGCCCGCCACGCCGGCGGAGAAGAAGGTCGGCAAGAACATCGGGTTCGTCCTGCCCGATGCGCTGCTGACCAAGGAAGTGACGACCCCGGGCGGCGGTGGCGACAAGGTCAGCTACCTCCCTTACCGCGACCTCGAGGTGCCGATCTACAGCACGCTGTCGAACGTGTTCGCCAACGCGACGAAGCTCAAGACGCCGGACGATCGCGCCGCGATCGACAAGGCGCAGCTCGCCTACATCCTGACGCCGGAGATCACGACCGATTCGTCGTCCGAAAGTGCGCTCACGTGGCCGCCGACCCGTTTCACGATCAATCTGACCTGCACCGTGACGGACCTCGACGGCAAGGTCGTTTTCAAGCAGGTGGTCACGGGCGAGGGAAACGCGGAGTTCTCCGAGTTCAAGCGTAACTTCTCGCTGTCCGCCCAGCGCGCGAGCGAGAACATGCTGAGCAAGCTGCAGAAGGCGCTCAGCGAAGCGCCAGAACTCGCCGCGGCACGCTGACGCGTCGCGCAATATTGCTGCAATGACGGGGGCCTCGGGCCCCCGTTTTCGTTGACGGCGCCTCGCGTCGAGCGTGCTTCCGCGGATTCGAAAGCAAGGATCGGAGTGCGTTGAGGGCGTATCCTCGACAGAATGAATGCACCACTACCGCAGATATCGCGAGGAAGCTTTCATGAACACCGCACGATCGAACCGTAACGCGCTCCCAGTGACGGAAGACCCGAGATGGGCGCGCATCGTCGCCCGCGACAAGTCCGCGGACGGCCAGTTCTGGTACTCCGTCTCCACAACGGGCGTCTATTGCCGCGCGTCGTGCCCCTCGCGCGTCGCCAACCCAGAGAACGTGCAGCTGCACGACACGCTGGAAAGCGCGCGTGCGACCGGGTTTCGGCCGTGCAAGCGCTGCAACCCCGAGGGGGCGTCGGTCGATGCGGAGAACGCCACGCTCGTCGCCAGGGCCTGCCGCATCATCGAGGACAGCGACGTCGAGCCGTCGCTGGAAGCACTGGCGGATGCCATCGGCCGTAGCCAGAGCTATTTTCACCGCGTATTCAAGGCGGTGACGGGGCTGACGCCCAAGGCGTATGCGGCCGCGCATCGCGCGAAGAAGGTGCGCGATGGACTTGTCGCGGGCACGTCGGTGACCGAGGCCATCTACGAGGCCGGATTCAGTTCGAGCGGACGCTTCTACGAGAAGTCGAACGACATGCTCGGGATGACGCCCTCGCAGTATCGCGCGGGCGGGGCGCGCGAGACGATCCGGTTCGCCGTAGGGCAGACAACGCTCGGTGCGATCCTCGTGGCATCGAGCGAGAAGGGCGTGGCGGCGATTCTGCTAGGCGACGACCCTGACGCGCTCGTGCGCGATCTGCAGGACCGCTTTCCGAAGGCGCGGCTGATCGGGGCGGATCGGGACTATGAGGCGCTTGTCGCGCGGGTCGTTGGCCTCGTGGAATCTCCGGGCGTTGGGCTCGATTTGCCGCTCGACGTGCGCGGTACCGCGTTTCAACAACGCGTGTGGCGCGCGCTTCAGGCGATTCCCGCGGGCGAAACTGCCTCGTACGCGGCGATCGCCCGACGCATCGGCGCGCCGAAAGCGGTGCGGGCGGTGGCGGGCGCCTGTGCGGCGAACCCTCTCGCGGTCGCGATTCCGTGTCATCGCGTCGTGCGCAATGACGGCGCGTTGTCGGGCTATGCATGGGGTGTCGATCGCAAGCGCGTGCTGCTGGATCGAGAGGCGACGGAGGTGGCATGAACGCACGCGTCGCCGCCTATGACTGGCCCACGATCCACGACGAGTTGAACCGCTTCGGTTGCGCGGTGCTGCCGAAGCTGCTGTCCCCCGAAGAGTGCCGCACGCTGTCGTCGCTCTATCCCGAGGACAAGCATTTCCGAAGCCGCGTGGTCATGGCGCGGCATGGATTCGGCAAGGGCGAGTATCGGTATTTCAGCTATCCGCTGCCGGACTTGCTGAGCGGCCTGCGCACGGCGTTGTACCCGCGTCTTGTGGGCCTGGCCAATGCGTGGAACGAGACCATGGGCATTGCCCAGCGTTACCCGGAAGACCACGCGACGTATCTGGCGCAGTGCCATCGGGCGGGCCAGACACGACCCACGCCGCTGATCCTGCAATACGTCGCGGGAGATTTCAATTGCCTGCATCAGGACCTCTATGGTGACCTCGTGTTCCCGATGCAGGTGGCAATCCTGCTGTCCGAGCCGGACAAGGACTTTACCGGCGGCGAGTTCTGCATGACGGAGCAACGCCCCCGCATGCAGAGCCGCGTCGAGGTGGTGCCATTGCGACAGGGCGATGCGGTGGCGTTCGCCGTGCACCACCGGCCGGTGCAGGGCACACGGGGCAGCTACCGCGTGAACCTGCGGCACGGCGTGAGCCGTGTTCGCTCGGGGCTACGGCATACGGCGGGGATTATTTTTCACGACGCAAGCTAGACGGCACGGACATGGCCAGGGGAAGCGCCGGAAAAAAACCGCCCGTCGCTTGCGCGAGCGGGCGGTGTCAACAACCGGGAACGTGGCGGTGCAATGCCGCCGCTTAACGCAGCGCTTCCACAATCGCCTTCGCCAGCGGGCCGCCCGACGCCGGGTTTTGGCCCGTCATCAGCTTGCCGTCGACCACGACCTTCTCTTGCCAGACGTCCGCCGACGAATACTCGGCGCCGTCTTCGCGCAGTGCGGATTCGAGCAGGAAGGGGACGTCCGCCTGGGCGTAGCCCGCTTCCTCGGCGTTCGAGAACGACGTCAGCTTGCGGCCCTTGATCAGCGGGGTGCCGTCTTCCAGCTTGGCGCCGAGCAGTGCGGCCGGGCCGTGGCAGACCGCGGCGACGATCTTGCCGCCTTGCCAGGCGCGTTCGACGGCGCGCTGGATTTCCGGGTTGTTGGCGATATCGACCATCGGCCCCAGGCCGCCCGGGAAGAAGATCGCATCGTAGTCGAGCACATCGACTTCCGACAGCTTGCGGCTATGGGCCATGCGGCGGATGGCCGCGCTGTTGCGGAACGCGAGTTGCGCGGGGTCGTTGGCGTCGTAGCCGTCTTCGGGCGGCGTGCCGCCTTGCAGCGAGGCATATTCGACGGCCACGCCCGACTCGGCGAACACTTCGTACGGGTGGGCGACTTCAGGGAAGAAGTATCCCGTGGGCCGATGGTTCGGACCGATCTCGGCGGCGTTGGTCAGGATAAACAGTACGTGCTTGATGGACATGATTGGCTCCTGGAAAGGCGTTAAAAAGTATGTGAAGAACGTGAATCAGCAGAAGATCAGACCGCTTCCGCCGCCAGCGGCTGCCGGGGCGTGGCGTTGACAAGCGTCAGGCCGAAGATCGCGAGGCCGGTCAGCGTGAGGGCAAAGCCCGCCCATGCCACCGACAGCAGTCCAAAGCCCGCATCGATCGTCGCGCCACCTGCCCACGCACCGATCGCGTTACCCAGATTGCAGGCGGCCAGCGTCATCGCACCCATCAGCGAAGGCGCCTGCGGAGCAAAGCGCGTCAGCCGGACCTGCATCGTGGGAATGGAAGCCATCAGCGCGGCCCCGAGCGCAAACAGCGCGGGGAACAGGACCGAAGGCGTTTGTCCGCCGAGGGCGATGACCACGAGCACCGCCAGCGCACCGCCAAGGCCCAGCACGAGACCGCGCATCGGATACTTGTCGGCCGCACGGCCACCCACCGAATTGCCGGCCGTCATGCCGATACCGAAGATCGCGAGGGCCACCGGAATCATCGACGGCGCCAGCCTGGTCGCATCGGTGACGATCGGGCCAACGAACGTATAGATCGCGAACAGGCTGGCAATGCCGGCCGTCGCTACGGCCATCACGCCCCAGACCTTGCCGCTGCGCAGCGCGGACAGCTCCTGCACGATCGGTGCGCCATCGAGGGCACGGGTGCGGGGCAGCCACTGCCGAATCGCAAGCCATGCCACCGCGGACAGCGCGGCCACCGCGAGGTACGTCTCGCGCCAGCCAAGCGTCTGGCCAAGGAACGTGGCAAGCGGCGAGCCGATGATCGTCGCGACGGTGAGGCCGGTCATGACGATGGCAAACGCGCGGCCGGACTGGCCCGGGCCGAGGATATAGCTCGCGACCATCGCGCCGGCGCCGAAGTACGCGCCCTGCGGCAGACCGCTGACAAAGCGCGCGGCAATCAGGAACGGCAGGCTCGATGCCATCGCCGACAGGACATTGCCGACGACGAACAGCGCGATCAGCGCGAGCAGCAGCGTGCGGCGATTGAGCCGGGCCGCGGCGAGCGTCACGACCGGTGCGCCGACCACGACGCCCAGCGCATAGGCCGTGACCGCGCTGGTCGCCTGCGGCACGTCGATGCCGAGGCTTGCCGAAAACAGTTGAATCACGCCCATGCTGGCGAACTCGGACGTGCCGATACAGAAGCTGCCGAGTGCCAGCGCAAAGAGCGCCAGAGAGCGGGACAGGCCGCTGGAAGTGGAAGGCTGGGAATCGTCCAGCCGGATGGCATTAGTCATGAAAAACTCCTCAAACTTGATCTGCGCCGTTCCGCGTCGGGAGGGTTTGGGCGGCGCTGCGTTGCCCTAACTATGCGTAATGCGCAGATATTTGAGAAATTTATTTGTTCTATTCTAGATATTCACCTAGCATGATGACTCATGCGATACGACCTCAATCTGCTGCCCGTCTTCATCGCCCTGATGGAAGAGCGCAGCGTCACGCGCGCCGCCGCCCGGCTCGGCATGACCCAGCCCGCGCTTTCCAACGCGCTGAACCGGCTGCGGGAGACGCTCCGCGATCCGCTTTTCGTGCGCGAGCGGTATGGCATCAAGCCCACGCAGTTTGCGGAGTCGATCGTCCCGGTGGTGGCCGAAACCCTGGCGAAGCTCGATGACGTGATCCTCGGGCAACAGCACTTCGATCCCGCCACATCGGTCCGGCAGTTCCATATCGCGCCGAACAGCTACGTGGAGATCGTGCTGATCCCGAGCGTGGTGGCGCGGCTGCGCGAGGTGGCGCCGGGGGTGAAGGTGTCGCTGACCCCGTTCGGCAGCGACCTCGCCGAGACCGGTGTGATCTCGGGCACGACGGACATGGCGCTCGGCCGCATCGTCGATCCGCCCGACAGCCTCGTGATCCAGCATCTGATGGACGACGGGCTGGCCTGCGTCGTGCGCGCCGATCATCCGGAGATCGGCGACACGATGTCGCGGGAGCAGTACGAGCAGTTGCGGCACGTCAATGTGCTGCCGCCGGGCAGATTGCGCGTGGGCCTGTTTCAGGCGCTCGAGCGGCAACGGCTGCGGCGCGAGCTGGCGATCTCCGTGACCCACTTCCTGGCGGTGCCCGAGATCATCGCGAAGACCGATTACTGCGCGACGCTGCCGCGGCTGATCTGCAACCAGATCGCGAAAGATGCGCGGCTCAAGGTGCTGCCGTCACCGGTCGATCTCGGTACGTTTCCCGTGGATATCGCGTGGCACGTGCGGTACCGGCAGGATCCCGCGCATCGGTGGTTCCGGCAGGTGCTGGTGGATACGGCGGCGGAGTTGATGGGACCCGTGATGGGTCCCGTGATGGATCCCACCTAGGACCGCGCAGCCTCCGCGGCCGCCATGCGCAGTTCCGGCGGAAAGCCGCGAATCTCGGCATGGAAGAATCCCCGCTCGGCCGCGCGCAAGGAGGCAAGCTGCGCCGCCAGCCGCTCCATTGCCGCATAGGCCTGCGCCGATGCCCCTTGCTCGTGCGTGAGGTACCACGCGGATTCGAGTAGCAGGTTGGCCAGCTGCAGCGCGTTGTAGCGTACGCGGCCGGTGTCGTGTTCCTCGAGCGCGAATGCCGCGACCGACGACCATCGCACGAAGCCCTTGGCTGGCGCAAACGGGGCGTGGAAGGGGCGCAGCGCATCGATGGCCGCGGCGACCGTGAGCGGACGGCGCGCGCGGAATGCGGTCAGCGATGCGGGCGCTTCGGCATCGATATCGCCGCGCGCGACGCGCAGCAGGAAGATCGTGTTCCACGCGGAGCCGCCGCCGACGCCGAAGCGGTCGCAGATCCATTCCGACAGGCCGAGCCATCGCATGGATTGCCGCTGGAGATCGCCGGCTTCCAGCGTGCGTTGTGCGTCCACGAGTCCGTAACGCCAGAACAGCCATAGGGACCAGCCGATATTGGCGGCGGCGTGCTGGGCCGCGTCCACGGAGTCCGCTTCGTAGGCGGCCTGCAGCGCGCCGGAGAAGCCTTCGAGCGCGTGGCGCGCGGCAGCATGCCGTGCCGCCGGCTGGATCGGCGAGGGCGTCTGCGCGGGCGTTCGCGAGGGCATTGCCGGGGGCCGCAACGCAATGCTCTTGTGGATCAGCGCTTCCAGGTTCAGCGTCTCGAAGCGAATCCGCGGGTTGTAGCGCACGACGGGCCGCAACTCGGGATCGCCCGCGAGCCGCGCGAGCTCATGCCGCGCGGCATCGAGATCGCCGCGTGTGTAGTGCTCCCACGCACGGACCACATGGGCCATGGCCGCGAACGTGGGCAGCGCGGCGTTGACGCGGCCGCCCGCGACGATTTTCTCGAACCGCCGCAGTGCCGCGCGGCTTTTGTCGAGCCGGTCGCTGCGGCGCCAGGCCAGGCTCTCCTTGAGCAGCGAGAGCGCCTGCTGGAACGCGTCCGCGGCGCTGCGATGCGCGGCGCGAAACGACTCGGCCACGGCATGATCGACCACGCCCGCAAAGCCATCCTGCGCGCCGCGCATGGCCACCGTCAGATGGCGCCAGAAATCCATATCGCGCATCACGTACTGCAGGCCATCGCTGTCCGCGGATGGCGGCGCGGGCGCGTCGGGGTTTGCCTGCCCGAGCCAGCGCGCCACGCCCGCCGCGCGCAATGCCTTGCCATGCGCGGTAAAACGCAGTTGCCGCGCGGTGGCCCGTGTCATCCAGAACGGCCCGCGGCTGCGACGGTCGGCGCGCAGCGCGGCGATATCGGTGGCCTTGTGTCGGTCCGATCTGTGGTCCGATCCGTGGTCCGATCCGTGGCCCCATCCAACCTCCACACCCCAGCGCGTGAAATCCCCGAACGCGCGCGAGACGATCATCCGCACATTGGCGGCGTCCGCAAACCGCGCGCGCACGATCGCCACGCCGAGATCTTCGCGGTCGCGCGACGCGGCCAGCCAGATGCGCGCGAGCAGCCAGACGGACTGATAGCGCGCGGAGCGGCCGTCCACGGCATAGGGGCCCGTGAGGTCGATATGGATGGGTTGGCGTGCGGTCATGGCTCGCCATGTTACGCGTGTTACAGCGGCCCCGGTTGGCGAGTCCTGCGCCGGCACCTATGCTCCGCTCACCCATCACAACCACAAGAGAGTGCATATGAGAGGTGACATGCGAAAGAGATTTGCGGGCCTGCTGATCGCGCCGCTGCTGCTGGCCTGCGCGGCCGTGCCATTACACGCAGCCCAGGCGGTCCAGCCGGGCAAGACTACCGAAGCGCCGATCGATGCCAAACCGCTGTTCGATGCGGCCGGTGTCGATGGCACCATGGTCGTCTACGACGTGCGGCGGCAGCGCATGCTGACCTATAACCCGAAGCGCGCGGCCACCGCGTATTCGCCGGCCTCCACGTTCAAGATCTTCAACTCGCTGATCGGGCTGGAAACCGGGGCGGTGGCCGATGTCGATCACGACAAGCTGCCATGGGACGGCAAGCCGTGGTTGCATGAAGGCAAGCCGATCCTGCCCGCGGCGTGCAACGCCGATGTGCCGCTGCGCGTGGCGCTCAGGAATTCGTGCGTGCCCGCCTATCAGGTGCTGGCGCGCCGCGTGGGCACCGCGCAGTACCGCAAGTATCTGGGGGCCGCGCATTTCGGGAATGCCGATGTCGAAGGGCCGGTGGACCGCTTCTGGCTCAATGGCCATCTGAAGATCACGACGTACCAGCAGATCGACTTCCTGCGCAACGCGGCCGCGCACAAGGTTCCGCTGATCTCCGAGCAAAGCTTTCGCGCGCTCGACGACATCCTGACCATCGAGCAGACGCCTGCCTATACGCTGCGCGCGAAGACAGGCTGGGCCACGTCGGGCAAGGTCGGCGTCGGCTGGTGGGTCGGCTGGGTGACGCGCGGCGACGACACGTACGTGTTCGCGATGAACCTCGACATGTCGAAGATGGAGACGGGCCCCAAGCGGCTGGAGATCGGACGTGCCGTGCTCAGGCAGGTTGGGGCGTTGCCGGATCAGGCACCGAACTGACGCGTCTTGGTGCGGCGCATATCGGCGATGGACAGCGAGATCGCGGAGATCAGGAAGTAGAACGCGCCGAACGCCGCATACGGTGCGAAGTCCGTGATGCCCGGCACCTGCACGCCGGCGGCGGTCTTGATGAAGAACGCCCCGGCCAGCGCCGATTGCGCACCGCTCAGGATCATCGCCCACTGGGCGCCGGAGGTCTTCCAGCGACGGACGCCGGTGGCCAGCTGGAACAGGCCCGCGAGGATGGCCCAGGTGCCGAACACGCCGAGCACGGCGTTCATGCTCAGGCCCAGCGCGATGGCGACGCCCGCCGTGGTCACGCCGCTGGCCACGACGTTGAGGGTCTGCGTGGGGTTGCGGCGCATGCCGCCGTTGCGCTGGGCATCCACGAGGTTGGCCAGCGCGTCCCATGCGGGATAGATCATCAGCAGGATCGCCGCGACGGCGGGGTTGGTCTTGCCGACCGTGAACGCGGCGGCGACCCACACGATGGAGAATGCCGCGCGTCCGTAGTAGTAGGGCTTGAGCCAGCGGTTGGCTTGCAATGCGCCATTGGGGCTGAGTTCGGTCATGGTGGTTCCTGTTGGTGATGCCTGCTACCAACTAGTTGGTAGACTGCCTGGTGAAATAAAAGTCCCCGTATGGCAGGGGACGACTCAATGCTTCCGACGGTCCTTCAAGGGCGCCTAGTCCGATGCGAGCAGGATCTGCACGGTCCGACCGACGATGGCACCGAACAACCCGGGGTTGCCATGGACACGCGCCGCAATCATCCCGCCGTGCACCGTGGCCAGGAATGCAGCCGCCTCCGCGTCGGCATTCCCGCGCAGCCGGAACGTCCCAACGGCCGCGCCGTTGGCGAGCACCGACGAAAGCCATCCGGTCAGATCCTGAAAATGCCCCCGCACCTCGGTGGCCACGGCCTCGGGAATCGCCGGCAGCTCGGACGCGAGCATCGCGCAGATGCAGATCGGGGCCGATCCATCGCCAATGCAGCGCTCCCAATAGCCGGTGTACGCGCGCAGGCGGTCGAGCGGCACATCCGTATGCGCCTCGATCGCGGCCACGCCCTTGCGCGTTTCCTGCCGATACAGCTTGACGACGACCTCGACCAGCTCGGCCTTGCTCGGAAAGTGGTGATGAATGCTGGCCTTGCTGATGCCCACCTTTTCCGAGATATCGGCGTAACTGAAGCCGTTGTACCCGCGCGTAGCCAGCAGCGATTGCGTGCATACGACGATTTCAACGGCCTTGGGGGAGAGGTCGATGGCTTCCATGGGTGACAGTCTACCAACTAGTTGGTTGATGTCAAGTGGCGGACTGGAAGTTCAACGAAAGTCGTCCATGCTCAACAAAGGCGCGTTGGGGGCCACGGAGCACGGCCCCCGGGATGCCCGCCTACTTCAGCTTCACCCCCCATTCGTTCTCCACGCACTTGACGTAATCGCCGGGAATCAGCGCGCTGAATTTTTCCTGGTAGTTCACCAGCATGCAGCGGTAGGCCATGCCGTCGTGCCAGTCCTTGACCCATGTCGTGTCGGCCGCCGCGCTGCCCTGGTCGGAGAACTGCTTCATGTTGGCGCAGCCCAGCACTTCGTTGTCGGGCACCGGCACATTGAGTTCGGCCGCGAAGGACTTGTAGTACTTGATGCGGTTCTGCGACTGCGCGATTTCCGTGTTGCCGCCGCACTCCACACCACCGTTGATGATCATCGTGGTGACGCCGAAGCCGGGGACGAGCCCGCTCGACTGGTCCGTGGCGTTCGGTTGCCAGCTGCCGTCGATCACGGCCTGCATCGATGGTTTCGGCGGTTGCGGATAGACGAAGAAGAAGACGGCCGACGCGAGGTTGAGCCACGTGCTGGCGACGCTGTCGGGGTCGTCGAGCAGGATCGTCGGCTTGCCGTACATCACCTGCGAGAACTGACCGTAGTTGTAGTTGTACGAAAGCTGCTTGGCGCCGCGTCCGTAATACTTCTTGAAGTTGCCATCGGGGTTCTTGCCGCAGACATACAGCTGGCCCTGCCAGATCTTGGGATCGCACTCGGCGTTGTAGCCGCAGCCGTCGCCGGTTTCGCTGCAGCCCATTTCCCTGACCCAGTGCAGGCCTTGCCTGAACTCCGGCGTGCTCGAATGGATGTCATGCTCGCCGGTCTCCTGCGCGAAGTGCGCGAACATCGTGGCGAGCGTTTTACGGCAGATGGCGTCGGCATCGCGGCCGTCCCGGTAGTCGGCGCAGACGGCGGGGAACTTGGCGATGGCCTGCAGGAATGCGCGATAGGTGTAAGACGGATCCCTGCGTGGGAACAGGAAGTCCCACTTTGACGCGTTCATGATTTTTTCCACGCGCTGGACGTTGGCGGGGTTGCTTGACTTGCCGGCATCGGTGGCATCGACGATGGCATTGTCGGCGGTGCGGATCATCAGCTTGATGGCGGCGAAGGCTGGCGTGTTCGTGAGGTCCTTCTCCACCTGCTCGGCCTGGGTGCGCGTGGGCACGGGGATATCGGGCGACACGGGGACCGGCGCCGGGGAGGGGACAGGCGTCGGCGTTGGCGCGGGCGGTGGAACCTTTGCCGGGTCGCAGTCTTCGATGACGGCCCATGGGTCGCCGCTGGTCGGCGTGTTGCCTTGCGCCCACCATTTGGCGCGATAGTTCCTCGCCTGATACGAGGCGACGTTGTTCTCGTTGTAGATGCTGGAGGCGCTCCAGGGGGCGTAGCAGCCGGGTTTGGTCTGCGCGGGCGTTGGCGCGGGTGCAGGGGCCGGGCTCGGTGTTGGGGTCGGTGCGGGGGTCGGTGCGGGGGTCGGTGCGGGGGTAGGTGCGGGGGTAGGTGCCGGTGCAGGGCTTGGTGTCGGCGCGGGAACGGGGGCGGGCGTCGGCGCAGGGGTAGGAGCAGGAGCAGGAGCAGGAGCAGGAGCAGGAGCAGGGGTCGCGCCGCCCGTGCACTCACCCTTGTCCTCCCAAGGTCCCCACTGCTCGGTGCCCGGCACATTCCCCTGCGTCCACCACTTGTTCTGATACGCGCGCCCGTTATAGGCCACCATCGCACCGGGCGTTGCATAGACCATCGTGCTCTGCCATGCCGCGGGACACTGCGCGGCGGAGGCCGGCAGCGGTGCCAGCGACAACATTCCACCGGCCGCGGCCCCGGCAATCACGCTCAACGATGCGGGATGGCGCATGTCGATCTCTCCCGGTCATTCCAGCAGACAATCCTGCAAGGAGTCTAGAAACGAACCGGGCGCAAATCGTCGATCAGGTAAACATTTTATTGGCGATCACGCAGCGCTTTCAGACTTGCCTCTGATAGCGATTTCACACAATGCGGGATATCCGATGGGCTAGCCGCGAACCATCGTGGGCCCCGACGATGCCAGCCATGCGGGTGCGCCGGGATTCTGCTCCGACTGCGGCAATTGCACCTGCTGGCTACCGAGCCGCTGCAGGACCTGTGCGTGGCATTCGAGCGATGGCGCGTAATGCCCGCTGTAATTGTCGATATGAATGAGCCGGCCATCGCGCACCGTCAGCTCGCCCGCCGCCGCGACGCGGCCGCCCGCCATAAAGCCCGTGTGGTTGTCCACGATCGCTGCCGTCGCCGCGTAGATGCGCCCGTCGCCGGCCATGACGAACATCGTGTCCTCCTCGGTAGTCATCGGCACGAACCGGCCGTCCGCGCGGGGCTGATGCAACAGGCCGTCTATCACGCGCACTTCGATTCGCGCGCGCCTCGCGTCGTCAAGCCGGTAGTTTCGATGCGCGAGCCCATGCGTTCCGGCCGGGGCGATCGTGTAGTAGCGATCGTCACCGACGCGCATCATGCGCGGGTCAGCCGGTGGCGGCGTGCGTCGCGACGGGCCGCTCTGGGTCGATGCGCCCACGCGCGGTTCCAGTTCGATATGGGTCGCGCTCCCGCGCCGTGTGCGCGTGCCCTGCCGCGGCGCGGCCGATGTGTTCTGGTCTGGCTGATGCGTGTGGCCCGTCGGCGTGGAAGCGGCGCCCGTAGGGGAGGAAATGCAACTGCCCATCGCGTACTCCTTGATCTGTTTCGCGGGCAATCATTGTTCATGGCGGCAGGTCTTCGTTCCCGCTCGCGGAGCGAACTTCACGCGCCGAATGCGAATCGCACCATGGGGCGGGCGCGTGGCCGCCGTTGCATGCGGCAGCCTTCGTGCGGACGTGCAATCGCGCCCGGGGCAATGTCACGCGGCCGCACGCCCCTTGTCCTGAAAGAACTGCAGGAACGCCCGTAATTTGCCGGGCATCTGCGCACGATTCGGATAGTAGAGATAGAACGGTTCGCGTGGACGCGTGAACGTTTCGAGGAGGGGGATGACGAGCCCTTCCGCGAGCGCCCGCTGCGCGAAATGTTCGAAGACGAAGGCCAGCCCGTTGCCATCGCATGCGGCCTCGAGTACGGTCCGCATTTCGCTGAAGACGAGCCGGCCCTGGATGTCGATGGTCAGTGGCTCGTTGCCCGCGCGGAACTCCCATGGCAGGAATTGCCCGCGGTTGCCGATCCGTTGTCGGATGCAGTCGTGCTGCAGCAGCTGGTCGGGGCGCTTCGGCTTTCCACGCGCCTTGATGTAGGCGGGCGCGCCCACCACGAGCAGCCGCTGTGGCGGGCCGATGGGGACGGCGATCATGTCCTTCTGCAAGGCCCGGCCGAGCCGGATGCCCGCGTCGAAGCCGCCCGCGACGATATCGCTGAGGCCGTGCTCGACGCTGATTTCGACGGCAAGCTCGGGATACTGCTCCAGGAACGCGCGCAGATGCGGCTGAATCAACGTGGCGTAGGCCACGTATGACGTATTGATGCGTAGCTGCCCGCGCGCGGCACCCGACGCGTCGCCCACTTCCTGCACCGAGCGGCGGATCTGATCGAGGGCGGGCGCGAGCGTCTGCAGCAGCTGCGTGCCGGCTTCGGTCAGCGACACGCTGCGCGTAGTGCGGTGGAAGAGCCTGACGCGCATCGAGGCTTCCAGCAGCTTGATGGTGCGCGAGATCGCGGTCGGTGTGATTTCCATCTCCGTGGCCGCGCGCGTGAAATTGAGGTGACGGGCCACGCTTTCGAACGCGATCAGGCCGGGCAGGCTGACGGACGAGGGCGCCGGGGCTGACAACTTCCTTGCAGTAGGCATCGCGAAAGCCGGTCGGATGAGGGCTCGCGGATTATGAACCCATGGTTCATATTTCGACAACCCTCCGTCGATTCTCTTGCGGCATGCCAGGCCCTACTCTTCGATCACCGCAGCCGCACTGACGCGACTGCAACACCGATCCACAGGAGTTTCACCATGTCCGTCGTCACTACCCCCGCCGTCAACGCCAACAGCCCGCTCGCCTCGATGAAGGGGCACCACGTCGCCGTGCGCGTGCCGAGTTTCGATACCGCCGTGCAGTGGTACACCGAGATGCTCGACTTCCGCGTGGTCCACCGCTGGACCTATGCCGATCAGCGGCTCGCGTATCTGGCCCCCGCCAGCGACGATGCGTTCTTTGTCGAGATTCTCGGCGATGGCGAGCCGCTGCCCATTCCCAAGCCCGTGTACAGCGATCTCGGCGACAGCCTGCGTCTGGCTGGCTATCACCACTTCTGCATCAACGTCGGCGACATGGACGCAGCGGTCGCCGAACTGCGCCGCCGCGGCGTGCAGATCGTGACCGAGCCGTTCGAGCTGCCCGCGATCGGCCGCAAGCTCGCCTTTATCGCGGACCCGTTCGGCAATCTGATCGAACTCGCCGAAGTGGTCGCCTGAACGCGGATATCCCAGACAGGAGATCGACATGAGCCAGACGTTCCTGCAGATCGGATCCGGGCCGGGCATCGGTCTGGCCACGGCCGAGCGCTTTGCACGCGAGGGCTATCGCGTCGTGGTGGCCTCGCGCAACACCGCGCGATTGCGCGGGCATGCGGAGGCCGCCGGCATCGGCGATATCGCATTCGATACCGTGGATGCGGCCGACCCGCACGCGGTGGCGGCACTGGTCGAACGGCATCGAGACCATCTTTCGGTGCTGCACTACAACGCCGGGGTGCTGCATTACGGCACCGACGGCGCGCTGCAGACGCGCACGCTCGCGGACGAGACCACGGGCTCGCTGATCTCGGACATGCACGTCAATCTCACGAGCGCGCTCGTGGCGATGCGGGCCGCGGCCGACGCCATCGCGCGCAACGATGGCGGCAGCATCCTGATCACGGGCGGCGGGCTCGGCATGCATCCCTCGCCGCAGTTCCTGACGCTGAGCACGGGCAAGGCGGGCCTGCGTGCCGCCGCACTGTCGCTGTTCGAGCCGATGCAGGCGCGCGGCATCCACATCGCGGCAGTGACGGTCAGCACGCTGGTCGGGCCGGACTCGGTGCATGCGCGGGCCGTGGCGGATGCGTTCTGGCAACTGCATGCGGAGGCGCCGGACGCGTGGACGCCGGAGATCGTGTACGGGTAACGATGTTCGGCCTCAACCGGTCGCGCTGACCGTCGCCAGCGTCGCTTCCCCCGCCAGTTCGCCGGCGATGGTGTCGATCAATGCACGGACCCGGCGCGGCTGCACCCGCGTCGGCGGATACACGATCTGCAGCGCCGTGCGGCCGGCCGAGAACGGGGCCAGGACTTCGACCAGACGGCCCGCGTCGAGATCGGACTGGATATCCCAGACCGATTTCATGCACAGGCCGTATCCCTGCAAGGCCCAGCGCCTGACCAGATCGCCGGTGTTGGCCATCCGTCGTCCGCGGACCGTGACGGCATGGGGTTCGCCATCGACGCGAAAGGGCCAGACGCGTTCGCTGTTGATGCCGAAGCGCATGACGATGCAGTCGTGGTGCTGGAGGTCATCGGGGTGCCGCGGCGTGCCATGGGGTTCGAGATAGGCGGGCGCGGCGCAGACGACCCGGCGGTTCTCGCCGATCGGCTTGGCCTTGAGCGTGCTGTCGGCCAGCGTGCCATAGCGCACGGCGAAATCGATGCCCTGCGCGACCAGATCGACGAAGCCGTCGGTCAGGTCCAGGTCGATGGTGACGTCCGGATGCGTGTCGAGGAAGCGATCGACGATCGGCACGATGCGCGTCTGGCCGAGGTCCACGGGCGCGCTGAGCCGGACGGGGCCGGAGATCGTCTGGGCACCGAGCCGTACACGGCTCTCGAGTTCGTCCGCCTCGGCCAGTAATCGCCGCGCGCCATCGGCCAGCGTGCGGCCCTCGTCCGTCGGATGGATGGAGCGCGTCGTGCGGGTCAGCAACGTGACGCCGTAGTACGCCTCGAGCGTCGCCAGCCGTTCGGAAACGGAGGCTGGCGACAACCCCAGTTCCCGGCCGGCGGCCGACAATCCGCCTTTCTCGAGGATGGTCAGGAACAGGTGGAGATGATTGAGATTGAGATTGAGATTGAGATTGTCGAGCATCTTTCGGAATCTCCGAAATATGATTTCTCGATTTAACCAATTATCAAAATAGTTCGCAAGATCTAGAGTGCATGCAAGCGGTACCGAACCCTTCTGCCGAACCCTTCTGCAAGGAGCATGCACATGAGCTTCACCGACCAAACCGTTTCCGTCGTCGTCGGCGGCCACACAGGCATCGGCCGCGCCGTGGCCGACGCGCTGGGCGAGCGCCCCGGCCGCGTGCTGGTCGTCAGCCGCCGCAATGGACTGGACATCGCCGATGCCGCCGCCGTCGGGCGCTACTTCGATCAGCTCGGCCCCGTGGATCACGTGGTCTTTACTGCGGGATCGCAGGCACCCGGCGGAAAGGTCGCCGACGTGGATATCGCCGCGGCGAGGGCTGCATTCGACGTGAAGTTCTGGGGCACGCTCGCGGTGGCCAAGGCCTCCGCGAAGCATCTGCGCCCCGGCGGCACGCTCACGCTGACCAGCGGGTTTCTCTCGCGCCGCACCGTGCCCGGCACCTACGTCAAGACGGCGATGAACGCGGCGCTCGAAGCCGTGGCGAAGATTCTGGCGCGCGAGCTCGCGCCGATCCGCGTCAACGTCGTCAGCCCCGGCCTGACCGATACCGAAGCCTATGAAGCCATGGATGCCGGCGCGCGCGGCGCGATGCTCGATCGCGCGGCGGGCAGCCTGCCCGTGGGCCGCTATGGCCGCGCGGAAGACCTCGCGCAAGGCTATCTGCTGGCCATCGACAACCCGTTCATGACCGGCGCGATCCTCGATATCGACGGCGGCGCACTGATCAACTGAAGCCCGGAATCGCCATGTCCTCACTCGACTCACTCTTCACGCCGGTACGGCTCGGCCAGCTGGCATTGCCCAACCGCATCGTCATGGCGCCGATGACCCGCGCGCGCAGTTCGCAGCCGGGCGACGTGCCCAACGCGTTGAATGCAACCTACTACGCGCAGCGCGCCAGTGCGGGGCTGATCGTGACCGAAGCCTCGCAGATCTCGCCGCAGGGCAAGGGCTACTCGTTCACGCCCGGTATCCATAGCGATGCGCAGGTCGAAGGCTGGCGCCTGGTGACGCGCGCCGTGCATCAGGCCGGTGGACGCATCTATCTTCAGCTCTGGCACGTCGGTCGCATGTCGCATCCCGCGTTCCATGGCGGCGAGCTGCCGGTGGCACCGTCGGCGGTACCGTTTGACGGTTCGATCTGGATGGTCGATCCGGCGACCGGCGAGGGCGGCATGTATGCGTGCCCGACCCCGCGCGCGCTCGGCATCGACGAGATCCACGCGATCGTCGGGGACTACCGGCGCGCCGCGCGCCGGGCGATCGAGGCGGGGTTCGACGGGGTGGAGATCCATGGCGCCAACGGGTACCTGATCGACCAGTTCCTGCGCACGACGTCGAACGTGCGCACCGATGCGTACGGCGGTTCGCGCGAGAACCGCCTGCGCTTTCTGAAGGAGGTGATGGACGCGGTCATCGACGAGGTGGGCGCGGACCGCACGGCGATCCGCCTGGCGCCGTTCCTGACGGCGCGCGGCATGGCGTGTCCCGATATCCTGCCGACGATGCTCGAGGCGGCACGCTATCTCGATGCAAAGGGCATCGCGTATCTGCATCTGGTCGAAGCGGACTGGGACGATGCGCCCGTGTTCACCGAAGACTTCCGCCGGGAGATCCGTGCCAGCTTCGCTGGCCCGATCATCGTCGCCGGCAAGTACGACGACGCGCGCGCACGGTGGGTGCTCGAGAAAGGCTATGCCGATCTGGTCGCGTTCGGCCGGCCGTTCGTCGCCAATCCCGACCTGCCGCGGCGCATGGCGGAGGGACTGCCGCTCGCGAATCTCGATGGCGGCACGCTGTTCGGCGGCGCCGAGCAAGGCTATAGCGACTATCCCGCGTGGGTGGCGGCGACGGCGACGGCGACGGCGACGGCGCGGGCGGCCTGATCCGCTCACACACGGATGCGTGACAAGAGGCCCAGTCGCGCCCAGTCGCGCCCAGTCCCTCCCAGTCCCTCCCAGTCCCTCGCAGTCCCTGTTATGGCGTCGTGACGTGCGGGTCGGTCGCCGGCCCGAACACTTCCTCGGCGGCGTGGAAGGCGGCATTGGCCGCGGGCACGCCGCAGTAGATGGCCGTCTGCAGGAGGATCTCCTTGATCTCGTCGCGCGTCACACCGTTGTTGGCGGCGGCACGCAGATGAAGCTTGAGTTCTTCGCCACGGTTGAGCGCGACCATCATTGCGATGGTCACCAGGCTGCGGGTATGGCGCGGCAGCCCTTCGCGGGTCCAGATCTCGCCCCAGGCGTAGCGCGTGATCAGGTTCTGGAATTCCTCGTTGAGCGGTGTCAGCTTCGCGAGCGAGCGGTCCACGTGCGCGCTGCCCAGCACGTCTCGGCGCACGGCGAGGCCGGCTGCGTAGCGCGCGGCGTCGTCATTGACGGGCGGGCGGTCCTCGATAAAGTCGAGCAGCGCCGCGGTGAAGGGCCCCGGCTGTTCGAAGCTCGAGATATGCGCGGCCTGCAGTTCCAGAAAGCGCGCGTCCGGGATCGAGGACGCCAGTTCGCGGCCGAGCGCCGGCGGCGTCGATGGGTCGTCGCTGCCGGCAATGACCAGGACCGGCACGGCAATCGTCTTCACCGTGTCCCGGAAGTCCGCGTCGCGCACCGCCGCGCAGTTGGCCGTATAGCCGCGCGGATCCAGCTCCCCGAGCACCTTGCGCAGACCGGCGATCGCCTGCGATGCCGTGGCGAGGAAGTCCGGCCGGAACCACACCGACAGCGAAGGCTCGACCATCACGCTCATCCCGTCACGTTGCACGGTATCGATGCGCGTATTCCATTTTTCGTCGGTGCCGATGCGGGCGCCGGTGTTCGCGAGGACGATCTTCGAGAAGCGCGCCGGGGCATGAATGCCGAGCCACATGCCGGTCTGTCCGCCCATCGAGACGCCGCAGAACACTGCCTTGTCGATCGAGAGTGCATCGAGGATCGCGAGCGCGTCGCCGCCGAGTTGCGCCATCGTGAAGGCGTCGCCGGGCGCGGTCGAGCGGCCATGGCCGCGCGTGTCGTAGCGCACCACACGATAGCGGCCGGCCAGTGCCTCGGCCTGCGGCTGCCACATGGTGTGGTCGGTGCCGAGCGAGTTGGAAAACAGAATGGCGGGCGCCGATTCGGGGCCGTCCACCGTGTAGAAGAGCCGGGCACCGGCGTGATCGAGGTAAGGCAAGATGGGTCTCCTGATGGCAATGTCAGCGCTGTTGTCGCGCGGTGAGGGTAGCTTCCCACGCCCGCACGGCGGCGTCGGCAAATCGTGACGATTCTCCCGCATAGTTGGCGGGGTCGGCCAGACGGTCGAGCGTGGCATCGTCGATCAGTGTCGCATGCGACGGGTCGGCGGCCAGCGTCAGTGCCAGGGCATCGCGCAGGCTGCTCCGGTCCGCAACCGCGCGTCTCGATGCGGCTTCCACCAGATGATGCGCCGGCAGCCGCCCGATGCGGCCGCCGAGTTCGAGCATGGCGGCCTCCGCAAGTATCAGCCCGTGCGTCATGTCGAGGTTTTCGCGCATGCGTGCGGTGTCCACCTGCAATCCGCCTGCCACCTCGCGCATATGGGACAGCGCGCCCGATGCAAGCGTGACGATTTGCGGCAACGTATCCCACTCCGCCTGCCAGCCGCCCAGCGCGCGCTCGTGCTCCTGCACCATGCCCGCCAGCATCGTGGCCACGAGATGCGGTACGCGCGTGGCCGCGGCGAGAACGGCCGAACAGCCCACCGGGTTGCGCTTGTGCGGCATGGTGCTGGAACCGCCGCGGCCGGGACCCGATGGCTCCGCGACTTCCGCGACTTCGGTCTGCATCATCAGCGAGATGTCGCGCGCCATCTTGCCCAGCGTACCCGTGAGCATGCCGAGCGTCGTGGCCATTTCCACCATGCGGTCCCGGTGGCCATGCCATGGCAGCACGGGATGCTGGAGGCCGAGCAGGTCGGCCAGCGCCGACGATACGGCCGGCGCCGAAGCGCCGAGGCTCGCCAGCGTGCCGGCCGCCCCGCCGAACTGGAGCGTGCAGGCCTGCGCGCGCGATGCATCGAGCCGGCCGAGATCGCGCCGCAATGCATCGAGCCATCCTGCGGCCTTGAGCCCGAACGTGGTGGGCAGCGCGTGCTGCAGCCAGGTGCGCGCGACCATCGGCGTGGCGCGATGCCGCGCCGCCAGTTCCGCCACGACCTGCCCGAGCGCGACGAGGTCGGCCTCGATGGCGGCCGCTGCGTCGCGCAGCTGGAGCACCATCGCGGTATCGATGATGTCCTGGCTCGTCGCGCCCCAATGGACGAAGCGCCCGGCGTGGGCGTCGCGCTGCGCGACGGCGGCGGTCAACTGCCTGACGAAGGGAATGGCGAGATTGCCTGCCGCGGCCGCGTCGTATGCCAGCGCGTCGAGGTCGATGCCATGCATGTCACCACGCATGTCACCGCGCATGTCACCGCGCATGTCACCGCGCATGTCACCGCGCATGTCACCGCAAACGTCCGCGATGACCGCCGCCGCTTCGGCCGGTATCACGCCGCAGTGTGCCTCGGCGCGCGCCAGCGCGGCTTCCACATCGAGCATGCGCCGTACGGTGCCGGCATCGTCGAAGATGGCCAGCGCGGCGGCGCCCCCGAACATCGGCGCCGTCAATCGCCCCGATCCGCGTGAACGAGTATCCATCGTCTGGCGCTCAGATATCGAAGAACACGGTCTCGCCGGCTCCCTGCAGGACGATGTTCCAGCGCAGCGTGCCGCTGCCGTCGTCCTCCGCGATCAGCGTCCCGCGCCGCTCGTTGGGCACGCACGCCAGCACGCGGTCCTTCGCGTTGGCGGCCGCCTCATCGGGGAAATACATGCGGGTGGCAACGTGCTTGACCAGCCCGCGCATGAATACCGACACCATGATGTGAGGGGCCTGCATGGCGCCGGGTTCGCCCCCCGCGTCAGGCACGGCACCGGGTTTGACGGTCACGAAGCGGAAGCCGCCGTCGGGTCCTGTGGGTACACGACCGAAGCCGGTGAAGCCGGCCGTCAGCGTGAGGTCGCTCCGGTCCTCCGGATGGCGATAGCGGCCCGCGGGGTTGGCCTGCCAGATCTCGACCATGCCGTCGGGTACGGGGTCGGGGGGGGGGGGGGGGGGGGGGGGGGGGGGGGGGGGGGGGCGGGGGGGCGGCGGGGGGGGGGGGGGGGGGGGGGGGGGGGGGGGGTTTGGGGGGGGGGGCGGG
>NZ_JASATF010000054.1:0-19175 GCF_038440175.1 Cupriavidus sp. OTU4054
ACAACCAGCCCCCTCGCCCCCCCCCCCCCCCCCCCCCCCCCCCCCCCCCCCGCCGACTAAGGAGTGGTAGTTCAGTCGGTTAGAATACCGGCCTGTCACGCCGGGGGTCGCGGGTTCGAGTCCCGTCCACTCCGCCAAAACTAAGCCCGCTTGGATAATACCAAGCGGGTTTTTTCTTTTGTCTTTCCCATTTTCGATTCGCCTGTAGATAATCGCCGGAACGCCGTCACCAGCGTCCCACGATAATCGCGCCGAGCGCTCCGCCAGCGAGATTCACATAATCAGCGTTCGACGCGGCTTACCAGCATGAAATATCGCACGAGCAGCGCGCCGGCAATGCCCAGGCTGATGCTGTTGGCGAGCCAGAACCCGGCGGCACCGTGCGTAAATGCCGGCGCGCCGGGAATCAGCCCGAACCCCAGCAGATATCCGCCGCCGAGCCCGACGCCCCACAGCGACGTCGCGTAGATCAGCGTCGGGATCAGCGCGATCTTGTAGGCGCGCAGGATGAATGCGCTCATGACCTGCACGGCATCGAACGCCTGGTAGCACGCGATAAAGGCCATCAGCGGCAACGCCTTGGCGATCACGGCCGGATCGGTCGTATAGAGGTGGAGCAGGGGCTCGCGCGCGAACCACAGGATCGTGCCCATGACCATGGCCAGTGCCGCGGCCAGCCGGATGCCGCGCCACGAGATACGCCGCGCGGCGGCGCGATCGTGCGCGCCGATCGATTGCGCCGCCAGGGTCGATGTGGCAATGCCCAGCGAGAGCGGGAGCATATAGGCCACCGCGCCGAGGTTCGCGATGATCTGATGCCCGGCCAGCGTGACCAGGCCCATGCGCGTGATGAACACCGCCATCAGCGTGAACGAGGTGATCTCGATCAGATAGGTCAGCCCCATCGGTACGCCAAGCCGCAGCAGGCCGCGAATGCGGTCCCACCGCGGGCCCTCGCACGTGCTGAAAATACCGAGCGGCCTGTAGCGGCGGTCGAAGCGGAGAATGAGCAGGCCGACCACGAACCAGCAATAGCTGATGAGGCTCGAGGCCAGCGCGCAGCCGGGACCACCCATCGCGGGTACGCCGAGGCCGCCGTGGATAAACCACGCATTGAGCGGCACCTTGAGGGCGAGACCGAGCAGTTGCAGCGCCGTGACCATGATCGGCCGCGACAGCGCGTTGTTCAGTGCCTGATAGAGCCGGAATGCGAGCGCGGCAGGAAGCCCGAACGCGACGATATGCAGATAGTGCGAGGCTTTCTCCACCAGTTCGGGCGAAGCCTGCGCAAAGCGCAGCAGCGGTGCCGGAAAGGCGAGCAGCAGGATGCCCGGAATCGCGAGCGCGAGCCCCAGCCACGCGGCCTGCCGCACCTCGACGCCGATCTCGGCCAGGCGGTTGGCGCCGTAGAGCTGCGCGGCGATCGGCGCCAGCGCCTGCAGCACGCCCATCAGGCTGATATAGATCGTGACGTAGATGGAACTGGCGAGCCCCACCGCGGCGAGGTCGGCCGCCGAAACGCGGCCGGCCATCACGGTATCGATGACGCCGAACGAAACGAGTGCCAGTTGCCCGACGAGCACCGGCGCCGCAAGGTGCGCGATGCGGCGGACGTCCTGCAATGCGCTTGTCATGTCAGGGTTGTCGGGGCAGTCGGCGCGGACGCGTGGGCGCTACGACGGGCGGGGCCTCGACGAGCCGGTACATGCGGAACCGTTCGTCGCGGTCGGCGGGGCGGCGGCCTTCCCAGATCAGGCGCCATTCGAAGTGCGAGAGATTGCTGGGCGCGCCGTAATCCACGGCATCGTGGCGCAGCAGGATGTCGCAGCCGTCGGCCGGGCCGCCGAAGCGGATATGGCCAAAGTATGCGAACGACGCCAGCTGGGCATTGCCCATGCGGATCGGCTGCACGCACTGGTACGTCGGCGGCAGCGCGAGGGCGGCGGCCTGCGCGACATCGCGATAGGTCTTGCCGTAGTTGATGGACGGCAGCCACAGCGTCATGGCGATGACCCACATCAGCGTGGTGCCGGCGGCCGAGATCACGACCGGGCGCCAGATCTGCTTGGGCGCGCGCGACAGGCGCCAGCGCACGACGAGTACCCAGCATGCGGTGACGACGAGCGCGCAGATCACGGCGCTGATCGTGAACGAATGCTGGAAGCCCGGTAACTGGCGGAATACGTTGTTGGCGATCTTCGGCGGCCAGCCCGTGGTCTTGGCGATCCACAGGAACCACACGGTCCCGCCGAAAATGGTGAACAGCAGCAGCGCGAACCAGTCGATCGCGTTGATCGCGCCGCGCGTGAGCGTGGGCAGCGCGAACGCGGCGAGCACGGCCATCGGCGGCAGCAGCAGGATGAACTGCACGTCGCCGGTCTGGCGCTGCGCGATCAGCAGCAGGAACAGCAACAGCAGCAGCGAGAGGGGCAGCGCGATATGGGCGGCCCGGCGCATGCCGCGCCAGGAGAACCATGCCCACGCGGCGATCGGCCACACCGGCCACGAGAACAGGAAGAAGTTGCGCGCGATAAAGCCGAGGCTTTGTCCCGACGGGCCGCCATAGTTGCGGCGGTCGTAGCGCGTCCATTCGCGGATGAACGACACGGCCTCGTCGCGATCGGCCGCGCCGAAATAGGTCGCGGCAAACCATGCGGCCACGATCGCGAGCGCGAGGGGCAGGCCGATCGTCAGCAGCTTGCGCAGCGGTACCGGCTGGCACACGGCCCCCCCGACCAGCGCGGCGACGAACAGCGCGATCGGCAGGATCGGGCCGCTGGACAGGCACAGCGCGCCCAGCGCGAAGCCCACCCAGAGGCTGCCCTGTATCGGCTTGTCCAGGCTGCGGACCATCCCATACAACATCATCGCGATAAAGCTGACCTGGCCGACCTGCGGCGTGGTCTCGTGGCCGCGCATGGCCAGGCCCACGCAGGCCAGCAGGATCAGTAGCGCGCCATCGGCCAGCGCGCGGCCGTAGTCGCGCGCGTCGGGCTGGCCGCCGAACGCGTAGGCGAACGGCTGCACCTCGTCGCGGCGGCCCAGCAGATAGGTCGCGTACCAGACGAATGCGCAGGTCGCGAAATAGAACAGCAGCGTCGACAACCGCGACGCGTCGGGCGCGCCGAGCAGACCGCCGAACAGCTTGATCATGAGCCCGCCGACCCAGAATACGAGCGGTCCGTCCTCGCCGAACGGACGGCCGGCGATATTCGGCATCAGCCAGTCCTGCGTGCCGCCCGTGGCCATCTGCCACATCACGCCGAAGCCGGCGGCATCCTCGTTCTTCCAGGGGTCACGGCCGAACAGGCCGACCAGGCCATAGACCACGCAGATCGCGAGCAGCAGCACGCGCGGCAGTGCGCCGGTGTTGGCGGCGGTCAGTTGGACGGGGGAGGAGGACTTCGCTGGAGGCATCGACGGGGAGTACAAAAACAAAGAGGCAGCCGATGCTGCCTCTCTGGAGCTTGCTGGTCGCAGCGATTACTTCTTGACGCTGGCGAGCTTGCTGCCGAACTTCTGGCGGAACTTCTCCACGCGGCCGGCCGTGTCCATGATCTTCTGGGTGCCGGTGTAGAACGGGTGCGATTCCGACGAGACTTCGATCTTCGCCAGCGGGTATTCCTTGCCTTCGTGCGTGATCGTTTCCTTGGTCTGGATCGTCGAGCGCGTCACGAACTTGAAGTCGTTCGACACATCGTGGAACAGGACTTCGCGGTAATTGGGGTGAATGCCTTCTTTCATGGTGTTTCCTTTCTGGTTGGGTAGCCAGTCCGCTGCGCGTTGGTGCCGGATGTTGGTGCGGGTAATGCGGGTAATGCGGGCGCGCGGACCACTTGCCGATAACGGGCAAACCGGGATTATGACAGAAAAACAAGACCTTGGGCAATGCTCATGGCATCGCCGCACCGGGATCCTGCCGGTAGAACGTCGCCAGCGCCGCGTAGACTTTCGGCCAGTGCTGACGCAGGCCGTAGGGCTCCACGAAAAATGACTCCGACGCCACGGCAAAAAACTCGGAAGGGGCTTCCGCGCCATAGGGATCGATGACGCGCATGCGCGGCGGCAGGCGCTCGGGGTGGTCCCACGACCGCTCCGGCACCGCATCGCAGGCATCGGCGAACGTGTCGTACTCGGCCAGGAAATCTTCCGCCCATTGCCCGGCGTCGACGTCCGGATGCAGCACGCGCGAGAACGGCGGCACGCCGTCGGCCTCGCCATCGAGCATGTCCAGCTTGTGGGCGAACTCGTGGATCACCACGTTGTAGGTGTCCGGCGGCGAGCCGTCCCCGGTGTCCAGCCCCGCGCCGGGCGTGCTGACATCGGGCCACGACAGGATGACCGGGCCATGCTCCCACGCTTCGCCGCTGGCTTCTTCCTCGACGCCGTGCACGAGGCCGTATTCGTCCTCGACGGTCTTGCGGATCAGAAATTCGCCCGGGTAGAGCACGATGCCGTGCCAGCCGCGGTACCACGCCATACCGAGCCGCAGGACCGGCACACAGGCCTGCACGGCGACGCTGACCACCATCTCGTCGGTCAGCGGCAGGTCGTGCGCGGTGGAGTATTCCTTGTCCGCGATAAACAGCGTGGCCAGCTCGCGCAGGGCGGCGCGATCCGCGTCGCCATAGCGCGCGACGAAGGGCAGGGCCGCGATCGTGCTGGCCCAGAGGTCATCGGGGATTGCGTATTGCTCGAGCTTGCGCGCGCGGGAACGGCTGCGCAGGAATTGCGAGAGCTTGCCGAACATGGCCTCGTTTCATGGCAGAAATTGGCAACAAAAACGCGGCGACAAAAAACGCCCCGAAGGGCGTTCCGTCATGATCAGCCGCCGCGGCGCATCATGTCGAAGAACTCGGCGTTGTTCTTCGTCGGCTTCATCTTGTCGAGGATGAACTCCATGGCCTGCACTTCGTCCATGTCCGAGATGAACTTGCGCAGGATCCAGATCTTCTGGAGGATTTCCGGCTTGATCAGCAGT
Source organism: Cupriavidus sp. OTU4054 (assembly GCF_038440175.1). Classification (NCBI taxonomy): domain Bacteria; kingdom Pseudomonadati; phylum Pseudomonadota; class Betaproteobacteria; order Burkholderiales; family Burkholderiaceae; genus Cupriavidus; species Cupriavidus sp. OTU4054. Next base: position 4,982 of record NZ_JASATF010000054.1, read on the forward strand.
TCTTCGCGGCGCGTGCCCGACTTGTTCAGGTTGATCGCGGGGTAGACGCGCTTCTCGGCCAGGCGGCGCTCGAGGTGCACTTCCATATTGCCCGTGCCCTTGAACTCTTCGTAGATCACGTCGTCCATACGGCTGCCGGTTTCGATCAGCGCGGTGGCGATGATGGTCAGCGAACCGCCTTCCTCGAGGTTACGCGCGGCGCCGAAGAAACGCTTCGGGCGTTGCAGCGCGTTGGCGTCCACACCACCGGTCAGCACCTTGCCCGAGGCCGGCACCACCGTGTTGTAGGCGCGGGCGAGACGCGTGATCGAGTCCAGCAGGATCACCACGTCGCGCTTCAGTTCGACCAGGCGCTTGGCCTTCTCGATGACCATTTCGGCCACCTGCACGTGGCGGATCGCGGGTTCGTCGAACGTCGACGCCACCACTTCGCCGCGCACGGAGCGCATCATTTCGGTCACTTCTTCCGGGCGTTCGTCGATCAGCAGCACGAACAGATCCGCTTCCGGATGGTTGTTCGCGATCGCATGCGCGATGTGCTGCAGCATCACGGTCTTGCCGGACTTCGGCGAGGCCACCAGCAGTGCGCGCTGGCCGCGGCCGATCGGGGCGATCATGTCCACGATACGGCCGGTGATGTTTTCTTCGGCGCGGATATCGCGTTCGAGCTGGAGCGGCCGGTTCGGATGCAGCGGCGTCAGGTTCTCGAACATGATGCGGTTCTTCACCGCTTCGGGCGGCTGCCCGTTGACCTTGTCAACCTTGACGAGCGCGAAGTAGCGCTCGCCGTCCTTCGGCGTACGGACCTCGCCCTCGATCGAATCGCCGGTATGGAGATTGAACCGGCGGATCTGCGAGGGACTGATATAGATGTCGTCAGTGCTGGCGAGGTAGGAAGTCTCCGGCGAGCGCAGGAAACCGAAGCCATCGGGCAGAACTTCCAGGGTGCCGTCGCCGTAGATGGTTTCGCCCATCTTGGCGCGCTTCTTCAGGATCGCAAACATCAGTTCCTGTTTGCGCATCCGCTGTGCGTTGTCGATCTCGAGCGTTGCCGCCATTTCGAGAAGCGCAGACACGTGAAGCGATTTGAGTTCTGTCAGGTGCATAGACGAGGGGTACAGAAGGGAGTAGGGGAAGCCACTTGGGTGCCCGTTGGTGTGCACCGATCGGGGGTGCCCGGAAAGGACAGCGGGACGAAACCTAAGCGGAAAGGGGGGAAATATGAGCGAACGCTCGGGGAAATTGTTGGAGGCATCTTAGCACAATCCAGCCGGCGCGCCAGAGTTGGCGCACGCACGCGGGATCATGCTTTGGGATGATGCCCCCCGCATGGAGGGGCATCCCACGGCCGAACGACCGGAAAACCGATTACAGGTTACCGTCGAGGAATGCCGTCAGCTGCGACTTCGACAGCGCGCCGACCTTCTGGGCGGCAACCGAACCGTTCTTGAACAGGATCAGGGTCGGAATACCGCGAATGCCGAACTTGGCGGGCACTTGCTGGTTTTCGTCCACGTTGATCTTGGCGATCTGCACCTTGTCGCCGTAGTCGCGCGCGACTTCGTCGAGGATCGGGGCGATCATCTTGCACGGACCGCACCATTCGGCCCAGAAGTCGAGCAGCACGGGCTTGTCGGACTTGAGAACGTCGGCATCGAACGACGCGTCGCTTACATACTTGATTTGTTCGCTCATGGCGGAAAACCTCAGGTTTCGCTCAAATTACGTTGAAGGGCGATTGTTGAAGGCGGGGGATCTGGCGATTTGGCCTGCTCGATACCATACACGAGATTCCGCGGGCTCGCCGGACGGCACAAAGCCACCAGAAGCCTTGCTCGAAACCGATATGTTACCAGCTTGTCAAATTTCAAGACCCTCGCCTGAACCCGCACCGGGTAAGGCACTCACGGTTCAGATTGTGCCAAGATTCGACGCCGGCCGTGAAACATTGTTTTAATCGGATCGAGAGTTTTGGCCAATCGCCATGCGCATTCCAGGCGCATTGCCTGCCGCAGGGATTTCCCTGAATATGGGGCGGCTTGCATGCTCTAGAATGCACTTATAGTGTTCACTTACCGAGGCTAGCCGACATGACTCCCGACTCCCCCGAATCCCGCGAGCGAGCAGTGGAAGACAGGCCCGACGCCGCGCACCTTGGCGATGCGCTGGCGCATCTGAATACTGCCGTCGAATCCAACAGCATCGCCACGGGCGCTGCCCGAGGCCTGGTCTACAGCGTGATGGAAACGCTCGGCACGCTGATCGGCGACCCGGATCTGCCCGAGCATGCGCGCTCGGGCTACGAAGGCCTGCTGGAAACGGCGCGCGAGATCCGCGCGCGGCTCGAAGGCACGGATCGTTGAGCGTTGCGCAAGCCGGGCCGACGGCCCGGTGGGCCCCCGCCTGCCCGCAACCCTGCCCGCCGCCTTACCTGCCCCACTTGCCTCTCGTTTGCCCCTTACATGCCCCTTGCCCGCGCCGACACCCGGCCCCATCATCCACTGCTGTAAACTTTTGCGCCCGACGCCAACCGGCCCGCTGTCCCGCACGACGCATCGCGCGGGACAGCGGGCCTGCTGTTTGACATGACCCGGCTTCTGTTTCCTCCCGGCCCCGCCTTCCTCGAGCAGGCCGCCGTCTCCGCCTGGCACTTCCTCGACCACTGCGGCCCGCTCGCGGCGGCCGCGCATGTGGTCGTGCCCACGGCCGCGCAGATTCCCGGCGTGCGGGCCGCGCTCGACGCCGCCGCGCGCGCGGGCGGCGCGCCGCGGCTGCTGCCGCGCGTGGTGACGCTCGGCCACTGGCTGCAGGACCTGCCGCCCGATCTCGAGACCGAGCCGCTGCCCGTGCGCAGCCATGCGGCGCGGCTGCTGTCGGTGCAGCAGGCGATTCGCTCGCAGGAATGGCTGCGGGCCTCGTTCGGGGCACAGACCGAGGCGGCCGCGTGGGGACTCGCGCAGACGCTGCTGTCGATCAGCGACGAGCTCAGCGCGCGGTGGCTCGAGGATGCGGCCGTGCGGGACGACGACGAGATTCCCGGTGACGATCGGGCCGAGTTGCTGCAGGGGGCGCTGGAGCGCACCTATGCGCATCTGTCGACGCGCTTTCTCGGGCAGGAGGCCCAGATCGTGCTGGCGTTCTGGCAGCAGTTGTCGGGGCCCGACGATCCGTTGCCCGCGCGGCGGCGGGCGTTGCAGCGGCTGGCGGCGACGATCGACGGGCCGGTGATCTGGATCGCGCCGACACCGCCGGTGCCCGTCGAGGCCGTGTTCCTGGCCCGTGCGGCCGAGCAGGTGCCGACGCTGGAGGTTGGCTACGACTGGTCGGGCGGGGCGGACGATGCCGTGCCCGATTGGTATGGCACGCTGCTCGCGCTATGGCCCGAGGCGCGTCGCGCGCCGGACGTGGAGGAAGGCGAGGAGGATGGCTACGCCGATGCCGGCCCCGACTTCCGCGATGGCGACGAACGCGGCCCCGTCACGGGCATGGACATGGGCACGGGCAGGGGCTCGGGCGCCCGCGCGGCCGCGCGCCACGCGACGCTGCCCGACATCCTGCCGGCGCAGCGTCCGTCGGTACGCGTGATCGGCAGCGCGCGCTTCGAGGACGAGGCGATTGCCGCGGCCGACCAGCTGGTCGCATGGCTCAACGAAGGCCGCCGGCACGTCGCGCTGGTCGCGCACGACCGGATCGTCGCGCGGCGCGTGCGCGCGCTGCTCGCGCGGGCCGGCGCGCCCGTGCGCGACGAGACCGGTTGGAAGCTGTCGACCACGCGCGCGGCGGCAGCCCTGATGCGATGGTTCGACGTGCTCGCGCGCGATGGCGACACCGGCGCGTTGCTGGACCTGCTCAAGAGCCCATTCTGTTTGCCCGACGCCCCGCATCGCGGCGCGGCGATCGCGCTGATCGAACGACAGATCCGCCGCGAGACGATCACGGGCGGATGGCAGCGGCTGCGGCACCTGCTGCCCGCGCGAGAGGACGAACGCGAGGCGGCCGGCGACGGCGCTTCCGCTGCCGATGCTGACGCCGCCGATGCCGACGCCGCGCGGGCCGAGCGCGAGGCGCGGGCAGCGGCGCGGGCGATCATTGCGCAGCTGGCCGACGAAGCCGCCCAATGGCCGCGCGGCCATGCGCAGCAGCCGCTGTCGGTCTGGCTCGCGCGCCTCGACGCCATGCTTGACGCGCTCGCGATGCGCGAAGCGCTCGCCGCCGACGATGCCGGCCGGCAGATGCTCGACGCCCTCGCGCGTCTCGCCGAGTTGCCCGGCGACGAAACCGGCGCGCATGCCACGCTCGCACAGCACGAGTTCCGCGCGATGCTGTCGGCCATTCTCGAATCGGTCGCCTACAAGGAACCCTCCGAACCCAGCACGTCGCGCATCACGATCCTGCCGCTCAACGGCGCCCGCATGCGACGCTTCGACGGCGTGGTCGTCGTCGGCTGCGACGACGCGCAGTTGCCGTCGAGCGCGGCCGAGCTCATGTTCTTCTCCAACCAGATGCGCCGCGAACTCGACCTCGAGGACCGCGAGGCGCGCTTCGCGCAGCAGGCGCGAGACCTGGCCGAAGTGCTGCTCAACAACGACGACGTCGTGCTGACATGGCAGAAGGTCGGCGCCCGCGGCGAACCGCATCACGTGTCCGGCTGGATCGAGCGCTTGTCGGCATGCTGCCGCCGCGCCGGCGCCCCCATCGAGGCAAGCGCCGCCCCGCGCGCGTTCGAAGCCGAAGCGCGCCCCGCGCGCATGCCCGCGCCATCGGCCCCGGAACGCGTGCCCGCGCGCTGGAGCGCGGCGGCCTACAACATGCTGCGACGCTGCCCCTATCAGTTCTTCGCGGGCCGCATGCTCGGTCTTGCGGGGCTCGAGGACATGAGCGACGACCTCGAGAAGCGCGATATCGGCACGCTGCTGCACCGCGTCCTCCATCGCTACCACCAGGAAATGCGCGATCGCGACGAACGCGACAACGATCGCCGCCTGGCACGGCTGCGCGAGATCTCGGAGCACGAGTTCGGCGCGCTGATCCGTGACGACGGCAACGCGCTCGGCTACTACTGGCGCTGGCGCGAGGTCCTGCCGTCGTACGTGCAGTGGCAGGCCGCGAGAGAAGCCGAAGGCTGGCACTGGCAGGGCGGCGAAATCGACGTCAGCGTCGATATCGCGATGGAGGACGGCGTGCCGCTGCGGCTCACGGGCCGTATCGACCGCATCGACGCGGGCGCCGACGGCAGCCGCGCGGTGCTCGACTACAAGACGCAGAGCGCGTTGCGCCTGCGCAAGAAGGCCGGCGATGTCGAGGAGGATTGCCAGCTGCCGTTCTATGGCCTGCTGCGCGCCGATGCGCACGCGGGCAGCTGGGTGGCGCTCGAGGGCGTGAAGGAAGGCGGCAGGGAGCCCGCGGGGCAGCAGCGCGAAGTCGATCTGCCGGACTTCGACGCCGCGGTGGATCATCTCGCGCGGCAGCTGCGGCAGGACGTCATCCGCCTGCGCCGCGGCGCGAAGCTCGCCGCGTTCGGCGACGCCTCGGCCTGTACCTATTGCGAAGCGCGCGGCCTGTGCCGGAAGGGCTTCTGGGAATCCACCGCGCTGCCAGATCTGACATGAGTGCAAACGCCTATCTGCGCGACGGCCTGCCCGTCGCCGAATCCGAATTCACGCGCGCCGCGTGCGATCCGTTGCGCTCCGTCGTGGTGGAGGCCTGCGCGGGCAGCGGCAAGACGTGGCTGCTCGTGGCGCGCCTCGTGCGGCTGCTGCTGGCGGGCGCGCAGCCGCACGAAATTCTCGCCATCACGTTCACGCGCAAGGCCGCCGAGGAAATGCGCGAGCGTCTGCTCGAAGTGCTGTCGGAACTCGCGAGCGCCGGCGACGACGCGGTCATCGAGGCGCTTACCATGCGCGGCCTGACGCCCGACGCGGCGCGCGACGCATTGCCGCGCGCGCGGCAGCTGCACGCGCAGGTGCTGGCGTCGCCGGGACGCATGGCCATCGACACGTTCCACGGCTGGTTCGGCACGCTGCTGCGCGGCGCGCCGCTCTCGTCGGGCATCGTGCCGGGCGCGATGTTGCGCGAAGACGCCCTGCGCATGAAGCGCGAAGCCTGGGCGCCGTTCTGGCGCGCGCTGGCCTCGCCGCAATACGAGGACCTGCGCGCGGCCTACGCCGAGCTCGTCGATGCGATCGGCGAATTCCAGACGCGCGCGCTGCTCGACCGCATGTTCCATGCGCGCAGCGAGTGGTGGGCCCTGCGCGAAGACGGTGGCGATCCGGCGGCGAAGCTCGCGGCGGATCTCGGTGACGATGCCGTAACCGACGTGCTGGCCGAGGCGTTGTGCGACGAGGACTGGCTCGACGATTGCCAGCAACTGGCGTCGCTGCTCGGCACCGGCGGCAAGACCGAGCAGGGCCATGCCAGCGCCCTCGGCGCCGGCCTGGAAGCCATTCGCGCGTGGCAGGCCGCGGGCCGGCTGCCCGGCGCGAGCGCCGCCGACGCGTTTGGCCATCTGCGCGCGGCGTTCTTCACGCAGGCCGGCAAGCCGCGCTCGCTGCGCCGCACGGCCGCGCTCGTCAAGGCCGCGGGTGGCGAGGGCGCGGTGGAAGATCTGCTCGCGCGGCATGCGGACCACTGCGCGCGGCTCGACAGGATTGCGGCGCGCCGTTGCGAGGCCGCGGTGCTCGCGGTGAACCTCGCGCTCTACAAGCTCGGCGATGCGCTGCTCGATCGCTATCAGCAATACAAGAGCGAAGCGCGCGCGATGGACTTCGCCGACCTCGAATGGCTGGCCGCGCGGCTGATGTCCGACGAGGAAACGGCCACCTATCTGCAGGTGCGGCTCGACGCGCGTTACCGACATCTGCTACTCGACGAGTTTCAGGACACGAACCCGCTGCAATGGCGCATTCTGCAGGGCTGGCTGGCCGGATATCAGGGGCTGGCGGAGCGGCCCACGGTGTTTCTGGTGGGCGATCCCAAGCAGTCGATCTATCGCTTCCGGCGCGCGGATGCGCGGTTGTTCGGCACCGCGAGCGCGATGCTCGAGGCGGAGTTCGGCGCGACGGTACTGCGCACGAATCGGACGCGCCGGAACCGGCCGGAGGTGCTCGACTGGGTCAATGCGGTCTTCGATGCGGGCCGCGCCGAAGGGCGCTATCCGCTCTACGAGACGCAGACCACGGCGCTGGACACACCGGGCGGGCCCGTGTGGCAGTTGCCGCTGGTGGAAGCCGAGGAGGTCGCGGGGAACGCGGGGGACGCGGGGGACGCGGGCGAGGTGTCCGATGCCACTGGGCATCGCGACACGCTGCGCGAGCCCCGCACCGCGCTCGGCGACTCGCTGCGCTTCGAGGAAGGCCGCCGCGTGGCCGCGTGGCTCCATCACATCCGCGACAACATCCCCGTGCAGGACGGCAAGACCCAGCGCCGCGCGTGCTGGCGCGACATGCAGTTGCTGGTCCGCCGCAAGTCGCATCTGGCCGACTATGAACGCGCGTTCCGCGAAGCCGGCATCCCCTGCCTGAGCCCGCGCCGCGGCGGCCTGCTCGCCACGCTGGAAGCGCTCGATATCTCGGCGCTGCTCGCGTTCCTGATGACGCCCGAGTCGGACCTCGATCTCGCGCATGTGCTCAAGAGCCCGATCGTCGGCGCGTCCGACGACGACCTGCTGTTGCTGGCCGGCGCAGAGGCCACGCGCGGCTGGTGGGCGCGCATCGAGGCGACGGGCCTGCCGCCCGAGGTCTCCGACGCGGTGCGCGGGGGCGTGGCACGCCTGCGCGCATGGCTCGCGCTCGCGCCGCACAAGCCTGTGCACGATCTGATCGACCGCATCTATCACGAAGGCGAGATCCGCCGGCGTTATGCGGAGTCCGCGCCGGCCGCGATTCGCGAGCAGGTGCTGGCCAACCTCGACGCGTTTCTCAAGCTGTCGCTCGACCTCGACGGCGGCCGCTATCCGAGCCTGCCGAAATTTATCGACGAGCTTCAGGAGATTCGCCGCGGGGACGAAGACGAGAGCCCCGACGAGGGCGGCATGGGGGAATCGGTGGAAGAAGGCGAAGCCGAGCCCGAGACCGATGGCGACAGCCAGCTGGATGCCGTGCATATCCTGACCGTGCATGCGGCCAAGGGTCTCGAGGCGCCGTTCGTGGTGCTGCTCGACGCCAACCATAGCGACCCCGCGCCCGATCGCGCCGGCATTCTCGTCGATTGGCCGCCATCGGCGCGCGTGCCGACGCACTTCTCCGCTTACGGCAAGCAGGCCGAGCGTGGCCTTGCGCGCCAGCCCATGTTCGATGCGGAGGCCGCGCTGGCCGAGCGCGAGAACTGGAACCTGCTGTATGTGGCGATGACGCGCGCGCGGCAGGGGCTGATCGTCAGCGGCGTGAAGGGCCGCGCGAGCAAGGAGAAAGAGCAGAACGCGAGCGAGATCGCGGGCAGCTGGTATGTGCGATTGGCGGCGGCGGGCGTCGGCGAGGCCGTTGACGCGTACCCCGACGCCGCGACGCATGCCGAGGCCGACATGCGCGCGATGACGGGCGCGCCTGGCGAACGCATCCGCTACACGGACTTCCGCGAACGCTTCCGCGATGCGGTGACGCCTATTTCGGCGGAAGAGGCGGCAATGGCCGGCCTGGGTGACGAGGATGGTGAGGAGGGGGGCATCGTGTTCGACGCGGCCGCCGCACGCCACGGCGAACTGGTGCACGCGCTGCTCGAACGCATCACGCGCTATCCGCAGGCCTTCGGCAGCGTGCCCGACGCGGACACGGTCCTGCGCTGGTTCCCGGCAACGGGTGCGGGCGCACCGGGCGCGCGCGAACAGTGGCACGAACAGATCGTGCTGGCCGTCTCGGAAGCCGCCGCGATGCTGAAGGCGCCGGCGCTACGGCCGCTGCTGTTCCCTGACGCGGCGGTGTCCGCGCGCAACGAGGTCGAACTCTACGACGCGCGCGGCCGCCTGCTGCGTATCGACCGCCTGGTCGAATTCGAAGATCGCGTGGTGATCGTGGACTACAAGCTGCGGCTGCTGCCGCAGGAGCATGCGGCATACGGCGCGCAGCTCGCGCGTTATGTGGCGGCGATTACGCCGATGTTTCCGGGCAAGCGCATCGAAGCGGGTGTGGCGACGGCGGAAGGGGAATGGATCGACGCGTCCGCGCTGCGGCCCATGACGGCGCAAGGCGAGCAGGGGTCGTTGTTCTGAAGCGTGTAAGCTTGGAGGCAGATCTTAGATAAAAGCAGATCTGGAAAGCGGAAGCTGTTGAAAATACTGGGAAGGGGGACGAGCCTGACCCTCGGCACTGGCGGAAAACGGTTGTGGCTGCTTCGTTCCCGACCTGACCAGGTTGACCGCGCCACCATGCGAGGAGGCCCGTCCGACCGGCATTGTATCTCAAGCCGCGAATCGAGGTTGTGTTTTCTCCGGAACAGGATCGACACATGAACGCCAACGACCAGATTCTCCATGGCGGGCTGGCCCCGCAGGACATCTCCACCGAGGTGTTGCTGGAAAAGTATGCGAAGGGCGAAGAGACGACCATCGCCGATGTGCGTGACCGTGTCGCGCGCGCGCTGGCCGAGGCGGAAGCGCCGGGGCAACGCGAGGCATGGGCCGCGCGATTCCGGTGGGCGCTCGACAGCGGTTTCGTTCCGGCGGGCCGTATCAACTCGGCTGCGGGCACCGGTATTCAGGCGACGCTGATCAACTGCTTCGTGCAGCCCGTGGGCGATGCCGTATCGGAGCCCCACGCGGGCAAGCCGAGTATCTACACGGCGGTGGCGCAGGCCGCGGAGACGATGCGCCGCGGCGGCGGGGTCGGCTATGACTTCTCGGCGATCCGGCCTTCGGGTGCGTTCGTGCGCGCCACGCATTCGCGCGCCTCGGGGCCGGTGTCGTTCATGAAGGTGTTCGATGCCTCGTGCGCGACCGTGGAGTCCGCCGGCGCGCGGCGCGGCGCGCAGATGGGCGTCCTGCGCTGCGACCATCCCGATATCGAGCAGTTTATCCATGCGAAGGATCGCGGCGACCTGACGAACTTCAATCTCTCGATCGGCGTCACCGACGCCTTTATGCAGGCGGTGGAGGCGGGCGAGGACGTGGAACTCGTGCACGACGCCGAGCCCGCGAGGGAACTGATCGACGCGGGCGCCTACCGCCGCGACGACGGCAAGTGGGTCTACCGGCGCGTGCCGGCGCGGCAACTGTGGGACCAGGTCATGCACGCGACCTACGATCACGCGGAGCCCGGCATCCTGTTCCTGTCGCATATCAACGCCGACAACAACCTGTATTACTGCGAGACGATCGAGGCGACCAATCCGTGCGCGGAGCAGCCGCTGCCGTCGTATGGCTGCTGCTGCCTCGGTTCGATCGACCTGACGCAGTTCGTGCGCGAGCCGTTCACGCCGCGCAGCGGGTTCGACTTCGCGGCGTTTGCCGAAGTGGTGCGCGTGTCCACGCGCATGCTCGACAACGTGCTCGACATCACGTACTGGCCGCTGGCCGAGCAGGAAGCGGAGGCGCGCGCCAAGCGCCGCATCGGGCTCGGTTTCCTGGGGCTCGGCAGCGCGCTCGTGATGCTCGGCCTCCGTTACGACTCGGAGGCCGCGCGCGACGTGGCGGCGCGTATCGCGGAGACGCTGCGCGATCAGGCCTATCTGGCTTCGGCCGAGCTGTCGGCGGAGAAGGGCGCGTTTCCGCTGTTCGATGCGCAGAAATATCTGGCCGGCGGGTTCGTGAGCCGGTTGTCCGCGCCCGTGCGCGAGGCCATCGACACATACGGCATGCGCAACTCGCATCTGCTGTCGATCGCGCCGACGGGCACGATCACGCTCGCGTTCGCCGACAACGCGTCGAACGGTATCGAGCCCGCGTTCTCGTGGACGTACAACCGGCGCAAGCGCCGGCCCGACGACACCTACGAGGTGTTCGAGGTGGCCGATCACGCGTGGCGGCTGTACCGGCACCTCGGGCACGACATGGACAAGCTGCCGGAGAGCTTCGTCACGGCGTTGCAGATGTCCGCGCTCGACCATATGCGCATGCTCGAGGCTGTGCAGCCGTTTATCGATACGAGCATCAGCAAGACCGTGAACGTGCCGGAGGACTACCCGTACGAGGCGTTCCGCAATCTGTATCTGGAGGCGTGGCGCGCGGGGCTCAAGGGGTTGGCGACGTACCGGCCCAACAGCGTGCTGGGTGCAGTGCTGTCGGTGGCTGCCCCATCCGCGACGCAAACACCGGCGGCCGTGTCCGCCGCGCCGGCCGACGACGATCCGCTGCTGCGCCATTTCAACAGCCGGCCGCTCGGCGACCTCGAGGGCGTGACGTCCAAGGTCGAGTACATGACCTATGAAGGGCACAAGACCGTTTACCTCACGGTCAACTTCCTGCGGGTGTCGGGTGTCGTGGGCGGCGAGGTGGTGACCATCGAGCGGCCGATCGAGTTTTTCATGCCCGCGGGGCAGCGGACCGAAGGGCAGCAGTGGATCACCTCGACCATGCGGCTGCTGTCGATGGTCGCGCGGTCGGGCGGGCCGGTGGGCAAGGCGCTGGCCGATATGCGCAATGTCGTCTGGGACAAGGGCACCGTGCGGTATGGCACGCTGACGCGGCCCGACGGCAGCGAGATTCCGCGATTCCACGACTCGGAAGTCGCCGCGATCGGCTATGCGCTGCAGCGGATCCTGATCAAGCGCGGGTTCCTCGACCAGGAGGGCGGCGCGATGTCGGCGCCGCAGCTTGCCGCGCGGCTGGCGGAGCGCGAGGGCGGGGGGCAAGGCGGGGCGCAGACCGGTGCGCCGGGGCTGGCCACGAACGCCGGCGGCACGGCTGGCGCGGCGGGCCGGGGGGGTGGGACGCCGGGCGGCGCGGTATTGCCGGCGGGCGCGCCGGGCGTGGGTTCCGGCAAGCCGTGCCCGGAGTGCGGCGCCCATGCGCTGCACCGGATCGACGGCTGTGCCAAATGCGCGAACTGCGGCTATGTGGGCGAGTGTGGGTAGGCGTTGCCTTTTGCTACAATCGCCGCCATGAGTTACCAAGTTCTAGCGCGCAAATGGCGCCCCAGGGATTTCACCACGCTGGTCGGACAGGAGCACGTGGTCCGCGCGCTCACGCACGCGCTGGAACAGCAACGGCTGCACCACGCCTATCTGTTCACCGGCACGCGCGGCGTCGGCAAGACCACGCTCTCGCGGATTCTGGCCAAGGCGCTCAACTGCACCGGCGTTGACGGCAGCGGTGGCATCACGGCCGAGCCGTGCGGCCAGTGCAAGGCCTGCCAGGAAATCGACAGCGGGCGGTTCGTCGACTACATCGAGATGGACGCGGCCTCCAACCGCGGCGTCGATGAAATGGCGCAGCTGCTCGACAAGGCGGTGTATGCGCCGACGGTCGGCCGCTTCAAGGTCTACATGATCGACGAAGTGCACATGCTGACCAACCACGCCTTCAACGCGATGCTGAAGACGCTGGAAGAGCCGCCCGGGCACGTCAAGTTCATTCTCGCCACGACCGATCCGCAGAAGATTCCGGTCACGGTGCTGTCGCGCTGCCTGCAGTTCAACCTCAAGCAGATGCCGCCGGGACATATCGTCTCGCACCTCGACCATATCCTCGGGCAGGAAGGCATCACGCACGATGGCAATGCGCTGCGCCTGCTTGCGCAGGCCGCCCATGGGTCCATGCGCGATGCGCTGTCGCTGACCGACCAGGCCATTGCGTATAGCGCGGGGCAGGTGTCGGAGGACGCGGTGCGCGGCATGCTTGGCGCGATCGACCAGAGCTACCTCGTGCAGCTGCTCGACGCGCTGGCGGCCGAGGATGGCGCCACGATGATCGGCATCGCGGACTCGATGGCGGACCGCAGCCTGTCGTTCGCGGGCGCGCTGCAGGATCTTGGGTCGCTGCTGCACAAGGTGGCGCTCGCGCAGGCGGTGCCGGCATCCGTGCAGGACGAATGGCCCGAGGCGGGCGATGTGCGCCGCCTGGCGGGGCTGTTCGATGCGCAGGAAGTGCAGCTGTTCTACCAGATTGCGAATATCGGCCGCAACGAACTGGCGCTCGCGCCGGACGAGTACGCGGGCTTTACGATGACGCTGCTGCGGATGCTTGCGTTCCGGCCGTCGGCGGCGACGCCGGCACCGGTGACGGGGCAGGGCGGCGGCGGCCAGACCGCGCGCCCGCGCGCACCGGGCGTTGCCGCGCCGGCCGCGGCGCCGGCGATGCGAGTGGCTGCGGCAGTGGAAGCGGACCCGCCCGCGGTGGTTGCCGTACCGGAGCCGAAACCGGGCCCGGCGGCCGGCGTCGCGGAGATCGCCCCGCAGCCCGAAGCCTCTGTTGGGAGCGAGGGGGTTGAAAAGGTCGAAAGGGTCGCTGAAGCATTCGAATCCACTCCCGTGGCCGCTGTGCCGGACGCCGCGATGTCGCCGGCACGCGCGGCGCTGCTGGCTGCGCGTCAGGCGACGGCCGGACGCGGTGGACGGAGCGGGGCGCCGGCGGGCGCACCGCTGCCTGCGGCGGCTGCGAAGCCTGCCGCACCGCCTGCTCGTCCCGCTGCGCAGCCGCTGCGCCCGCCGGCCGCCAACCGGCCCGCCGCCGCGGTGGTGCCTGCGCCGGCGACGCTTGCGCCGAATGTTGCGCCGAGTGCCGCGCCGAGTGTTGCGCCAAGTGCCGCGCCGAGTGTTGCGCCGAGAGCGTCCGAGCGGCCGCAGCGTGCCGCGCAGGCTAGCGACTCGGTACCGCCGTGGGAAATGGCCGGTGGCAGCGATGTGCCGCCTTGGGAGGAGATGCCGCCCGATCTGCCGCTGATCGGCCCGTATGGCAGCGATCCCGGCTATGACGCCAGCATGATGTTCGATGCGCAGGACATGGCACCGGAAGATACCGGCCGCCGCGCGTCATTCGACCGGGGCCAGCAAGACCGCGCCCCGCATGATCGGTCCCACCAAGATCGGTCCCACCAAGATCGGGCACAGCAGGATCGGGCACAGCAGAGCTGGGCGTCCCAGAACGGCGGGTCCCAGAACGGCGGGTCGCAGAACGGCAGGTTCCAGAACGGTGGATCCCAGAGCGGCGGGTCCCAGAACGGCAGGTTCCAGAACGGCGGATCCCAGAACGGCAGGTTCCAGAACGGTGGATCCCAGAACGGTGGATCCCAGAACGGTAGATCCAAGAACGGCCGGTCCCAGAACCGCG
>NZ_JASATF010000055.1:0-18008 GCF_038440175.1 Cupriavidus sp. OTU4054
GCGCGCAGGCACTGTCGCTGCCGACCGGCGGCACGATCAGTGGCGACAACATGGTTGGATTCGAATCCAAATGCGCCGTTTAGCGATCGCTCCGCAGCTCAGAACGTCTTGCGAGACCTTCAAAATGCTTTGAGAGGGATATAGTGAATACTTGGCAAGAGTTCGTTACGGAGTTGGCCCGATGCGATGTGCTCAGTTCGGCCAGAAGACTGGCCCTTGAAGAATGGGGAGAGGACATCCCCACTACCGTTCTGTTTGGAAAACTTGGCAAGGCTCTCGCCGATCATGTTGAAGATCTGGATCTTGAAACCAGAGCACATATCTTCCAAGTTATCGAGGGCGGTCTAGCGAGCAACGACGCGACACTCAAAGCGTTTGTGGCAACGGGCTTACTGGAGGCCCTTTATTTACGAGCGTCGGGTGTTCCTGGTCATTGGAATCGGATTGGGGACTATCTCGGCCCACTCTCCACAGCCTATCTGGTGGAGTGGGGAAAACTGCATCGATAAAGTAGAGGAATTGAACCCGGCCCTAGCCGGGTTCGTCGTTTCTGTGCAGGTCCCCCCGAAGCTCTCTGGCGATCCGTGCGGGATGGCGAGGTTCACTGTCACGAGATCCGGATATCTGGCTTACAAAGCGGTTTTCAACGATAAATCTGGCACGCCAAACAAGCCATGAAAGTTAAATGTGTTCGCTTGCTTGATGCGCTCGACCGTGAGGTTGAGACTTCGCCGTGGCTGACACTTGGAGATGTCTATCATGTGATGAGCATAGACATAGGGCAGGACGGAAAGCGTCGCTACGGCATAGTGACGTCCGATCGAGGAGATGAGTGGCCAAGCATGGGGGCTCATCAAGCGGAGTGTTTTGAAATAGTAAGCACAATAGTGCCATCGAATTGGCGTCCGAAAGTGAATGCGCATGGTGGGATCACGATTGCGCCTGACGCTTGGCTACAGCCGTCGTTCTTTGTTGATTTCTACGATCACGACGCCGCTTCGCTCCCGGCTTTTCAGCGCGAGAGAGACGTTATTCTCAACGAAGATCCTTAGGATATTCCACAAGGTCCGCAGCATTCTTGCAATCGGCGATGCGCTCCTTCTCGCGCGCGAATGGGTCTAGCGTTCGTTCCAAGCTCCGGTCGCGAAGGCGAACCTCATCACTCTCGGTCAGGCACTGAGCAATGACCAGATCAAGGCGCTCGATGCGACGACGTTGTGTCATGTCGAACAGGTGGTACCCAACTCCGCCGGCTGCTGCGGGTCGGGCGCAGCGTCAGCGCGCGGGGCCCCGCCGCCCTCCGACAACCATCTAGGAAATTTCTCAGGCGACTACCCTCGCAACCGACGACGCAGCGCGTTGCCTTGCCATTTCTCGTCAGAAAATCCCGATCCTCATGACAACCAAGGAATTGCGGGTAATCATAAAAAATTCGAAAAAAATAGAAAAAAGTAATGAAATACCGGTGAAATACCATAGTCGGTTGGGAGGAATTTATCTAAATTTCTCCTCGTTGGCTGCCGCGAAGTTGGACTGGATCCCCGATGACGCAGTAGCCGGCCACCGCGGGCACTCGATCTGCCCGCGGTGTGTTCGGTCCGGCGCGTCGCCGATGGGAATCCGCAGGACAAGTGGTGGCGTTCTTATCGCGATGCGGCCGGGATTTTTTTGCCTTTAGATCCAATAAAGGAAAGGAATTCGATGCGACTCACGGCTCAGGAACGGTATGCACTGTCAAGGCTCTTTCGCGACGACGATGGCACCAGTGTCGCGCGCGCGGCTTACGCCACAAGCCGAGCAGGCGTATCGCAACTCCCCCGAGCAGTTTCGCCTGACTTATGGGGATTATTATATCGATGAGGTCTATAGCGGAGGCGACTTCTATGGTGTCTTCGTCTTCGAAACCTACGATGAGACCAGCCATAAGGATTTGAAAATGTCGCTGGATATGTCCATCGGAAACTTCATGGCGGGCGGCGACGTGAACGTGGCTTTTCAAAGCACCATTGACGAGGCCAAGAAGAAGTCGTCGATGCAGATCCGGGTCATCATGGCCGGCGGCTCGGGGCAGTTGAATCCCACCAATATGCAGGAATTGAAGGACCTCTACAAAACCTTCAACCAGGCCGTCAAATCCGACCCCGTGGACTTCCGGTGCTCCCTCAAGGAATTCGCCTACCTCCCGATGCCTCCTGGGCCAAGTTGGGCGGAACAGGCGGTGCGAGACGACACGATCAAGGAGTGTGGCAAGCGGATTGTCGAGGGTATTGCACTCAGGTCTCAGCTGGATTTCATTTTGCGGTTTCCAGAGCAGTTTGAGACGCCCGATATCGAAAAGATAAAAAGCGCCTACCACGATACGGACGCACTTCTGCCAAAGCTGGCCACCAGGGCCGGAGAGTGTTCGCGGGATATCACGAGATGTACGCTGGAAGGGGCGATGCCTGTGGTGATCCAGTTGCCCAAACGAAAGCAGGATTTGGGCGATCCGCTGGACGCCAAATGGCAGGACATCTTGGCTCATGACGAGCGCGCGGCGGCTTGGGTACCGCAAGCTAACTTGCACTCTCCCCTCGCTAACTACAACCGTGGGCCTCGCGGAGGGCGATACAAGATTTTCTCGAATAACAACGGACCGACGGGCGGCCTATTCTGGCATCCGGACCTCGGCGCGCACGTCGTGTACGGCGGAATCTTCCTGGAATATATGCGGCGGGGTCATTGCGAAGGCCCCCTTGGCTACCCCCGTACGGACGAGGCCACTATCGAAGGAAACGGTGCCGATGGGCTCGACCGCATCAGTATTTTCGAACATGGACAGCTTTGGTGGGACGCGCAGTCGGGCAAGGTCTCCGACCGACTGCTCCTGAATCTGGACAAGCTTGTTCTGGTGTTTGGAAAAGACCGCGCGCCGCTTCAGAACGTCTTGAAAGGTAGCAGGAGAATTTCGCCCATCTTGCTGACAGCGCGTAACCGTTAGGGGTTGAGCATGACCTACAACATTCACTTGAGTGACATCTGGGGCCTGCTGAACCCGGCTCTCTATGTCACGCGCCGACTCTGAAACATTTCTTATTTTCAGCGAGTCAATGATGGCGAACTGGAATCAATCCCTGTATGTACTTGGCGGCTATCAGTCAGGCGAGTCCGATTTTGGCGTTCGCTTGGCGCGGGCACCAGTTGCTGATCAACAAGCCGTGGCGGGCCTCGTGCTGCGCGTGGCCACGGCTATGCAAAGCCCCACGTCGACGGCGGTCATTGTAGTGACAGCACACTCGGATCGACAGGATCGACAGGACATGTCGGCAGAGCAACGACGCGACAGCGAATACGAGGCGTCAGTGGGGCGCGTCGCCAGCGCCGGCCAGTGGTTTGTCGACCAACTTTCCGCGCTGATCGGATCACCTGACGCTAGTCTGGTTTGGCCTCGCATCCTGATGGTCAGGCATTCGATGGGTGCCGCGCAACTCATCAACAAGACACCCGCAAATGAAATGCAGCGCGCCGAGAACCGCCGCGTGGAAGTCGAGGTGTATGCGTCGGGCATGGCTGCCTTTCCACTGGACTTCGAGACACTTCCGAGCTGAGAGGGACGATGAGCACGCTGAAATCCAATATGTTCACCCATGCACCCACTGCGGTCTTCCAGCGCCTGGAAAATTGCGCCAATGGCGTGCCAAACGAACCGGTGAGCCATTTTACCGTCGGACAACAGGGCGAACACATCCAACTGGTGCAGTTGGCACTGAGCATCATCGCCGAACAGATTCCCGAGTTGGGCGTTGGCTTGGTCACGGTCAACGGCAACTATGACGCCGCCTTTGCCAGTGCCGTAGCCCGCTACAAGCAGGCGCGCCACATCTTCAACTTTGCCAATCAGATCGACAATATCATCGGGCGCAAGACGATAGCCAGTCTGGATCAGGACATTGCCAATCTCCAAGACGGTCCGCACCCGCACCACGACATTCCCATCGATCCGCGTCCTCCATTACCGGGGCCTTGCCTACCCGCCACGCAGTGTCCCTATGGTCAGTCGTTCACCCTGCAACTATTGGGAGGCCTCACCGGGGGCGAGATCGTGGAAGTCGGCGTGTTCTTGTTTGATATCCATGACGTGATAAACAACCTGACTGCGCGCTATGTCGGCAAGGTCGTGGGCATCGGGGTGCCCACTCCTATTCCGGCATCTCCCTCGGTGTATGGGAGTCCGACAGCGTTCAGTACCCCAACGCCAGCACGCGTGACCGATTTCTTCGCGTTTGCGGTTGGCTCCATCACATTGTCGCCGCCGTTTGCCCTGTCGGCCTCTCCCGTGACACTGAGCTTCAAAGGTCAGGCAGGCCTGGGTCAAACGATGCCATTCCTGCTGGACTCGGGTCCCATCAACCTGCCGGGCGCGGGAATTCACGCCGGATCGCTGCAACTGACTACCACTTGCAACGGGTCCCCCGGCGCCACGCGTCGTGGCTAGATTGAGCCGGCAGGCAATTCATACGACCGGCGGCCCGTCACATTGACCGCACTGCCTTCGTGATGGCCATGCTCGCGGAGCGCATCCAGGTGGTTGCGAGCGCCCTGGCGTCACCCCGCCGGTTCCCGCCGCGCTCCGAAAACCATCTAGGAAGCTTCTCAGGCGACTACCCTCGCAACCGACGACGCAGCGCGTTGCCTTGCCATTTCTCGTCAGAAAATCCCGATCATCATGACAACGAAGGTATCGCGGTTAATCATAAAAAATTCGAAAAAATATCGAAAAAAGTAATGAAATATCGGCGAAATACCATAGTCGGTTTGGAGGAATTTATCTAAATTACTCCTTGTTGGCTGCTCGCGAAGTTGGATTGGATCCCCGATAACGCCGTAGCCGGCCTCCGCAGGCACTCGATCTGCCCGCGGTGTGTTCGGTCCGGCGCGTCGCAGATGGGAATCTGCAGGGCAAGTGGTGGTGTTCTTATCGCGATGCGGCCGGGCTTTTTTTGCCTTTAATTCTAATAAAGGAAATGAATCCGATGCGACTCACGGCTCAGGAACAATATGCACTGTCCAAGCTATTCCGCGATGACGATGCCACGAGTGTCGCCATCCGTGCGCAGATCGATGGCCTGCGTGCAAAGCATCGGATCGAGACCAAGGTCGGGTTTCTGACGCGGATCCAGCTCTCGGTGCCGCTCGCCGGCATGCATCGCCGCAAGTGGGATTGGACCTTCGAGCACGTGAGGCTCGAAGATGGCGGGTCGTTCGCGTGTTGGCTCGAAGACGAGAATGCCATCGAGCTGGATGCCGTGACCCATGGCGGCGAGTGGCCGACGCACTTCGATGCCGCCGATTTCCGCGAGCGCGATGTCGCCGAGATCCTCGAGCGGGACCCGCGGGACCCGCGGGACCGATAGCGGCCGTGCAGGCACAGATGCCCGCGCGTGATGCGGGGGCCTGCCCTCTCGCACCGGAGAGGGCAGCAGGCTGACATCAGGCGAACGTATCCACTTCGCCTTGCGCGAGCACCCGCTGCGGGCGCGCCACCGGCACCGCCGGTTCATTACCGAAGTTCGAAGCCTGGCCGAAGCTGCTCCCCTGGCCGCCACCAAACGATTGACGCTGCTGTTGCTGCTGGCCGTTGCCCGCCTGATTCGCAAAACCTTCCGAACCCACCGACGTATGGCCGAGCTGAATGCCGCTTTCCGCGAGCGACGTGCGGAGGTGCGGCAGTGCCGATTCCACCGCGGCACGGACAGCCTGGTGCGGGGATACAAACTGGGCTTGCGCCTGATCGTTGACGACGTTCAGCACCACCTTCAGCGGACCGAGATTGGGCGGATTGAGATCGAGCTCGGCCGTCTGGCTGCCTTGCGTGGACATCCGGACCATATGCTGGCCCAGTGCCTGCGACCAGTTGTTGTCGCCGACGTTCGGGGCGACCACGGCGCGGGCTGCGGCAGCAGCCGTGGCTTGCGCGGCGGGCGTCGGGGCCTGCGCCGCGATGGCCGAGGCGAGCGTAGCGGCGCTGCTCGAGTTGGTGGCACCGGTGTCGGTGCCTTCGCCCGTGCGTGCATTGGCCTGTGCGGCAGCGTAGCTCGCGCCGGCGGTGCCAGCCGCGCTGGTATTGGCAGCCGTCTGCGGCTGCGCGGCCTGCGCGGGCTGGCCGAGGCCCGCCTGCGATTGCTGGCTGCCCGAATGGCCGCCGGTCTGGCCGCCATGCGCGTCCTGATTGGCGAGCGCGGACGGCGTGATCGACGGCTGTGCGGGCTTGTCGGCGGCACCGGTCGTGGCCTGCGCGGCGGCGCGTTGCTGCGCGATGGTCGCGAGCGTGTCGGCCGGGCTCATGGTCGTGGCCTTGGTGACGCTGACCTCGGCCGGCAGCGTGGTCTGCGCGGCGACCGTATCCGTCTGGGCGGCTGCTGCGTCGGCCTGCGTTGCGGCAGTCGCGGCTGCCTGGGCGGCGGCCGCCGACGTGGCGGTGATCTGGTTCGTCGCGGCACCCTGTTGCGCGGCCGTCCCCGCTGCGCCGTTGACACCCGGCAGGCTGCTCAGGCCGGCAAGCGCGGGATCCACCGCGTCGGTGGCATTGCCTGCGGTGGTCTGCTGGGCCGCCGGTTGGCCGAGCATCGCGAGCGCCAGTGCCGCGGCCGCCGCTGCGGCTTCCTTCGCGGCGTCTTCAGCGCTCTGCGCCGTGTCGGTATCCTTCTTGTCCTCGTCCGCCTTGGCGGCCTGCGTGGTCTTGCCGTCGGATGGATCCGACTTGCTGGCGGACTTGTCGGCAGGCTTGTTCGCTTCCTGCGCGGCCGGCTTGTCCGCGGGCTTCTCGGCGGCCTTCTGGTTTCCCTTCTCCGCTACCTTGCTGGCCGGCTTGCCGACGTTGACGGGCTGCGACGTCGCGTTGTTCTGCTGACGCGGCGCCTTGTCGCGCGCGCGGGAGAGGGCGTCCTGGAAGGCGGCATCGATCGTGCTGCCGCCGATGCCGGCGGTGCCGGTTGCCTTCGCGGCGCCCGTGCCGAGAATCTTGCTGATATCGATCATGGTTGGCAGATAATGAAGTTCAGTTCTGGCCGTTGGCCGGCTCCCGCGCGACACGCGCCGCACGGGCTGCAAATTCGTCGCTGGCACGCTGCTCGCGGCGCGCGACGATCTGCTGCTCGCGCGTCTC
Source organism: Cupriavidus sp. OTU4054 (assembly GCF_038440175.1). Taxonomy (NCBI): domain Bacteria; kingdom Pseudomonadati; phylum Pseudomonadota; class Betaproteobacteria; order Burkholderiales; family Burkholderiaceae; genus Cupriavidus; species Cupriavidus sp. OTU4054. The sequence goes on from NZ_JASATF010000055.1 coordinate 7,145, forward strand.
CGCGCGCGTGATCAGCGTGTCGAACGAATTCTGGCGGCGCTTCTGATGCTGCCAGTTGGCGCGGCCGGCAATCAGGTCCGCCTCGGCCTTGGCCAGCGCGCTCGTCTGGTGGCGAATCGCCTGATCGAGCGAGTCGAGAAACCGCGAGAAGTCCTGCCAGCGGCTCGACGTCATGCCCTCCGCCGCAATCGCCTGCATGCGCGTGCGATATTCCTGTCGATACTGCGTCAGCGCGTTGAGCTGCTGCTCCGCCTGCGTGCGCAGGCCCTGCAGGCGGCCGAGCTCGCGCGCGGCCTTGTCGGTGCTGTCCTGGGCCAGATCGGCCAGCGTATTCAGCGGTGAGGGCTTAGGCATGTTCCATCCTCTCGAATAGCTGATGCAGGTGGGCAACCGAGTTCGCGTAGTCCGCGCGCTCGGGGATGTCCTGCTGCAGGAAGGCCTCCATGCGCGAATGCAGGCGAATCGCGAGGTCCACCTCCGGATCGCTGCCGGGCACATAGGCGCCGACGCTGATCAGGTCGCGATTGCGCTGGTAGCGCGACATCAACTGCTTGAAACGCCGTACGGAGGCAAACTGCGGCGCGTCGATCAGTGCCGTCATGGCACGACTGATGGATGCTTCGACGTCGATGGCCGGATAGTGTCCAGCCTCGGCGAGACTACGCGACAGCACGATATGGCCGTCGAGAATCGCGCGGGCCGAGTCGGCGATCGGATCCTGCTGATCGTCGCCTTCGGTCAGCACCGTATAGAAGGCCGTGATCGAGCCACCGCCTTCGGGGCCGTTGCCCGTACGCTCGACGAGCGTCGGCAGCTTGGCGAAGACCGAGGGCGGATAGCCCTTGGTGGCGGGCGGTTCGCCGATGGCGAGCGCGATCTCGCGCTGGGCCATCGCGTAACGCGTGAGCGAGTCCATGATCAGCAGCACATGGCGGCCCTGATCGCGGAAGTATTCGGCAAGGCGCGTCGCATACGCGGCACCCTGCATACGCAGCAGCGGCGAGGTATCGGCCGGCGCGGCCACGACGACCGAGCGCTTGCGGCCTTCTTCGCCGAGGATGTTCTCGATGAATTCCTTCACTTCGCGGCCGCGTTCGCCGATCAGGCCAACGACGATCACCTCGGCGTTCGTATAGCGCGCCATCATACCGAGCAGCACGCTCTTGCCGACGCCCGAGCCCGCGAACAGGCCCATGCGCTGGCCGCGGCCAACGGTGAGCATCGCGTTGATCGCCCGCACGCCCGTATCGAGCACGGTTTCGATCGGCGCGCGCGTCAGCGGGTTGATCTGCGTACCGGCCAGCGGCACTTCGCTGGCGGCCGTGATCGGGCCCAGGCCATCGAGCGGGCGACCGGCGGCATCGAGCACGCGTCCCAGCAGGCCTTCACCCACGGGCAGACGCTTGGAGCCGGGCTCGCGCGGCGTGGCCACGCCGGCCGGCAGCGGAGACGGTTCCAGCGGATAGACACGGGCGCCCGGCACCAGGCCGACGACGTCCGATTGCGGCATCAGGTACAGGCGATCGGCACCGAAGCCCACGACTTCGGCTTCCGCCGTGCGCGGGCCGCCATGGCCATGCTGGCCGGCCGGCAGCTCGATCAGGCAGTCGCTGCCCACGGGCAGGCGCAGGCCCACGGCCTCGAGCACGAGACCCGCCGCGCGCGTCAGGCGGCCGCAGGTACGCTTGCTGTCGAGATCGGCGAGGCCCGTCGAGGCCGACGTCAACGCATCGCGCCAGAGGTGCGTGTGCTGCTGTGCGGCGGTAGATGCCGGCGCTGGCGCGACACCTTGCACGTTCGCCTGCGCATCACGCATGAGGCGGCTCCCACGGATCGTTGCGGCCCAGTGCCTTCACGACACGGCTCCAGCGCGTGGCGAGGCTCGCATCGAGCTCGCCGCTGGCGGCGCTGGCAATGCAGCCGCCGCGCGCGATGGATGGATCGGGGCGGACGGTCCAGCCGGCCGCTTCGAGTTCGCCGCGCAGATGCGTTTCCACGAGCGGCACATCCTCGGGGTTGAGCAGCAGCGCGGGCGAGCCGGCGAGCGCGGGCTCGGCCGTCAGCAGTTCGCGCGCGGCCGGCAGCAGCGCCGCGGGGTCGAGTTCCATCGTCTTGCGCACGAGCTGGCGCGCCACGTCGAGCGCGAGCGAGATCAGCGCGTCGGAGATCTCGGCATCGACGCGTCCGAGCGCATCGCGGAAGTTGCCGGCCAGTTCCTGCAGCCGTGCGGCTTCATTGCGCGCGGACTCCAGGCCGCGCGCATAGCCTTCGCGGTGACCGTCGCCATAGCCCTGTGTCTGGCCCTGGCTGTAGCCCTGCGCATAGCCTTCCTTGCGCGCGCCTTCGCGCATCGCATCGAGGGCTTCGAAGTCGATCGGCGGCGGGGGCGGCGGCTCGACAGGCAACTGCGCCTCGAGCGCCTTGAGCCGATCTCGCGGATCGAGCGAGACCATCTGCCAGCGTTGCCAGCTGTCGCCACGGCCGCGCGAGACGCCGCGCGGCGCGCCGAATGCCTGAAAGCCGTCGTCGCTCAGATCCGAGCGGGATTCCGACTTGAGGGTCGCATTGCCGCCGGAAAACCCGCGGCTTGCGGCAAAGCCGCGTTCAGACATAGGCATCGTCGCCTCCGCCGATCTGGATTTCGCCGGCTTCCGCCAGGCGTCTCACCACCTGCAGGATGGCCTTCTGCTCGGCCTCGACCTGCGACACACGAACCGGGCCCAGCGCATCGAGGTCCTCGCGCAGCATCTCGCCGGCGCGGGTGGACATGTTGCGGATGAACTTGTCGCGCAGTTCCTGCTGTGCACCCTTGAGCGCCACGATGAGCGACTCGGTGGCAACTTCCTTGAGCACGCGCTGGATACCGCGATCGTCCACTTCGAGCAGGTTCTCGAACAGGAACATCTCGTCGATGATCTTCTGAGCGAGGTCCGCGTCGTGCGTGCGCACGCCGTCGATGACCGCTTCCTCGTGCGCCGTGCTCATCAGGTTGATGATCTCGGCCGCCGTACGGACACCGCCCATGCGGCTGCGCTTCAGGCTCTGGCCCGCCAGCAGCTTGGTCAGCACGTCGGTCAGTTCCTGCAGCGCGCCCGGCTGCACGCCACCGAACGTGGCGATACGCAGGATCACGTCGTTGCGCAGGCGGTCGGTGAAGAAGCCCAGCACTTCGGAGGACTTCTGGCGATCCAGGTGGATGAGGATGGTCGCGATGATCTGCGGATGCTCGTCCTTGATCAGCTCGGCCACCGACGTGGCATCCATCCAGTTCAGCGAATCGATGCCGCCGCCCGGGTCGCGGGACTCGAGGATGTCCTCGATGACGGACAGCGCGCGCTCTTCGCCCAGCGCCTTGTTGAGGACGCTCTTGATGAACGAGCTCGAATCGACGTTGAGCGCCAGGTACTGTTCGGTCTCGCCGCGGAACTCGGCGAGTACCTCGGCCATTTCCTCGCGCGTCACGGACGACAGGCTGGCCATGGCAGAGCCGAGGCCCTGCACTTCGCGCGGCGACAGATGCTTGAAGACCTCTGCTGCGGAATCTTCGCCGATCGCCATCATCAGGATGGCGCTCTTCTGCAGACCCTTTTCAGGGGAGGTGGACTTAGCGTTCGTCATTGGCCATCCATTGCTTGATTACGCTGGCGACCAGACGCGGGTCGCGTTGCGCGGCGTCGCGCACCAGGGCGAGATCGCTTTCGTACTTGGCCGCGAGGCGCAGCAGCTCCGGATTCGTCGTTTCTTCCGGCGGCAGCAGCACGGCTTCCGTGGTGGCGTCGGCTTCGGTCGGCGCGGGCAGCGGCGGCGCGGTGTACTTGCGCACCACCGGGCGTGCCACCTTGAACCACAGGAACAGCGCGAGGATCGCGAGCAGCAGGTAGCCGACGCCGGTCTTGGCGAGATCGATCATTTGCGGTTGTTTCCACAGCGGCACTTCGGGCTCGATCACGCGGTCGTCGGTGAACGGGCTGTTGACCACGTTCAGCGAGTCGCCACGATCGCTCGAGTAACCCATCGCTTCCTTGGTCAGGTTCTCGATCTGCGTCAGCATCGTGGCCGGCAGCGGCTCGGCGACCATCTTGCCCTTGGCATCGGCCTTCTGGCGGTAGTTCACGACCACCGCGACCGACAGGCGCTTGACGCCGCCCGGTGCCTGTTGCACGTGGCGCACGGTGCGGTCGAGTTCGTAGTTGGTGGTGGTATCGCGACGGTTGCTGCGCGGGCCGGTCTTCTCGGCGGTGCCGGTCTGCGTGCTGGCCTGGTTGGCCTGCGCGGGCGGCGGGTTCGGCTGACCCGGCTGGCGCGGCGGCTGCGGGTTGGCGATCGGTGCCTGCGCGGCGGCGGGCGGCTGGTTCGACAGCGCGCCGGGCACGCCGCCGACCGGTGCCGCGCCTTCCTGGCTGGACTCGCTCGACTGCTGGCTGCGGATCGCGGCGTTCGACGGATCCTGGTTGGGCTTGTAGCTCTCGTCGGTGTGCTCGACCGTGGAGAAGTCCACGTCCGCGGTGACCTGCGCGTGCACATTGTCCTTGCCGACGATCGGCGCGAGGATGGCTTCCACGCGCTTGACGTAGTTCTGCTCGACTTGCTGCACGAACTTGAGCTGCGTCGCGTCCAGCGAGCGGTCGCCGTTGCCGGACAGCAGGTTGCCGTGCTGATCGACGATCGAGATCGACTTCGGGGTCAGTTCGGGGACGCTCGACGACACCAGGTGGCTGATCGCGGCGACCTGGCCCTCGTCGATCGCGCGGCCCGGATAGAGCTGGAGCACGATCGACGCGGTGGGCTTCTGACGCTCGCGCACGAACAGCGTGGGCTTCGGAATCGCGAGGTGAACGCGCGCGGACTGCACGGCGGCGATCGATTCGATCGAGCGGGAGAGCTCGCCCTCGAGACCGCGCTGGTAGTTGACCTGTTCAGCGAACTGGCTGATGCCGAACTTCTGGTTGTCCATGAGCTCCATGCCCGCGGTGCCGCTCTTCGGCAGGCCCTGCGAAGCCAGGCGCAGGCGCATCTCGTGCACCTTGTCGGCCGGCACCATGACCGCACCGCCGCCTTCGGCGAACTTGTACGGCACGTTCATCTGCTGGAGGGAGGCGATCACTGCGCCGCCGTCACGCTCCGACAGGTTGGTGTACAGGACCTTGTAGTCGGGGGCACGGGACCACATCACACCGACGGCGATGGCGGCGGCCAGCGCGGCACCGCCAAGCATCAGCGGCAGGCGTGGATTGGCCTTGATCTTGTCGAGCAGCGCGGAGCCGCCCGGCAGGGCTGCGGCGGCGTTCATGCACGCGTCTCCGGATTGGCCGGGGAAACCCTGCCCTTGCCACTCTGGCTGGTCTTGCCGTTAGTCATTTCGGCACGGCTCTCATTACGCTGCTGAGAAAACACGCGTACTCCCCGCGAAGGTTATGGATGGTCGCCAAGGCGAACGGCCGGGGAACTCACGACCGCACGCCAGATTCGGCACGGTAGCGATCATCGGCCAAACGGTCGATCCACAATCGACTGAATAGGCGAGGTTTTCCGCGTGATTTCAACCTTTGGATGGAGACGGGCCGGGTCTACAGTGCGAGGGCCGAAACAGGTGAGAAGCCATCTTGTTGTGATGCGTTCGCCGCATCATGCGTCTCGAGGGCGGTTTCGATCCCGATTTCCAACCTTTGCTGGACCGATCTACGACATGACCACGATTTCTTCCATCGAAAGCATGCTGCAGCAGTTGCGCGGCCTGGCCCAGACCGCGGCCGGCGGCGGCGCGGCTTCGGCCCAGGCCGCTACCACGAGCGGCTTTGCCGGTGAACTGCAGCGCTCGCTCGCGCGCGTCAACGCCGCGCAGGAACACGCCAACAACCAGGCGGAGGCATTTGAACTCGGCAAGCCCGGCGTGGCGCTGAATGACGTGATGATCGACCTGCAGAAGGCGAACGTCTCGTTCCAGACCGCCGTGCAGGTGCGCAACCGCCTGGCGGCTGCGTATCAGGAAATGATGAACATGCCCGTCTGATCAGAGACGGAAGATCAGAGACGGAAGTACTCCTCGGCTGCGCGCTCCTGCGCGGGCTTGCAGACGAGGTCGCCGGCCGTGCCGGCATAGACGAGGCAGTCGCCCGGGGTGTCGCGGTTCAATACGCTCACGCCCTGTGCGATGACCGAGCCATTGCGCACATGGCTGCGCCCAATGATGGCCGTGTTGGGATACATCACCACGCCGTCGCCAATCACGGGTGCAATGCCGTGATTCTTCCCCACCGTCGAGTTCTGGTAGAGCACCAGATAGTTCCCATACGTGGCCTTGGCCAGCACGATGCCGACCGAATGGCCGATGAAGAACACTTCGGGCATCTCGATCTCGTAGAACAGATCGATCGCATTCAGCGCCTTGTTGAGCAGGAACAGCTTCGTGCACGCCTCGCCGTGGCGCTCGTTGCGCCAGATCGTGTTGGCCAGGTAATACAGGTACTGGCAGTACTGCGACGAGTGCAGGTAGTTGAACTGGCCGGGGCGCCACATGCGCACCGCATCGATGCAACGCCCCGTGCGCGCGAGCGCCTCGTCCATATGGCGCGACACCACCGGCAGCAAACCGTCGTTGCGGCCGTCCGGCACGAGGTTGGCCACCTGCGCGCAGGTATAGGCCGCCAGCGAATCGCGCGTCTGTCCAATCAGTTCCATGGGCGAATCCCCGCAAGATAACCGGCTACCACGGTGCGCACGTCGCGGGGCACGACGCCCAGCGCGCGCAGCGCGGCCGTGCTGCACACCGCGGCGCGTTGCGTGGGCGACTTGCGTGCCATCGTCACATCCCATCCCGCACCGTTGAACACTTCCGCCAGCTCGCCGTTGGACACGTTCTCGCCGCTGGCCACGTTGAAGATGCCGCCCGCGCCGCGCGTCGAAATGCCGATCAGCGCTTCGACGACATCATCGAGGTGGATATAGTCGCGCACGAAGCCGGCGTCGCTGTCGAGCCGGAACGTGCGTTCGCCGGCGGCGCGCACGAGCCATTCGGAAAGGAATCCCGGGGAGTCCGGCGTCCAGTCGAATACGCACGACAGCCGTGCCACGGCGGTACGGCCCTCGGCGACGGTCAGGCACAGGTTCTCGCCGAGCCCTTTCGAGAAATCGTAGAGCGCGCGCGGGTTGGCGGGCTGCAGGGTCAGCGCCGCCGCCTCGTCGCCCTGGGGCAGCTGCGATGCGTCGTAAAGCCGCGTGGACGACAGATAGACCAGATGGTCGTAGCGGTTCGCACGCAGCACGTCGGACAGCAGCGTGACGTGCGCCGCCACCGTATCGTACGGACGCGCCGCGTAATCGGCGGTCAGCCCCGCGCAGTAGTAGACGCGGCCGAGATCGCGGTTGAACAGCGCCCGGTCCCCGCGCGCGGGGACCCAGACTTCATGGCCGGCCTGCCGCAGGGTGCTGGCCAGGCGGCTGCCGACGAAGCCGGCGCCGCCGATGACGGTACAGCGCATCGCGTTCCTCAGTTGACCGGGTGGTGCAGCGCCGGATCGCGGTGCCAGAGCAGCTTCGGGCTGACGCCGGGAACGACCGCGAAGCCATTACCCTCGAGCAGACCGGGCTCCTTGACGGCAACCATGTTGAAGCCGTGCGCGGGGCCTTCGAGGAAGACGTTGTCCACCGGCACCAGTTCCACGGGGCGGCCCTGCATATCGACATTCGAGTTGAAGTCGCGCACGGCGTAGACGTGGTAGCCGTACCCCTTGAGCATCGTGACGATTTCGGCGTTCTCGAGGCCGCGGCTCCAGTCGACGTAGTGGCGGTGCACTTCGAAGACCAGATTGGGTGCCTCGCCGGCCGGGCGGGCCAGTTGCCTGGCCGCGCCCTTGAACACGTTCAGCTCCGCGCCTTCGATGTCGAGCATGATCAGGCTCAGCTTGTCCACATTCTGCTGGGCGCAGTAGTCGTCGATCGTCACGGTCATGAAGCTGTCGCTGCCGGTCTGATCCGTGGTCTGCTCGGCGTGCGCGAACGAGTCATGGCCGACCAGGCGCAGCTGCGTGGTGCTGTCGGACCACAGGCCCAGGCGCCAGCTGCGAATGTTCTCCACATTGTTCAGTTGCGCGTTGTTGCGCAGCATGCCGAGCTGGTCGGCGTTGGGCTCGAATGCGTGGCAGGTACCGCCCGCGCGGGCCAGCTGGCGCGCCATCAGGATGACCTGATCGCCAAAGTAGGCGCCACCCACCACGGCGTGGCCGCCGCGCTCGCACAGGCGGACCAGCAGCTTCGTGGTCTGCGGTTCCCATACGTGGTCCGGCGCTGACGGGGAGCTCATCAGGAAATCGCGCGCGATCTTCGTGCGGTACAGGAACTCGAATACCGTGCCGTCGGACAGCGTTTTCCGCAGGCGCGATTCTTCGTTGTACATGGCATCGACGATCGGACCGGTGATGTCGTCGCGCACGCTGCCTTCGTAGCCGGAAAGGTCCTGCTCGATGTTCTTGCACAGGGCAATGACCTTGTCGCGGGCGGCGGCGCTGCCGCCCACCGTGCGCAACGCGTCGGAAAGCTTCTGCAAATGTTCGGTCGTCATGGGTGGCTCCGCTTCGGGTAGTCAGTGTTCAGGTTGAATCAGAGGATCAGCCGGCCTGATCGGTCGATGCCGTCAGTGCGGCCAGCGTGGGTAAGGCAAGGTCTTTCGCGGAAATCAGCCGCTCCGCGCAATCGGGCCAGACGATGCCGATGTCGGCATCGTCCCAGCGCACGCCGGCACTGCTGCCCGGCGCGAAAGGTACCGTCATCTGGTAAAACACCTCGGACAGGGGCGACAGCGTTTGAAAACCGTGCGCCACGCCCTTGGGGATATAAATGGCCCGCTGCATCTGCGCGTCGAGCACCACGGCCTGCCACTGCAGATACGTCGGCGAGTCGGCGCGCAGGTCGAGGATCACGTCGTGCACGGCGCCCGTCGTCACGCGAACGAGCTTGTCTTCGGCGTGCTCGCCTTGCTGGAAATGCATGCCGCGGAGGATGCCCGCGCGCGTATTGCGCGACACGCTTTGCTGCGCAAAGCGCGCGTCGATGCCATGCGCCGCGAAGGTTTCCACGCAGACGGTACGGGCAAAGAAGCCGCGCTCGTCGGCCAGCGGCTCGGGATCGACGATCCAGGCGCCCGCGATGCGGGCCGGCGTGAAGATCACGGCAGCACCACGGTTTCCGGGATGGCCACCACGAAGCGGCCGCCCCAGGCGCGGATGCCCGACATCTGTTCCATCACCTCGTCCTTGATGTTCCAGGGCAGGATGACGAGGTAGTCGGGCCGCCGTGCATCGATGGCTTCCGGCGCCAGCACGGGAATGCGCGAGCCCGGCAGCAGCTTGTTCTGCTTCGCGGGGTTGCGGTCCACGACGTACTCGATCAGGTCCGAGTCGATGCCGCAGTAGTTCAGCAACGTGTTGCCCTTGGCCGCGGCGCCGTAGGCCGCCACGCGCTTGCCCTTGCGGCGCGCATCGATCAGGAAGGCGAGCAGATCGATACGGGCACGGCGTACACCCTCGGAGAACGCCGTGTATCGCTCGACCGAAGTCAGCCCGCCGCGGAGTTCCTCGTCCAGGCATGCCTGGACGTTGGCCGAGGTGGAATGCTTCGCGCCGTTGTGGCAGGCAAACAACCGCAGACTGCCGCCATGCGTGGGCAGATGCTCGATGTCGAACACGCGCAGGCCCGCCCGCGCGAGGATGGGCACCAGCGCGGTCAGCGACAGGTAGGAATAGTGCTCGTGGTACAGCGTGTCGAACTGGTTCTGCTCCAGCAGGCGCAGCAGATGCGGAAACTCGAGCGTCACCACGCCTTCCGGTTTCAGCACCACCGGCATGCCGCCCACGAAGTCGTTGATATCGGGGACGTGCGCCAGCACATTGTTACCGAGCAGCAGATCCACCTGCCAGCCCTCCACGCACAGCGCGCGCGCGGTGCGCTCGCCGAAGAACAGCTCGCGACTGTCGATGCCCTTCGCGCGCGCGGCTTCGCCGGTGTTGGCCGACGGCTCGATGCCAAGGCAGGGCACGCCGGCCTGCTGGAAATACTGCAGCAGGTAGCCGTCGTTGCTGGCCACTTCCATCACGCGGCTGTTGCGGTTCAGTCCGAAGCGCGCGGTCATCGCCTCGACATAGCGGCGCGCGTGTTCGAGCCAGGACGTGGAGAACGACGAGAAGTACACGTAATCGTCGTGGAAATGCGTCTCCGCCGGGGTGGCGTCGCGAAGCTGCACGAGCCAGCAGCTGTCGCACACCATGGCGTGCAGGGGATAGAACATCTCCCCGCGCGCGATATGCTCGGGCTTGATAAAGGCGTTGGAGACCGGCGACAGGCCGAGGTCCACCATCGTGTGTGCCAGCGGCGCGCCGCAGGCGCGGCAGTTCGCAGGGTGAGCGTTGAGTTGAGCGTTCATGCGCAGAATTGCCCGATCTGTTGTTCAGTGATGGCGCGTGCCTCGGAGGGCGCAAGCTGGACCGTGCGGTACCACCGCGCCGTGGCGGCCAGTGCTTCCTCGAGCGTCCAGCGTGGTGTCCAGCCCAGGACGGTGCGGGCACGCGCCGCGTCGAGGTACAGGTTGTGCGCTTCGTGCGGCGCGGCGCCCGGTGGCGGGCAATGTTTCCAGGCCAGCTCGGGCCAGTGAGACCGCAGGCCGTTCAGCACCGCGGCAACGGGGACGTTGTCGCGCGGCTCCGGCCCGAAGTTGAACGCGTCGGCCAGCGTCGCGTCGCCATCGAGCAGGCGGTTGCCGAGCCGCAGATAGCCATGGAGCGCCTCGAGGACGTGTTGCCAGGGCCGCGTCGCGTGCGGGCTGCGGATCTCCAGCGCGGGGGGGGGGGGGGGGGGGGGGGGGGGGGGGGGGGGG
>NZ_JASATF010000056.1:0-17306 GCF_038440175.1 Cupriavidus sp. OTU4054
GCTATCCGACCCTCCGCCGGGCCCCCCGTCGGGCGCCGCCCCCGCGCACGCAGTTCCGAATCGTAGATTCCGAATGTCAGTTCCGAGATGACCTTTGTTTCCATCCTCCTGGCGCTGATCGCCGAGCAGTTCCGGGCCCTGGGCCGCAACAACCCGATTCATGACATCGTCCGCGTGCTGGGCGAACGGGCCGAGCACGCGTTCGACACCGGACGCCGCCGCGATGCCGCGCTGGCGTGGCTCACCGTCGTGCTGCCGCTCACGCTTGCGGCCGTCATCGTCCATTACCTGCTCGCGTCGATCAGCGTGGCACTCACGCTCGCGTGGAATGTGCTGCTGCTGTACCTCACGCTCGGCTTCCGGCAGTTCAGCCACTATTTCACCGATATCCACGAAGCGCTCAACCGCGACGACGTGCTGACCGCGCGCACGCTGCTGGCCGAGTGGACGGGGCTCGAAACCATCGAGATGCCCGTGAGCGAGATCGTGCGCCATACGCTCGAAGCGGCCATCGTCGCCGTGCATCGCCATGTCTTCGGCGTGTTCTTCTGGTTTCTCGTGCCGATCGGCCCGGGCGGCGTGGTGCTCTATCGCGTGGCCGAGTATCTGGGCCGCCAGTGGAACCTGCCGTCCAACGAGCGCAGCCCCGCGCTCGGCCGCTTTGCCGCCCAGGCGTTCTATGTGCTGGACTGGGTCCCGTCCCGGCTGACCGCGATCGGTTTTGCGATCGTCGGCAATTTCGAGGACGCTGTGTACGCCTGGCGCAACCACGCGCGCAAGTGGAACGATGCCGTCAACGGGATCCTGCTTGCGAGCGGGGGCGGGGCGCTTGGCGTGCGGCTCGGCACGCCGCTGGCCGAGGACGACTCGAGCGTGATGCTGCGCACGAGCCTCGCCGGCGTCGATTACGCGCCGGGCATGGAGGATATCGGTCCGGATCCGGTACCGCCCGAGTTCGGCATGGAACCGGGCGTGCGCACGCTGCAGTCGGCCGTGGGGCTGGTCTGGCGCGCGGTGGTGCTGTGGATGCTGCTGCTGGCGATGCTGTCGCTGGCGCTGTGGGTGGGCTAGCGTCGGCGGACTAGACCTCGTTCATCCTGCCGCACCGCCAGCACGCGGCAAACTGGGCTTCATGCCACTCGTCGCAGGCCGCGCAATGCCAGCGCGGCCCGGGCGCGGGATTGGCGGCCGCATTGAGCACGGCCCACGCCTCCTTCTCGCTCGCGCTCTCGTGGATCCACACCTGCGGCGAACTCTCCTGAAACGGAATATCGCCGGCCGCGCCGGCCAGCCACGTGTTGCGCAACTCGGCGTCGATGCCCGCCGCGCGCAGCACGTTGCGGCAGTGCGCGGCATGAACCAGCGACGAGGCTCTCAACAGCAGTTTCACGGTCTTACCAGGGCTTCTGCTGACGCGATTCGTGGAGCAGCTGCGTGTAGAGCTCGTGCCGGCGCGGCGAGATCTCTCCCGCCTCGATGGCCGCCAGCACCCCGCAGCCGGGCTCGTTGATATGGTGGCAATTGTAGAACCGGCATTCGGTCAGGCGCGGCCGGAATTCCGGAAACGCCCGTTCGAGCATGCCTTCGCTCAGATGGTGCAGGCCGAATTCCTGAAACCCGGGCGAATCGATCAGGTAGCCGGGCCGGCCATCGACCGTCGCCCACGCGTCGGGCAAGTGATAGAGCCGCGTGAACGTGGTCGTGTGCTTGCCCGAGTCCAGCTTGGCGGAGATCTCGCGCGTCTGTGCTTCCACGCCCGGAATCAGCAGGTTCAGCAGCGAGGATTTGCCCATGCCCGACTGGCCGATCAGGATGCTGGAGACCCCGGCCGTGCGCGGCTGCAATTGCGCCAGCGCGTGGTCGGGCTGCGCGTGCACCGACAGCTCGAGCGTTTCGTAGCCGAGGTCGCGATAGAGCGCGAGCCGCCGCCGCGCGTCCTCGAGCCGGTCCGGCAGGTCGGTCTTGTTGAGGATCACGAGCGGCCGGATCTCGAGCGCTTCGGCCGAGACCAGCGCGCGGCCGAGCAGGTCTTCCGAGAAACTCGGCTCCGTGGCCAGCACGATGATGACCTGATCGATATTGGCCGCGAGCAGCTTCGACTTGAACTGGTCTGAACGGTGCAGCAGGTTGCGGCGCGGATCGACGGCCGCGATCACGCCCTGGTCGGCCGCGGCCCGCTCGATGCGCACATGGTCGCCCACCGCGCAGTCGCTCTTCTTGCCGCGCGGAAATGCATGCAGCCGCTCGCCGCCGGCAAGCTCGACGACGTAGTGCCGGCCATGCGCGGCGATGACGATGGCCGCTTCGGTACTGGAGCTGTTGCCGGTGCCCTTGCCGGCGTTGTGGTGGCGCGCGCTACGGGTCATGCGTGCGCCAGCAGCCGGTCGATCCGCTGGGCCGCGGGCGGGTGGGAATAGTAGAACGCGCTATAGAGCGGGTCGGGCGTCAGCGTGGACGCATTGTCCTTGTACAGCTTGACCAGCGCGGACACGAGGTGCCCCGCGTTGGTCTGGCTGGCCGCGAACTCGTCGGCCTCGAACTCGTGGCGGCGCGACGACTGGCTCGCGAGCGGGCCGAGCACGAACGTGAATACCGGCAGCGTGAGGAAGAACAGCACGAGCGCGAGCGCATGGTTGTCGCTGCCGAAGTTCGGCGCGACGCCCAGGCCCATGTAGAACCACGCGCGCGTCGACATCCAGCCGAGCACGCCGAGGAACACGAGCGACAGCACGAACGTGACCAGCATCATCTTGGCGATATGGCGGCGCTTGAAGTGGCCGAGCTCGTGCGCGAGCACCGCCTCGATTTCCTCGCCGTCCAGGCGTGCCAGCAGCGTGTCGAAGAACACGATGCGCTTGGCGGCGCCAAAGCCCGTGAAATACGCATTGCCGTGCGCGCTGCGGCGGCTGCCGTCCATTACGAACACGCCCTTGCTGGCAAAGCCGCACTTGCGCAGCAGCGCCTCGATGCGCGCGCGCAGGCTGTCGTCGTTCAGCGGCTCGAATTTGTTGAACAGCGGGGCAATGTAGGTCGGGGCGATGACATGCAGCAGCAGGCTGAACCCCACCCATAGCAGCCACGTCCAGGCCCACCAGTAGTCGCCCGTGCGGTCCATCAGCCAGAGCACGGCCAGCAGCAGCGGGGCGCCCAGCACGCACGCGACGGCCGTCATCTTGACGAGGTCCACGAGCCAGAGACCGAACGTCATCTTGTTGAAGCCGAAGCGCTGTTCGATGCCGAATTGCCCGTAGAGCGAAAAGGGCAGATCGACGAGGCCGCCGATCAGGGCGACGCTGGCGATCAGCGCGATGCCGTACGCATAACCGGGCCCGAACGCGCCGAGCCAGAACTCGTTGAGCCATTGCAGCCCGCCGAGCATGGTGAAGCCGATCAGCACCGCGGCGCTGGTCAGCACCTCGAGCATCGACAGGCGCGTGCGCGCCACCGTGTAGTCGGCGGCTTTCTGGTGCGCGGCCAGCGCGATGGTATCGGCAAAGCGGGCCGGGACGGCATGGCGGTGCTGCGCGACATGGCGGACCTGCCGGGCGGCGAGCCACAGCTTGGTTGCAACCATGATCACGAGCGCGGCGAGGAAAATCAGGGTGAACGTGGACATCGGCAAGGCCTTTGCGGGGGACGCCCGGCCCGACGCGCAAGTGCGCGGCCGGCCATTTTGGGCAGATATGCGAGAATTATAAGTTGTTCGTACCTTCCAAGCCGTCCCCGACCCCATGACACACGTAGCCAGCACCGCCTCCCCATCCGTCAAGAGCGAAAACAACCTGATCTGGCTGGATATGGAGATGACCGGGCTGCAGCCCGATACCGACCGCATCATCGAGATCGCGGTGGTCGTTACCGATTCCGAACTGAACATCCTGGCCGAGGGCCCGGTGCTCGTGATCCACCAGGAAGATGCCGTCCTCGACGGCATGGACAACTGGAACAAGGGCACCCATGGCCGTTCGGGCCTGATCGACAAGGTCAAGGCTTCCACGCTGACCGAAGCGCAGGCCGAAACGGAACTGCTGGCCTTTCTCAAGCGCTGGGTGCCGGCCAGCAAGTCGCCGATGTGCGGCAACTCGATCTGCCAGGACCGCCGCTTCATGGCGCGCTACATGCCCAAGCTGGAGGCGTTCTTCCACTACCGCAACCTCGACGTGTCCACGCTGAAGGAGCTTTGCAAGCGCTGGGAGCCGGCGATCCACAAGGGCTTTGTCAAGCGCCAGCTCCATACCGCGCTGGCCGACATCCTCGAGTCCGTGGAAGAACTGCGCTACTACCGCACGCACTTCATTCGCTCGTCGGCAGCGGAAGCCGCCGCCAGCGAGACGCCCGCCGCGCCTGCCGCACCCGCGGCCTGAGCTTCACCCGTCCTGTCGCGCGCCGGGCGGCCGGACCGGCTCGGCGCGCGTCGTCGTCATCCCGCACCTCTCCCCCATGTTCACGCGCATCGTCTCGATCATCACCCCAGTCATCCTGATCATCCTGATCGGCTGGATTTACGGACGACGCGCCCATCCGGACATGACGGGCATCAACCGCGCGACGCTCGATGTCATCGCGCCGCTGCTCGTGGTCTCCGCGTTCATCAGCAAGGACTTCGTGCTTGCCGACCAGCTCGTGCTGCTGGCCTGCGCGGTGGCGGTGGTGCTCGGGTCCGGGTTGCTGGCCTATGTGGCCGCGCGGCTGCTCGGCGCGGATCCGCGCACGTTCGTGCCGCCGATGATGTTCAACAACAGCGGCAACATGGGGCTGCCGTTGTCGGTCTTCGCGTTCGGGCCGGCCGGGCTGGCCCCCGCCGTGGCGCTGTTCGCGATGTCCAACCTCATGCATTTCACGATCGGCCTCAAGATCGTCAACCGGCATGCCTCGCTGGCGCAGATCGTGCGCAATCCGATGGTGCTCGCCACGGTGGCGGGCGTCGCGCTGTCGCTGGCCAAGCCGTGGTTCGCGCTGCCCGAGCCGATCTACGAATCGATCAAGCTGCTCGGCGATGCCACGGTGCCGCTGATGCTGTTCGCGCTCGGCGTGCGCATGAAGGACGTGAGCCTGCGCAACTGGGGAATGGGGATGTGGGGCGCCGCGGTCTGCCCGCTCGCGGGTATCGCGGTGGCGCTGCTGCTGGTGGCGCTGGTGCCGATGACCGACCTCCAGCGCGGGCTGCTGTTCGTGTTCGCGGCGCTGCCGCCCGCGGTGCTCAACTTCCTCGTGGCCGACCATTTCCGGCAGGAGCCGGATCAGGTGGCCTCGATCGTGCTGCTCGGCAATATCGCGGCCGTGGTCTTCGTGCCCATCGGGCTCTACCTCGGCCTGCGCTAGGCCGCGGTCGGGGCCCTTATTTCTGCCGGATCGCGTTCTTCGGGCGGAACGCCTTGACGATCGCCTCGTCGCATTCCATATACGGCCCGCCAATCAGGTCGATGCAGTAGGGGATCGCCGCAAACACGCCCTGCACGATGGGTTTGCCATCGGCATCGCGCAATCCTTCCAGCGTTTCCCGGATCGCGCGCGGCTGGCCGGGCAGGTTCACGATCAGCGCCGCGCGGCTCGCGGTCTCGCGGATCACGGCCACCTGCCGGGACAGGATCGCCGTCGGCACGAAATGCAGGCTCACCGCGCGCATCTGCTCGCCAAAACCGGGCATTTCCTTCGTGCCGACCGCCAGCGTGGCCTCGGGCGTCACGTCGCGCCGCGACGGGCCCGTGCCGCCGGTCGTCAGCACGAGGTCGCAGCCGGCCACATCGACCAGTTCGATCAGCGTGCGCGAGATCAGCGCCTGCTCGTCGGGAATCAGCTTCTCCACGGCCTGCCAGGGCGACGTCAGCGCCCGGCCGAGCCATTCGCGCAGCGCGGGGATGCCTTCGTCCTGATAGGTGCCGGCCGAGGCGCGGTCGGAGATCGAGACCAGGCCGACCACGAGCTCGTCGGGATGGCGGCGGCTCACGGGAGACGTGATCGGTGCGCTGCTGGGCTGCGTCATGCGTCGGACTCCGGGGAAGGGGGCTGGGCGGCGGCGGCCGCGTCCCTGGCGGCGTCCTTCTCCTCCAGCGCGGACTTGATGATCTGGAACAGCTCGCGGAACGACTTCGGCGGCTTGGCCATCTGCTGTTCCCGGCGGGCGTTGCGGATGGTGTTGCGCACGGCCTGTACGTCCACGCCGGGGTGCTCGCCGAGGAATTTGGTCAGCGACTCGTCGTCCGTCAGCAGCAGTTCGCGCCAGCGCTCGATCAGGTGCAGGCGGGCGGTTTCGGCCTTGCTGGTGCCCTTGAAACCTTCGAGGGCGCCGCGGATGGCGTCCACCTCGTCGTCTTCGAGGCCACGCATGACCTTGCCGACGAACTGCATCTGGCGCCGCTTGCCTTCGTGGCTGTTGATCTTGCGCGCCGCATGGATGGCGTCGGCCAGGGCCTCGGGCATCGGCACGCGCGCCAGGCGGTCCTTGGGCAGGGCCTCGAGCTCGACGCCCAGGTCCTGGAGCGCCGTCATGTCGCGTTTCTTCTGCGACTTGCTTTTCGGCGTGTCGTCGTCATCCGGCTCGGGGTTGAAGGCACCGAAGCGGGGATTGGAGGGATTGGATCGGCTACGGGTATTTCGCGTCATGGCGCGCATTTTATCTTGCTATGATTGTCGTTTGGACTTTAGCCGATACCCGCCCACATGGACACCTCTGCCGTTTCGCAACAAACCGCGCATTTCACCCACAGCCAGGACCAGCTTCGCGAGATGGCGGCCGACGTGCTGCGTATCGCGCGCGAACTCGGTGCCACCGACGCCGCGACGGAGATTTCCGAGGGTAGCGGGCTGTCGGTCACGGTGCGCAAGGGCCAGGTCGAGACCATCGAGCAGAACCGCGACAAGGTGGTGGGCGTGACCGTGATGATCGGCCAGCGCCGCGGCAATGCGAGCACGTCCGATTTCTCGCCGGCGGCGCTGCGCGCCACGGCCGAGGCCGCCTACAACATTGCGCGTTTCACCGCCGAGGACGATTGCGCGGGCCTCGCCGAGGAAGAGTTGCTCGAGCGTTCGCCGCGCGACCTCGATCTGTTCCATCCGTGGACCGTGACGGCCGAGGGCGCGATCGATATCGCGCGCCGCTCGGAGGCCGCCGCGTTCGCGGTATCGCCGAAGATCCGCAATAGCGACGGCGCGAGCGTATCCGCGCAGCATTCGCAGTTCGTGCTCGCCACCTCGCGCGGCTTCGTGGGCGGCTATCCGTATTCGCGCCATTTCATTTCGTGTGCGCCCATCGCCGGTTCGGGCGGTGGCATGCAGCGTGACGACTGGTATTCGTCCAAGCGTTCGCCGAAGGCGCTCGCGGCACCCGAGGACATCGGCCGCTATGCGGCGGAACGCGCGCTGGCCCGCCTGAATGCGCGCAAGCTTTCCACGCGCAAGTGCCCGGTCCTGTTCGAGGCCCCGCTCGCGGCGGGCCTGCTCGGTGCCTTCGTGCAGGCGGTCTCGGGCGGCGCGCTGTACCGCAAGTCCACGTTCCTGCACGACACGCTGGGCAAGGCCGTGTTCGCGCCGCATATCCAGATCCACGAGCAGCCGCACGTGCCGGGCGCGATGGGCAGCGCCCCGTTCGACGAGGAAGGCGTGCGCACCCATGCGCGCGACGTCGTGCGCGATGGTGTGGTCGAGGGCTATTTCCTGTCGACGTACTCGGCGCGCAAGCTCGGCATGAAGACCACCGGCAACGCCGGCGGCTCGCACAACCTGACGCTGACGAGCAACCTGACGAAGGCCGGCGACGACTTTGCCGCCATGCTGCGCAAGATGGGCACGGGTCTGCTGGTGACGGAACTGATGGGGCAGGGCGTGAACTACGTGACGGGCGATTATTCGCGCGGCGCGTCGGGCTACTGGGTGGAGAACGGCGTGATCCAGTACCCGGTGGAAGAAATCACGATCGCGGGCAGCATGCCCGAGATGTTCAGGCAGATCGTCGGCATCGGCGCGGACGCGCTGGTGCGGGGCACGAAGGAAACGGGCTCGATCCTGATCGAGCAGATGACGATCGCCGGCAATTGATGGTCGATTGCCCCTCGCCCTGCGGGGAGAGGGGCAATCTTGCTCCTCGCCGTTACTCCTCGCCCGAAGGCGGCCGCTCGTACTTCACGAACGCATAATCGAAGCCATTGGCTTCCGAATGATGCGTCTCGCGCGACAACTCGACCCACTTCGCAA
Source organism: Cupriavidus sp. OTU4054 (assembly GCF_038440175.1). NCBI lineage: Bacteria > Pseudomonadati > Pseudomonadota > Betaproteobacteria > Burkholderiales > Burkholderiaceae > Cupriavidus > Cupriavidus sp. OTU4054. The sequence goes on from NZ_JASATF010000056.1 coordinate 8,191, forward strand.
GATCGACCGCGGGAAACACCGCGTCGCCCTCGATATCGGCATCGATTTCGGTCACATATAGCCGATCGGCGCTGGGCAGCGCCTCCGCATACAGCTGCGCGCCCCCGATCAGAAACACCTGCTCCACGCCGACGCACAACCGCTGCGCATCCTCGAGCGAGCCGACCACGTCGGCCCCGTCGAGCCGCAGCGCCGCATTGCGGCTCACGACGATATTGCGGCGGCCCGGCAGCGGCCGGCCGATCGAATCCCAGGTCTTGCGCCCCATGATGACGGGCGCCCCCATGGTCGTGCGTTTGAAATAGGCCAGATCCTCGGGCAACCGCCACGGCAGCGTGTTGTCGCGGCCAATGGTGCCGTTGCGCGCGCGCGCAACGATCAACGTCAACAGCGTCATGCGTCCAGCCCCACCGTCAGGTCGTCACGGCCGGCGAACGACAGCCGGCCACGCCATTGCTGACCCGCCTCCAGCGCCACAGGCCCCACCAGCGCGCCGGTCGTCACGATCTCGCCCGCCTCGATCGGCGCGGACAGTCCGGCGGCGATCTCGATCGCGGCCGCCAGCGACACCAGCGGATTGCCCATCACGTTCACCGCGCCACCGGGCAGCACGGTCTCGCCGACCCGCAGCGTGGCCGTGATGCCGGCGAACGTCGCCGGCGTCAGCGGCGGCAACCCGGCCAGCGCGATCGGCTCGCCAAGCAGCAGCGACGCATGCGCGCCGAAGTCGCAGAGGATCGTCGCGGGCGAACCGATCGCCGGATCGACGTGTCCATCGACGACCTCGATCGCCGGTGCCACCCAATCGACGCAGTCGATCAGCGCTTCCAGCGATTGCCCCGCAACGGGCGTGGCCTTGAGCCGGAACGCGAGCTCGAGCTCGATACGCGGCGCATGCAGCGTGGTCCAGGGCACGGCCACGGTGTCGCCCGCGCCGTTCACCACGGTCTGCGCGTAGACATGCGCGACGATCGGCGCATCGATGCCGAGCTTGCCCCACGTCGCGGTATTGGTGCAGCCGATCTTGCGGCCCACGGGCCGCAGCCCGCCGGCCACCAGGCGCTCGTGCAAGGCACGGCCCGCGCGATATCCATTGGCAATATCGATGTTGCGCAGCAGCGCCGAGGTCTCGGCATCCACGGTGCCGCGCGCCGTTTGCGCGCGTTGAAACGCTGCCGCCATGCCGGCCAGCGCGTCCGGCGTCAATGTCTTCTGGGTCATGGTCATACGGCCACCGGCGCCTTGATCGCGGGATGCGATTCGTAGCCGACGAGCTCGAAGTCCTCGTAGCGATAGTCGAAGATGCTGTCCGGCTTGCGCAGGATCTTCAGTCGCGGCAGCGCCATCGGTTCGCGCGACAGCTGCGTGCGTACCTGCTCGAGGTGATTGCTGTACAGGTGGCAGTCGCCGCCCGTCCACACGAAGTCGCCGACGTCGAGGCCCGTCTGCTGCGCGACCATATGCGTCAGCAGCGCGTAGCTCGCGATATTGAACGGCACGCCGAGGAAGATATCGGCGCTGCGCTGGTAGAGCTGGCAGGAGAGCCGGCCGTCGGCCACATAGAACTGGAAGAACGCATGGCAGGGCGGCAGCTTCATCTGCGGAATCTCGCCGACGTTCCAGGCGGAGACGATCAGCCGGCGCGAATCGGGCGTCTTGCGGATCTGCTCGACCACCTGCGCGATCTGGTCGATATGCTCGCCATTGGGCGCGGGCCAGTTACGCCACTGGTAACCGTAGATCGGACCGAGCTCGCCTTGCGGGTCGGCCCATTCGTCCCAGATCGAGACGCCGTTGTCCTGCAGGTACTTCACATTGGTGGAGCCCTGGAGGAACCACAGCAGCTCGTGAATGATCGACTTCAGGTGCAGCTTCTTGGTGGTGACCACCGGGAAGCCCTCGCGCAGATCGAAGCGCATCTGGTAGCCGAACACCGAGCGGGTGCCTGTCCCAGTGCGGTCGGACTTTTCGGTGCCATGCTCGTAAACATGGCGCATGAAGTCGAGATATTGTTTCATCGGCGCGGAATAAGGGGGTAAACGAGACGGGGGCCTCAGCGGCCCCCGTCGCACAGCGGATATTCTATCCCGATCAGTGGCCGGTCACGGCCTCACCGCTCTCCGCACGATCGCCCCGGCGCTTCTGTGCCAGGTAGCCGGCACCGAGCACACCGCCGACGAACACGACATACATCGCCCACAGCGCCACCGGATACTGGACGAAGAAGTCCTTGATCAGCGGCTCGTGCGAGACCATCTTGACGGCGGTGAACGCCAGCACGCCGGAGCCGACGTAGATGATCACCGGGAAGCGCGCCATCAGCTTGAGCACGAGGCTCGAACCCCAGACCACGATCGGGATGCTGATCAGCAGGCCCAGCACCACGAGCAGGAAGCTGCCGTGCGCGGCGCCGGCCACGGCCAGCACGTTATCCACGCCCATCACCGCGTCGGCGATGATGATCGTCTTCATCGCGCCGACCAGCGTGCTCGCGCCCGCGCCATGCTCGTCGCCGTTATCGTCGGCCGACAGCAGCTTGTAGGCGATCCAGACCAGCGCCAGGCCGCCAACCAGCAGCAGACCGGGGATCTTGAGCAGCCAGACCACGCCGATGGTCATCGCGGAACGGACGACCACGGCACCGATGGTGCCCCAGATGATGGCTTTTTTCTGCAGGTGCGGCGGGAGATTGCGCGCCGCCAGCGCGATCACGATGGCATTGTCGCCAGCGAGAACCAGGTCGATGACGACGATCGACAGCAGCGCCGTCAGGAACTGCATCGTGAACAGATCGGTGAACCACTCCATGAATTGACACTCCTCAGGTGCGAATAACGCTTGGTTTATCGCCTGGGATCATGGAGAACTGCGGGAGACACACGAGGTGTGGGAGCCGCGCCTTTGCAAACCATGAAACCAGGTTGCAAAGGTCTTGCTCGACGGCTGCCGCGGAATGCGCGTCAGTGTCAGCACAACCGGAGACGGCAGATTTTGGCCGCGTCTCGGAATGACGATTGTGCTAAGGGCATCGGCCCCCAAGCTACTCCCCTTTGAAGGGACGCGATTTTTGTGATCGCGCTGGAGCGGATTATAAGCGAACTTTTTCAGGAAATGTTGCGCCGCATTCGCCCGGATGTGGTGAAAAAAGCACGCATCGAGTTTGTAAGCCGATGCAAACGACTCGGCACGCCTCAGGATATACACCTATGCTTGTGAGATTGGCATCGGCAGGTACGCTTCAGACCACACAGAAGCGGACCCCTTCGCCGCCGCGCCTGCCGGTCAGCGCGGTCTGTTCCAGGGATTCATGTAGTGCCCCATCGACAACAAGGACAATGTCATGCCGGCCTCAACGACACCGCTGAACCCGACACCTTCCCGCACCGCCCCGCATCGCCCGCACAACCACACCGCTCCCCAGGAATCCCACGCGACGAATGGCCACGCCTCCAACGGTCACCAGGGCGGCGCCGTGGTGCCGCTCGGCAACGGCCATGCACATGCGAAGGCGGGTCTTCAGCCACAGTTCGTCCAGCAGTATCGCGAGGACAGCGGCGCGCTCCGCGACGAGATCGTCGCGGGCCTGAACCGGCCGCAGGCGGGCATCAGCCCGAAATTCTTCTACGACGTCCTGGGCTCGCGGCTGTTCGAAGCCATCACCGATCTGCCCGAGTACTACCCCACCCGTACCGAGGCCTCGATCTTCGCGGCGGCGTCGCCGGCCATTGCCGCGCGCGCGGGCAGCGGCTGCGTGCTGATCGACCTCGGCGCCGGCAACTGCGAGAAGGCCGCCCGCATGTTCGGCAGCCTGCAGCCCGCCCAGTACGTGGCCGTGGATATCTCGGTGGAGTTTCTGCGCGATACGCTCACCGGCCTCCAGCAGCAGCATCCGCAGATCCCGATGCTCGGGCTCGGCGCCGATCTGTGCAGTCCCCTCGATCTGCCGTCCAGCGTCCGGCGCGGACGGCGGCTGTTCTTCTACCCGGGCTCGAGCATCGGCAATTTCGCGCCGATGGACGCGCTGGCGCTGCTTCAGCGGCTGCGCGGCGTGGCCGGGCGCGGCGATGGCGTGCTGATCGGCGTGGACCTGCACAAGGACGCGGACACGCTGGTGGCCGCCTATGACGACGCGCTGGGCGTGACCGCCGCGTTCAACCGCAACGTGCTGCGCAATCTCAACCGTATCGTCGGCAGCGACTTTGCGGTGGCCGACTGGCGCCACGAGGCGAGCTTCGATCGCGAGGCCTCGCGCGTGCAGATGCATCTGGCCGCCACGCGCGACGTGCGGGTGCGCTGGCCGGGCGGCGAGCGCGCGTTCGCGGCGGGCGAGCGCATCCATACCGAGGATTCATACAAGTACCGGCCCGACGATTTCTCGCTGCTGCTGGAGGCCGCGGGATTCACCGATCCGGTGTGCTGGACCGATCCGCGCGGCTGGTTCGCGGTGTTCCACGCGCGCGGGTGATGCGGCGGAACGCCGTCGCGCAGTAACCTGACCGGCAGGTCGGAAAAGCAGTACGAAAAAGCGGGGCCCGGGGCGCGATGTCATAATTCGCGCAGCCCGGGCTTTCGTGCGTCCGTGCGCGGACGCCATATTCGGCAATCTTTTCACCTTTCTCGGACGGATGCTTCGATGAGCGGCTTCTCCATGCTTCCCGATCTCTTCTTTACTGGCGGCCAGGCGGCCTGGGCCGATGCCCGCCGGCTGCCGCGCGAGGGATTGGCGCAGGCACTGGTCGAGGCCCGCAACCGCACGCTTGGCTGGCTCGCCGCTTTCGGCCAGACGCGCCGGGGCTGGCAGGTGGACCGGCAGTACGACTGCAATCCGCCGTTATGGACGCTGGGCCATATCGCGTGGCACGCCGAATGGTGGTGTCTGCGCGGCGTGCACGAGCTCGAGCACGGTGGCCTGCGGCTGCCCGTGGCGCGCGAGCCGTCCCGGCTCGACGGCGCCGACGAATGGTTCGATCCCGAGCGCATCGGTCCCGACGAACGCTGGGAGATCGCGCTGCCGGATGTCGCCGTGGTCAAGCAGTACGCGGCCGATGTGCTCGACGGCCTCCTGCGCCGTATCGCGCTGCTGCCGGACGACAACGACGACACGCTCTATCCCTTCCGCCGCGCGCTGTTCCACGAGGATGCACAGGGCGAGACCATCGCCGCGCTGCTGCAGGCGCTCGATATGGCGCCCGTGGGCCCGGCCACGCCCGCGCCGGCGCTGACGGCCGGCTATGCGGGCACGCTGCATTTTCCCGGTGGGCGCTTCGTGCAGGGATGGAGCGACGCGGACGGGTTTGCCTTGCCCGACGAACTGCCGCCGCAGCAGACGTACGTGCCCGCGTTCGAGATGGACGCGGCGCTCGTCACCAACGCGCACTTCCTGGACTTCGTGGAGGACCGCGGCTACGAGCACCCCGCGTGGTGGTCGGCGGCGGGACGCCAGTGGCTGATGACGCAGGAGCGCTCGGCGCCGCGCTACTGGTCGCGGCACCCCGAGACGCGCGCCTGGATGGTGTCGCGCTTCGGCACGCTGCGCACGCTCAATCCCGACGAGCCCGTGCGTCACGTCACGCTGTACGAGGCGCAGGCCTGGTGCGTGTGGGCCGGGCGCCGGCTGCCGGCCGAGGTCGAGTGGGAACTCGCGGCCACGCAGAACCGCGGGCTGCAGTGGGGCGCGCTGCGCGAGTGGACCGCCACGCCCTACGAACCGTACGCGGGTTTCGAGGCGAGCCCCGTCGATGCCGAGATCGTGGGGCGGTTTGCCACGCATCAGGTCACGCGCGGCGTCTCGTTCGCGAGCGCGCCGCGCCAGCGCCATACGCGCGCGCGCACGGCGCTGCTGCCCGAGGACGACGTGTCGTTCGTGGGCTTCCGCAGCTGCGCGCTGTAAAAGCCGAACGTAAACGACAACGGGCGCCCGATCTCTCGGGCGCCCGTTGTCTGTCCATCGCCCGTGTTACCCACGGGCGGGAGGCTTAACGCTCGTAGCGCGAGCGGCTGTTGCGCTGGCCGCCGAAGCCGCCGCCGCTGTTGCCACCGCCGAAGCCACCACGATTGCCGTCGCGCTGACCGCCTTCGCGGTTGCCGAAGCTGCGGTTACCGTCACGGTTGCCATCGCGGTTGCCAAAGCTGCGGTCACCGAAATTGCGATCACCGAACGTGCGTTGCTGGCCCTGGCCCTGGCCTTGACCCTGGCCACGGTAGCCACCGGTGCCGCGATCGCCGAAGCCGCCTGCATTGCCACGGTCGCCGAAACCGCGGTTCTCGCCGCGATCGCCGAAGCCGCCCGCATTGCCACGGTCGCCGAAGCCGCGGCTCTCGCCGCCGAAGCGACGCTCGCCGCCGCCATTGCGGTCGCCGAAATTACGGTCGCCAAAGGTGCGCTCGCCGCCGTTGTTGCCACGGTAGCCGCCACCATTGCCGCGGTAGCCGCCGCCGTTGCCGCCACGCGGGCCGCCCGGCTTGCCGCCGAAGCCCTGACGGGGCTTGGGCGTGCGACGCGGTTCCAGGCCTTCGATGACCGAAGCGTCGATGCGGTTGTTCGTGAAGCGCTCGATGCGGCGCCACTGGAACACGTCACCGTGGTTCACGAGGTTGATCGCGATGCCCGAGCGTCCCGCGCGGCCGGTACGGCCGATACGGTGCACGTAGTCCTCGGCCTGCTTGGGCAGGTCGAAGTTCACCACGTGGGTGATATCGGGCACGTCGATGCCGCGCGCGGCCACATCGGTCGCCACGAGCACGCGCAGGTTGCCGCGGCGCAGGGCCGTCAGCGTGCGGTTGCGCGCGCCTTGCGTCATGTCGCCGTGCAGGGCGCCAGCCGAGAAGCCGGTGTCCGACAGGCGTTCCGCGAGCGAGTCCGCGTCGCGCTTGGTCGCCGTGAACACGATGGCCTGCTTCAGCGAGGCATCGCGCAGCAGATGGTCGAGCAGGCGCTCCTTGTGCGACATGTCGTCGGTGTAGTGCAGGCGCTGTTCGATGTTGCTCTGGTCGGCGCGCACGGCGGCGATCTCGATGCGCTGCGGGTCGCGCAGCTGGCGCGAAGCCAGTTGGGCGATGCGGGCGTCGAGCGTGGCCGAGAACATCAGCGTCTGGCGCGAGGCCGGCGTGGCCGCGACGATCGCGTCGATGTCGTCGGCAAAGCCCATGTCCAGCATGCGGTCGGCTTCGTCGAACACGAGCATGTCGAGTTGCGACAGATCGATGCGGCCGGCTTCGATATGGTCGAGCAGGCGGCCCGGCGTGGCCACGAGGATGTCAGGCATCTTCGAGAGCATCGCGAGCTGCTTCGGGTAGGGCATGCCGCCCAGGATGCTCGCGCACACGATGCGGCGCAGATAGCGGCCGTACTTGGCGGCGGCTTCCGTCACCTGCAGTGCGAGTTCGCGCGTCGGCGTCAGCACGAGCAGCGACGGCTGCGCGGGCGACGGACGGGGGCGCTTACCCTTGATGCGCTTGGTCGGTTCTTCGGCACGCGGGCGGTTGGGCGCGGGCTTCTCGCTGATGCGCTGGATCGCGGGCAGCATGAACGCGGCGGTCTTGCCCGAGCCGGTCTGGCTCGAGACCAGCAGGTCGCGGCCGGCGATAAATGCGGGAATGGCCTGCGCCTGGACCGGCGTCGGCGTGTTGTAGTTGGCGTCGCTCAGCGCGCGCAGGATGGCGGCGTCGAGGCCGAGCAAGGCAAAGCCGTTCGGTGCGGCGTCGGTGGCGTCAGCGGCCGGGGCAGCTTGTTCGCCGGCAACAGGCGCGTCGCCGTTGAGCATCGCGTCGAGCTTGTCGAGCGGGCTCTGCGTGGCGGCGGCGGTGTCTTGCGAAATCGTCGAGATAGTCGTGTCGGCGGAGGCAATATCTTGCTCCGCACGGAAATCGTGCTGGGTCATGTCGTAGGTTTTCAGTGATGCATTCACCCCGGCGTTTCGGAACACGGGGTGGGCGCGATGGGCGAACCCAAGGTCAAAGTCTTAAAAAGGCTTCGGCGCCAATCGGTGAGGCCGTTCGACAGACTCAGCAGTGTGCTGTGGGCTGTGAATACGGCGGCAGGCAGGGGCGCGCGGAAAATCCGGGCGGGTCCCTGACAGGCAAACAGCTCCAGAATGCGGGCTGTTCGGAACAGGATCGGAGACGAGGCAACGGGCGGTGAGCGGTGCGATCTGGCCGGCACCTGTCTCGAATGTTGCGTGGACAGAAGCAGGGGGCAGAGCTTGGGAGGGCTGCGGATACGCCATGGCTTGGAAACTTCAGCGGGCGCGGTGCGGAACTCACAGTGCGAAACTCACGGCGCGAAGTATATCAGAAGACTCCGGATCATGTTGCACTGCGAAACGTAAGCAGATGTGTCCGAAGCGGACTTGAAAGCAAAGCCGGGCTTTCTATACTGGGAAACGCGAGCACACAGTGCCCGCCCGGGGCGGACGATAACGTGTCCCGCCGATCTCCTTCGGCAACCAGCGTTGCCGTTCGGTGCCGGGATTGCGGTCATTTGTCGTCGGTATGGGTAGGTCCGACTGTCCGGGTGGTCCGGACGGCCGTCCAGGGATGGACGCAAGGTACCAAAGCTTCACACTCATCGCGACGCAGGAAATGACCGGAATTTGCCGGTGACGTGACCCAGGCGATCCGGGCCCGTCCGCAACCACAAAGCCCGCCAATCTCTTGGCGGGCTTTTCTTTTCCACAGTGACTTTTCCACGACTCGCATGCGAGCCGGCATACGTGCGTCTATTCGCGCGGTGGTACGCCGGCCACCCGTTCCTGCCCTGCAATCGATGGGTCCGCCGGAAGTCCCTTGCCGGGCACTCCCCGCGGATACTGGACGAGTCGCGTCACATGCGCGTGACGGAAAGACTGCCAGCGTGGCGAGCCTGCCGCGCGCGCGCCGCCCATGATGGCGGACATCGCCTCGCGGTCGAGGTCAACGTTTTCCGACAAATCCCTGATGACGATCACTGCCATGGCGTTCTCCAGCATGGGGACCGTGTCGCGCGCGGCAGGCGCGCCGTGGCGACGGCGCCGGGGCAGGCGCGGGTCCACTCCAGTATAGGCAAGCGGGGGGGGGGGGGGGGCAGGGGGGGCCCCCCCCCCCCCCGGGGGGGGGGACCCCCCCCCCCCGGTGGGCCC
>NZ_JASATF010000057.1:0-14162 GCF_038440175.1 Cupriavidus sp. OTU4054
CTCCGTCCGAAGACAGAACCAACATGTTTTACTGTGCGAGCACTGATAACTTTTGAAGCTTGCCGAGAGACCAAAGATCTTTCGGTGCGCCGTCATCAAGCGCCCACACTTATCGGTTGTTTGTTTGTTAAAGAACCTTGCGCAACCGGCTTTGCCGTCTGCGTTTTTTGCTGCCTTGTCGCTGCGTATTTCGTTGCAGCGAAGAAGCGAGAGTATGTAGCTTTTCTTGCTTCGCGTCAACTAGTTCGTCGATTTATTTTTTCAACCGACTCGCTTGCTGACTACTCCCCATCTCCCCGCAACCCGCGCCGCTGCTGCGTTTCCGCCTGCTGCTGCGTTCGGTTTGTGTTGCGAGGGGGCGAATATTAAGCTGGGCAAACGAGGTTGGCAAGCGGTTTCTCAAAAAAATTTTTCGGTCCGTTAGAATCGCCGGATGCCGACGCCTCACGATGCCTATACCTACCTGCCGGAACGCCTGACTTCACGCGATGCCGGGACCCTCGATGCGCACGCGCTCGCCGCCGCGCTGGCGCGGCCGATCGTGTTCGTCGATCTGGAGACCACCGGCGCGAACGCGCAGAACGATCGCATTACCGAGATCGGCGTCGTCGAGGTGGGGCCCGACGGGATCTCCGAATGGGACACCCTCGTCGATCCGCGCATGTCGATTCCGCCATTTATCCAGAACATGACCGGCATCACGGACGACATGGTCCGTGGGCAGCCGACGTTCGAGAGCCTGGCCGAGGCGCTGGCAGAGCGCTTGCAGGGGCGATTGTTCGTCGCCCATAACGCGCGCTTCGACTATGGCTTTCTAAAGAACGAGTTTCGCCGGGCCGGCATTACCTTCCGTGCGGATGTGCTGTGCACGGTGCGGCTCTCGCGCGCGCTGTACCCGTCCGTGGAGCGGCATGGGCTCGATGCGCTGATCGCGCGTTTCGGGCTGACACCGAAGGGGCGCCACCGCGCGCTGGCCGATGCGGAACTGCTCTGGCAGTTCTGGCAGCGGATTCACGATCAGTATTCGGTGGACCTCGTCGAGTCGGCCGTGAAGTCGCTGGTCAAGCAGGCGAGCCTGCCCGCCGGGCTCGAGGAGACCGCGCTGGACGATGTGCCCGATCGCGCCGGCGTCTATCTGTTCCATGGCGACGACGATGCGCCGCTGTACGTCGGCAAGAGCATTCATCTGCGCCAGCGGATTCGCTCGCATTTCTCGGGGGACCACACCAACGAGAAGGAGATGCGGCTCGCGCGTGCCGTGCGCCGCGTGGAATGGCGCGAAACCGGTGGCGAGGTGGGCGCGCTGCTGCTCGAAGCGCAACTCGTGAAGTCGCTGCAGCCGCTGCACAATCGCCAGCTGCGGCAGACGCACGAACTGTTCTCTTGGGAGCTGCCACACGGACTGTCCGCGCCGCGGCTGCGTTCGAACCGCCATATCGACCTGAGCCGCCATGCGGATCTGCATGGCGTGTACGCGAGCAAAGGATCGGCCATCGCCCATCTGCGCGCATTGGCCGATGAACATCGGCTATGCCTGACCACGCTCGGCATCGAAGGCCGTACGCGGCGTGGCAATCCCTGCTTTGCGCGGCAGGTGCATCGATGCGATGGCGCGTGCGTCGGCGAAGAGACGATGGCGAGCCATCGCGAACGGCTGGTAGCGGCGCTGCAAACCTCGGCGCTGCGGGCGTGGCCGTTCGCGGGGGCGATTGCATGGCGCGAAGGACCGGCTCCGCAGCCATGGCATGTGATCGAGGACTGGTGCTATCTGGGCTCGGTCGCGCAGCTCGAAGCGGCCGCCGGACTCGTGACCGGCAACGGCGAGGCAAACCCGGTGCGTTTCGATGCCGATACCTATCAGATCCTGCTGCCGCACCTGGCCACACTGATCGCCGACGCGGTACCGATCGAAGCCACGCGCCCATTCATGCTGACCGCGTTGCCGCCACTGCTGCCCGCCCCGGCCGCGCAGGCGCCGACGCGTGCCACGAAACGAAAGATTCAGTCCGCCAGCATCCTGCAGCAGCCTTTGTTCGCTTGATCGTGCAACGGATGCCGTTCCGTGCGCCGACACACATATGCGGATTGCCTTCCCTGATACCGCTCGGATAGTCTGCGGCTCAGGGCCCGTCAACTCGCTGGAGCCGCCATGTCCGCGTTGCCCCTCCGCCTCGTTTCGCCCGCGCTCGCCGCGCCCTGTGCCCTGCTCCTGCTTGCCGCGTGCGGTAGCTTTGAAGGCAATGCGATGCAGCGCGTGTTCGACTCCTGGAAATCGGCGCCCATCGAGGAAGCGAAGGCGCAATGGGGACCGCCGCAGTCGGTGCAGTCCGTGCCCGGCGGTACCGCTTACGTGTGGGTCGACGAGGTTCCCGCCGCGCAACCCCCGGGCAGCGGTCCGCGCGAGGGGGCCGTCGATCCTACGCCATCCACGGCGCGCTGCCAGCGCAAGCTCGTGGCCGGGCCCGATGGCAAGGTGACGGGTGGGGAATGGAGCGGCACCGCGTGCTGCACCCAGACACTCATGGGCCGCTGCGCGGCGCTGCTCAATCGAACCAGAGCGACCGGCTAGTTGTTTTCGTCTTCCAGCCCATCGCGCGCATCCTGCACGGTTTGCGCGATGGCCAGGCGCAGTGCGTCCGCGGAGATCGGCTTGTGCAGCACGCGATAACCGCTGGCATGGAGCGCGCGCAATCGGTCCGGCGCGGTATCGCCGGTGACGATCAGGCCCGGGACGGGCGCATCGAGATATTCGCGCAGCCACGCGATCGCCTGGTCCCCGGTGACCTGATTGGCCAGCCGGAAGTCCGCGAGGACCAGATGCACGGGTGCCGGGCCCTGCTCGCGCGCGCGCTGGTGCGCGGCGCAGGCCTCCTCGACCGAGGCGCCCGCGTAGACCAGATGCCCCCAGAACTTGAGCAGGTCGCTCAGCGCGGACAGGATCTGGGGATCGTCGTCCACGAGCATCACGCCATAGCACTCCAGCGGCTGGACGCCACCCGAAAACGCCGATAGCGGCGCATCGATCGCGGACGGCGCGGCACCGTCGCGCGCGAGCGGCACGGTGACGGAGAAATTGCTGCCCTTGCCGGGCGTCGAGCGCAGCGAGATGGGATGGCCGAGCAGGCCGGCCAGCCGGCGTACGATCGCGAGCCCGAGGCCGAGCCCCTGCTCCGCCGGCGCATCGGTCAGTTGCGCGAACTCCTCGAAGACGAGTGCCTGCTGCTCGGGCGCGATGCCGGGGCCGCTGTCGATGACCTGGATCTCCATCGCGCCGGGGCGGCGCCGCGCGCCGACGAGAATGCGCGCCATGGGCGCATAGCGGATGGCGTTGCTGAGCAGGTTGTCCAGAATCCGCCGCAGCAGTTCGGGATCGCTGTCGATCCAGGCTTCGGTGACTACCACGTCCAGCCGGCAGCCCTGGCGGCGGGCCTGCTCCACATACTCGTCGCGGATATCGTCGAGCAGCGTCGCGAGCGGCAGCGGCCGGCGGCGTATGGTGACGAGGCCCGCGTCGAGACGCGATACGTCGAGCAGCCCGTCGAGCAAGCCACCCATGCGCTCGAGCGTGGTGTCAAGGCGCCGGCCGAGCTGGCGCGCGCCATCGGCGCCGACATCGCCGCGCTCGGCGACCGCCGACAGCGAGGCCGACAGCAAACCCAGCGCATGCAGCGGCTGGCGCAGATCGTGGCTGGCGGCGGCGAGGAAACGGGTCTTGGCGAGGTTGGCGGCATTGGCGCGGTCGCGTTCCCGTTCCAACTGCCCGATCAGCGCGACGTTCTCGAAGCGCAGCTGCACGCCCGACAGCAGGTTGCGGTACGTCACGCGGCCGAAGTAGACGTTAACTACGTACAACGCGAGCGCGAACATCAGGAACACGCTATAGATCGACTCGTGGCGCAGCATGCATGTGATCACGAACGGCGCCACCATGATGGTCATAAAGCCGATGTACACGCCGAGCCGCGCCGACAGGCCGGGCATCGCGCCGCAGGCCATGCCGGCCAGCACGATGCATGCGAAGGCCACCCACTCCGGTTCGGGTGGGAGCAGCCACAGGGAACCGAGGAACCCCCATAACGCCGCGGACAGCCACGAGAAAATGGCGAAGCGCGTGACCCACTGCCTAGGGGTAGTCGTTGCCGAGTCGCCGTGCCGGAAGAACTTCAGCGACAGACCGATGCGGCAGAACGTGAGCACATAGATGGCGCCCATCCATGCGAGCAGCAGATGGTAGGAGGGGGTGTCGCGTAGCGCGTAGACGACCGCCGCCGGAATCACGAAATTGGCAAACAGGATGCCGTGCGACTGACGATACAGCAGCCGCACCATGGCGGCCTCGATGTCGTCACCGTTGTGGGTCATGAGCGGCGGCAGAAAGGCGGTTCGAGATGGTTACAAAGGGGGGCGCGCAAGATATATAGCACCGAAGCAAAACGCCCGATACCCCCCATGCAGCGCGACAATACTTCGTATGAATTGTTAGGGGACATGCTTCTTCCATGCCGGAGCGAGCGCCTAGAATCGCTCGTCGTCAACCCTCTCCTGGTGCTTCCATGGCCATGCTCTTTCTTGTCCGTCACGGACAGGCTTCCTTCGGCGCCGAGAACTATGACCGCCTTTCCGACGTCGGCCGGCAGCAGGCGCGCTGGCTCGGCGAATATTTCCGCGATCGCGGCGTGGCTTTTCGCCGGGTGCTCGCCGGCTCTCTCGTGCGCCAGCAGGACACAGCAGCCGAAATTCTTGCGGGCATGGGGGTGGCGAGCGGCGCGGCGGGCCTCGATATCGGCACGCACGCGGGTCTCAACGAGTACGACGGCGAGGCGCTGTATCGATGCTTCACCGATGGGGCCGATCATCGCGCCCACCAGAACGGCGACTATCGCGACTACTGGCGCACGTTCCGCGCGGCCTTTCAGGCGTGGACCGAGGACCGCCTTGCGGGCATGCCCGAGACCTGGGCGGACTTCGGCGCCCGCATGCGGGGCGCGCTGACCCATGCGACGGAAGGCGCCGCGCGCGAGGATGCGCTGCTCGTGGTGAGCTCGGGTGGCGCGATCGGCCGCGCGGTGGCGGACCTGCTCGGCGCGCCGACCGCGACGGCGATCGAGCTGAACCTGCAGTTCCGCAATACGGCGTTCTGCGAGGTCATCGTCGGGCGCGACACGCAGCGGTTGCTGAGCTTCAACAACGTGCCGCACCTCGACCTGCCCGGGCGCCGGGAGGCGCTGACCTTCGCCTGAGTTGTCGGCGATGGCGCCCGCGCCCGGATCTCGTCGTGCGCTCAGATCACGCCGCCGTTCACGCGGATGGTCTGGCCATTGACCCAGGAACCGTCGGCGCCGGCCAGCATCGAGACCACCGATGCGACTTCTTCCGGCTTGCCCAGGCGTTCGAGCGGGGGCGCCTTGGCCGCACGCGCGATGACCTCTTCCGATTTGCCCTCGAAGAACAACTGCGTGGCGATGGGGCCCGGCGCGACCGTGTTCACGGTGATCTCGCGACCGCGCATTTCCTTGGTCAGCACGTGCGTCATGGCTTCCACACCCGCCTTGGTCGCCGCATAGGCGGCGTACATCGGCTGATAGAGCCCCACCACGCTCGACGACACGTTGACGATGCGGCCGCCCGAACGCAGGCGGCGCGCAGCTTCGCGCAGCGTGTTGAACGTGCCCTTGAGGTTGATGGCCACCTGCCGGTCGAACAGCTCGTCGGTGGACTCGGCCATGGTGGCGACCTTCATGATGCCGGCGCTGTTGACGAGCACATCGATGCCGCCGAACGCGGTCTCTGCCGTATCGAACAGGCGCGCCACCGCGGCCGGATCGCTGACGTCGGCCTGCGCCGCGACCGCGCGGCCGCCGGCCTTGACGATGCGGGCAACCAGCGCTTCGGCTTCCGAAGCGCGGCCCGCGTAGTTGACGATAACGGCAAAGCCGTCGCCGGCCAGCCGCTCGGCAATCGCGGCGCCGATGCCACGCGAGCCGCCCGTGACGAGCGCGACCTTGCGGCCGTCGGCGGCGGTACCCGCGTTGTGGGAGGTCTGGGATTGAGTCGCTGCATTCATGATCGTTCTCCTGGGTCGGTGCGTGCCGGAGATGTCCGGCGCGCTTGACCTCACTATGGACGACCGAATGCGGAAGATAATCGGTACTCTTTCGCGAACACTGTACGGATAATACGAACAATAGCGAGCGCGGCAATCAGACCGCCAGCGCTTCGCGATCGCGCGCAATGGCGGCCTCGCGGATCGCATCGGCCTTGGCGGCAAGGCGCAGCGCGATGTCTGCGCCGCGTTGCTCGGCCACGCGGGCGATAAAGGCGTCGCGAAGCGGCGCACGCAGCGTGGCCACGTGGGAGGCTTCGCAGAACAGCTGCCACGCCTGCGGCTGGCCGGCGTACGCATCGCGCCGGCTCAGCATCGCGGCGTCGATCGCGGCGGCAATCCGGGCTTCAAACTGGGCCTCGAGCGGCATCCGGCAGGAAGCGTCGAAACGGAACGCGCTGCCGTGCATGGCGGCATGGTCGGTATAGGCTGCGGCATGTTGCATGGTGTCTCTCCCCGGTCCCTCGGTTTGCATGCGTGGTGTCGTGTCGGGCTATCTCTGCAAAGCGCATGCCAATGGACAGCGGGGCCGCGGGCGAACGGCGGGCGACACTGCCAGCGGGGCGCCGGGCCGCGCGGGGCGGGCGTTCCGGCGTTTGCCACCCTACTTGCGCCGGGGGCGCGGACCGGGGAACACCGTGGGACGCGGGACGTTACGGGTTACGTTACGGGCGGTGACAGGGAACGGGACGGGGCGACGAGAGGTTGCGTGCGGAGAATGTCCAGAGGTACCCAGCGCCTCCCGATGCGCTACAGTGACGCGCATGTCGAACGATGACCTGACGCCCATGCTTCTGCCGCCGCGCCCTCGCTCCATTCGGGATCTCGTGCGTCCGGCATTGGCGTTCGTCCTGCTGACCTGGCTGAGTCTGACGATGCTGGCCGCGCCGCCCGCCCACGCGGCGTCGGCCAATCCGCTGATCGCCGCGGCGCAGAAGCTCGAGGCCAGCGCGTCGCCGCCCGCGAGCGAGCCGCTCGCGCAATCGCTCGACCAGATCATCGGCACGCTGCAGAACGACAAGCAGCGCCAGGCCCTCGTCGATCAGTTGAAAACGCTGCGGAGCGGGCTCGACGCCTCGGGCGTGGCGGCGCCCGGACCGGCCAGCGGCGCGCAGGCGGGACTGATCGGCGTGGTGACGAAGGCGCTCGATCAGGTCGATAGCAGCCTGGACAAGCAGCACGGCGCGCTCCAGTACTGGAGCTGGCGTATCCGCTTTGCGGGCGAGGAATGGCACGCCGCCCTGACCATGCACGACACGCGGCCGAAGATCGTCTCGATTCGCGAGTTCGGGACCGTGCTGGTGGCATGGGGCGTCGCGGGATGGCTGCTCTGGGAACTCGGGCGGCGCCTGCATCAGCGCCGGCTGCAGCCGGCACGGCCGACGCATTTGCCCAGCGTGCCCTCGTGGATCGACGTGGGCATCTATTTCATGCGCCGCATCGGACCCTGGATCGTCGCCTTCGCGCTGACCGTGCTGCTGACCTATCAGGTCTTCGGCCGGACCCCCGCGAGCATGGCCGCGGTGCTGGTGGCGCTGTCGATCGTCTGCGGCGCGCTGCTGACCGCGTTCTGCCAGGTGATCTTCGCGGTGTTCTCGTCCGCGCATCGCGCCACTGCCGTGCGCGACCTGCTGCACCATTCGCCGTGGCTGCTGTTTGCCACGGGCGCGCTGGCCGCGCTGGGCGAGGCGGCCACCGACAGCCGGGTGATCGCGGCGCTGGGCGCAAGCCTGTCCGCGCTGATCGGCACCTTTGCCAATATTCTCGCGGCCGTTCTGATCGCGATATTCGCCATCCGGTTCCGCCGGCAGATCGGCCACCTGATCTCGTTCCGGCCGCTCGCGACACGCCAGTCCTACCCCGCATGGATGGACGTGCTGCGGCTGGCGGGCCAGGCATGGCACCTGCCCGTGCTGGCGGTGGTCATCGCGTCCGTGCTCGGCACACTGATGGCCAGCGGACGGGCCGACGAGATCCTGCGCCGCGCCGTGGTATCGGTGACGCTGTTCGTGGCCGCGACGTTGCTGAACCTCGTGGTCGGCCGCTCGCCCAAATCGACCACACGCCCGCCGCGCCTGCGCGATCGCCTGCGCTCCGCCTATATCGCGCGCTTCGGCCGCTTTGCGGTGGCGCTCATGCGCGTGGTCATCTGGTTTGCGTTCCTGGAGATCACCGCGCGGGTCTGGGATACCTCGCTGATGCAGCTCGCGCAATCGACGCTGTTCGGCCGGCACGTGGTGCAGGCCACCGTGAGCGTGATTGCCATCGTGTTGCTCGCGTGGCTGATCTGGCTGCTGATCGATACCGCGATCACGCAGACGCTCTCCCCCACGCATGGCCGCGTCGGGCAGCAGCCGAGCCTGCGCGCGAAGACGATCCTGCCGCTGGTGCGCAACGCGTCGTTCGTGGCGCTGCTGATCATCGCGCTGATCGCGGTGCTCGCGAACCTTGGGGTCAACGTCACGCCGCTGCTCGCGGGCGCGGGCGTGGTGGGCCTGGCCATCGGTTTCGGCGCGCAGAGTCTCGTGCAGGATCTGATCACGGGCCTGTTCATCGTGATCGAGGACTCGATCGCGATCGGCGATTCGATCGAGCTGCCCGACCATTCGGGCGTGGTCGAAGGCATGACCATCCGGACCGTGCGCCTGCGCGACGGCAAGGGCGCGCTCCATACGCTGCCCTATAGCCAGATCAAGGCCGTCAAGAACCTGTCGCGCGGGTACGCGTACGCCGTGTTCAATATCTCCGTGGCCTACGACAGCGACTTCGATCGCGCGCTGGAGATCATCCGGAGCACGGGCACGGAGGTGTCGCGCGATCACCGCTATTCGCGCAACCTGCTGTCGAGCCTCGATATCCTCGGTCTCGACCGATTCGACCCGAATGGCATCGTCGTGCTTGCGCAGTACAAGACGCGGCCGCTCATGCAGTCCGAAATCGCGCGCGCGTTCAACGTCCGCCTCAAGCGCAATTTCGACAAGGCCGGTATCCGCATGGCCGCCCCGCGCGTGACGGTGCAGGTGGATGGCGGCGCCGCGCATACGGATGCCGAGATCCAGGCTGGGCAGGCTGCCGCCGACGATATTGCCAAAGCCGCGGGGGCAGCAATCATCACTTCCGCAGCCACGAATTCTGCCTGACGGATTCTCGCTTAATGCCGAAATTGCGAAATGGGACGCCTATGGCATATGGCTGTCGTTTTTGCGCAAACCCTGTCGAATCAAACGCTTGACTGATTGCAATCGCAAGGCCGGCGCGTAGTATTGCGCGAGCTATCGATTGTTGGAACGGGCGTGTGATGCGCAATGCCGGGTGCCCGCGCAACGAGGCGATAGGACCAGGCATGACAGGACCTACGTGATTGCCAACTTTCCCGCAATCTGAGTAGGGATGGCGAAAGCCGCTGCTGTCAGCCCCCTCCAAGGCGGGATTCTCCCGCATTGGGTTTTTGGCCGATGATTGGTCTATACGAAGCGGAAGGCACCAGTCGCCATCCCGCCCGAGAGTCGCGACAAGAGAAGCGTTGCCGCCGGCACCCGCCGGGGCGACGATGGTCAGCATACATATAAGGACCACGCCTCGCCGCAGTGGTCTGAGGAAACAAGGCGTTTGCCACCGGGGAAAATCATTATGGGCGAACACCCGTCTACCGACGATCAATTCCATCACCTCGTCGACTGCATTTACGAGTCGGCGATGGACGTGGCCGCCATGCCGGTCGCCCTCGATTTATTTTCCCAGTACACCTGCACGACGAGTCCACGTTATCTGATCTGGGACAAGCTCGCGGGTGAGACGCGCCTTGGCGTGACGCCGCACGGCTGCTTTACCAACGCCGCCGCCATGCCCGAGAGCATGCGCGTGGTGCCCGAGTACGTCGGGCATGGCAACGGATCGGCGATCGATACGTTCACCCGCGCCGTGGACAGCCCGCTGATCGCCATGCGCCCGCAGGCCATGACGCATACGTTCGACTGCCATGGCCTCGAACAGGGGATCCGGCTGTTCGATACCAGCGACGTCTGCGTGCTGATGAGTGCGATGGCCGGAAGCGCCGCGACGGGCGACCTGTCGAACGATCATCGCGAACGCCGGCTCGCGCATGTCATGCCCCACTGGGCACGTGCCGCGCGCATGCAGCATCGCAACTTCGAACTCAGCGGGCTGGCCTCGATGGGACTGGCCGGGCTCGACACGCTCGACTTCGGCGTGATGGTGCTGCAGGCCGACCTGCGCGTGCGCTATGCCAACAGCTGGGCCGAGTCGCTGGTGCAGGCCGATTCCCACCTCTCGCTCGAACATGGGATGCTGCGCGCGCGGACAGAGCCGCTGCAGGGCGTGCTGTCGAAGATGCTGCAGTCTGCCGCGCTCGGTGGCCGCAACGGTACCGCGGCTGCCGGTTCCTGGATGCATATCACCTCCGGCGGACAGCCTGTGCCGCTGATCGTGGTGCCGCTGGTGTCGCGCCAGCCCGTCGAAGGCCCCTGGCAGTTGCCGGCGGCCATGCTGCTGATGGGCAATTCCGAGTCGCGATCGGTGCTCGACGCGGCGGTGCTGACCTCGCTGTTCGGCCTGTCGCGCAAGGAGAGCATCATTGCGATCCGGCTGGCGGCCGGCGAGACGCTCAACGAGATTGCCGAGCGCGAGTTTCTGTCGCCGCATACGGTGCGCGTGCATATTCGCGATACCCTGCGCAAGACCGGGACGCATCGGCAGTCCGAACTCGTGCGGTTGCTGCACCTGCTGCCCGGCGTGGATCTCGGACGTACGGGATCCGCGGCCAAGAGCGATGCGCGCAGTTTGGCCAGCTCGACCAGTTCGACCAGCGCCTCCAGTCCGCGGGAGGGGCGTCCGGCGCGGCAGGCCGTGCGTTCGCGCTGAGCGGAGGACGCCGGGCATAGGAACTTTGCCCATGCGTGGGGGTCAGTTTGTGCGACCATCTTCCTCTCCCCGACGCGAGTTTCCTCATGCCGCCCCTTCGTTCCCTCTTTGTCACTGCCACGCTGAGCGCCTGCGCGCTCGCCGCGCCGCAGGCCGCCATGGCCGCCGACGATGGTCCCGCCTATGGGCCTGAGCTCGAAGGCTTCGATTATCCCGCGCCGGTGCAGCGCTTCTCGTTCACGTCGCAGGAAGAGCCGATGCAGATGGCCTACCTCGACGTGCAGCCGACCGCCGCGCCCAATGGCCGTACCGCCGTGCTGCTGCATGGCAAGAACTTTTGCGCCGCGACCTGGCAGGAGACCATCAAGCAACTGACGGGCGCCGGCTATCGCGTGATCGCGCCGGACCAGATCGGCTTCTGCAAGTCCACCAAGCCGCAGCGCTACCAGTACACGTTCCAGCAGCTCGCGCGCAACACGCATGCGCTGCTGACCTCGCTGGGCATCGGGCAGGCGACGGTCATCGGGCATTCCACGGGCGGGATGCTGGCGATGCGTTATGCGCTGATGTATCCGAAGGAGACGCAGCAGCTCGTGCTCGTGAACCCGATCGGGCTCGAGGACTGGAAGGCCAAGGGGGTGCCGTCCCTGTCCGTGGATCAGTGGTATCAGCGCGAGCTCGGAACGACGGCGGACCGGATTCGCAAGTACGAGCAGGCGACGTACTACTTCGGGCAGTGGAAGCCCGAGTACGAGCCCTGGGTGCAGATGCTCGCGGGCATGTATCGCGGGCCGGGGAAGCAGATCGTGGCCTGGAACTCGGCGCTGCTGTACGACATGATCTATACGCAGCCGGTGGTGTACGAGCTCGGGGCGATCAAGACGCCGACGCTGCTGCTGATCGGCGATCGGGATACGACGGCGATCGGCAAGGATGCGGCACCGGCGGAGGTGCAGCCTTTGCTGGGGCGGTATCCGGAGCTGGCGAAGGCTACGGCCAAGGCGTTGCCGAACGCGACGCTCGTGGAGTTTCCGGAGCTTGGGCATGCGCCGCAGATGCAGGATCCGGGGGCATTCCACAAGGCATTGCTGGAGGGGATGGGTCGGGTGAAGTGAGGTTGGCCCTCTCCCCCGGCCCCTCTCCCCATGGGAGAGGGGAGAAAGCCTAAAACAGTAGATTCTCTATACCCCTCTCCCCAAGGGGGGAGGGGAGAAAACCCACGGTTGCCCAAGTCCTGAGGCAAGAGGGGGAGCGGCCTCAGAATGGCAGGCTGATATAAAGCTTGCCCAGGTCCGTCAGCTGCCCATCCGCGCCAAGCAGGCTCGTGAAGTGCGTATCGTTGTCCCAGCGCCCCGTGAACCACGCATAGCGGAACACATCCGTGCGCTGCTCGCAGGTGGCGACCATGTCTTTCATCTGGGCCATCTGCTTGGCCGCCGAATCGATGGCCGCGTTGCCGTCGCCGACGTGCCAGTTGGCGAACTCGGTGACCCAGAACGGCTTGCCGTATTTCACGAGACGATCCAGCTGTCCCGACAGGCCATAGTCGTACCAGTGGAACGCGATGTAGTCGATCTGCGGATCGCGGTTGCCGTTGGCGGCGCGGTACTCGGTGTAGAACGCGTCCAGCCATGCCACCGGATCGTTGAAGCCGTTCCCCATGTTGCCCCACGTGATCGCCGGACCCACGAGCTTGACGCCCGTGTGCTGCGCCACGGCCTCGTAACGCGGCCACAGTGCCGCCGCGTCGCGGGGTTGCAGGTTGGCCTGGTCGCCGAGGTTCGGTTCGTTCAGCAGCAGCAGGTACTTGATCTTCGGATGCGCGCGCAGGTAGGCCTCGATGGCATTGCCGTCGAAGTTGCCGTTCCACAGCATGGGGATGTAGTCCATGTTGTAGGCGGTGCTGGTATCGGACGCCGCGGCGCTGTTGGGTTGCGAGCCCCAGTTGTACCACCAGCTCACCCCGGGTGCGAGCGCGCCGAGGTCGTTGGCGCTGCGCAGGTCGTAGGCCACGCCGCGCTTGGCGCTCTTGGTCACGCCCGGCGTGCCGACGTTGCCCGTGCCACCGCTGTTGCCGGTGCCGCCGTTGTTGCCCGTGCCACCGGTACCGCCCGTGCCGGTATTGCCGTTGCTGCCCGAGCCCGACGACGGCGCACCGCCGGTACCGCCGCCGACGCTCGCGTCGTCACCGCCACCGCAGGCGGCGAGCGTCATCACGAGCAGTGCCGCGCCGAGCCAGCCCGCCGCGCGCCGCCACATTGCGCCCCGATTCACGGGGAACATTGCCATCGCATTCGTTTGCATGGTCATCATAGGGATTTCACAAAGTCGATCAGTTGCTGACGGTCGTCGGCGCTCAGTGCCTTGAACCGGTCCCGTGCGGCGCTGCCCTGGCCGC
The DNA here is from genome assembly GCF_038440175.1 of Cupriavidus sp. OTU4054. Lineage (NCBI taxonomy): Bacteria > Pseudomonadati > Pseudomonadota > Betaproteobacteria > Burkholderiales > Burkholderiaceae > Cupriavidus > Cupriavidus sp. OTU4054. The sequence continues at coordinate 13,383 of NZ_JASATF010000057.1, forward strand.
CGTGCCAGAGAATCGCTTCCTCGATGGTGCGCGCGCGGCCGTCGTGCAGGTAGCGCGTATTCGGATCGATGCTCGCGAGCAGGCCCAGCCCCCAGAGCGGCGCGGTACGCCATTCGGCGCCGCTGGCGTTGCCCTGCGGATAGTTGTCCGCAAGGTCCTGCCCCATGTCGTGCAGCAACAGATCCGTGTACGGATGGATCAGCTGGTTGCGCAGTTCGGCAAATTTGTGGGCGCCGCCGGTCGTGAGCGACGCCGCGTGGCACGACGTGCAGCGGGCCTGCGTGAACAGCTGGCCGCCGCGCGCCACGCGATCCTGCATGCGGCTCTCGGCCTGCTGCGCGGCGGTGATGGTAGCCCCGCCCTGCTTGAGCTGCTCGACGATGGTCGGTGCCGGAATGCCGTTGAACTGCTGGCCCCTGAAATGACGCTGGGCCGGAACGCCGAGCAGGCTCAGGTAGTGCGAGATGCGGTCGACATCGGCATCGGCAAGCTCGGGGCTGTTCGCATCGGCGGCACGGCAATCGCTGCCGGCCGTCGCGCGGCCGCAGAAATGCCTGGGCAGCATGGACGTGGTCACACCCATGTCGCCATTGAGCGCGTCGGCGGTCTGCTGCAGCACCGTGGACGACGATGCCTTCCAGCCGAAGCGGCCCACACGCGAGATGCGCGGATCGAGCGCGTCGGGCACGACCTGCACGCGGCCGAGCGTGCCGTCCGGATCCGTGGGGGGGGGGGGGGGGGGGGGGGGGGGGGGGGGGGGGGGGGGGGGGGGGGGGGGGG
>NZ_JASATF010000058.1:0-12722 GCF_038440175.1 Cupriavidus sp. OTU4054
CAAAAATCTCTTTGTCCTACTGGGGGGGGGCGGGTCCCCCCGCGCCCCCCCCCCCCGCGACAGCTGAAAAATAAGGCAGCCGTGACCGGCCGCCGGGCCTGTTACTTGACGACCGGCAGACCGGCCTGCTGCCAGGCGGCCATGCCGCCCTCGAGCGCGTAGACCTCACTGTACCCCGCTTCCTTCAACGCTGCTTGAGCCTTCCCCAGGTGCTGCCCAGTCTGGCTGATCACGATGATCGGGGCGGCCTTGTCCTTGGCCAGCGTGGCGGCGCGGTTGGCGAGGTCCGCAAGTGGCGCGCTCTTCGCCTGAGGCAGGTGGCCCTTTGCATACTCGGCGGCGTCGCGCACATCCACGGCCACCGCGTTGCGCTTGTTCATCAGCTGCGTGGCGGCGACGGTATTGACGCTCTTGCCGCTCGTTCCGCGGACGATGGCCGGCCAGGCCAGCAGGCCGCCGGAGACCACCGCGATCGCGAGCAGGGCCAGGTTGTTGTAGTCGGCGAAGAAATTCACGTTGGCATTTCCGTTGGGTTGAGTCGGCGGCATTATAAAATACGCGGTTTGGCGCCACCCTTCATTTTGTGGGGTGCGGGCCGCGCCGCTTCGGCGCCGCCGCGCCGGCAGGTTTTCTACTCCCTGGAAGCAGCATGTACAAGCTCGTTCTCATCCGCCACGGCGAATCGACGTGGAATCTCGAAAACCGCTTCACGGGCTGGGTCGACGTCGATCTGACGGAAACCGGCGCCGCCCAGGCACGTCAGGGCGGCCAGCTCCTCAAGGAAGCGGGCCTGTCGTTCGACATCGCCTACACCTCCGTCCTCAAGCGCGCCATCCGCACGCTGTGGCACGTCCAGGACGAAATGGACCTGATGTGGATTCCGGTGCGCAACGAATGGCGCCTGAACGAACGCCACTACGGCGCGCTGTCGGGCCTCAACAAGGCCGAGACCGCCGCGAAGTTCGGCGACGCGCAGGTGCTGGTCTGGCGCCGCAGCTACGATACGCCGCCGCCGGCCCTGGAGCCCGGCGACGAGCGCGCATCGTTCAACGATCCGCGCTACGCGAACGTGCCGCGCGAGCAGATCCCGCTGACCGAGTGCCTGAAGGATACGGTGGCCCGCGTGATTCCGCTATGGAACGAATCTATCGCTCCAGATATCAAATCCGGCAAGCGCGTGGTGATTGCCGCCCACGGCAACAGCATCCGCGCGTTGGTGAAGTACCTGGATCAGATTTCGGATGACGACATCGTCGGCCTCAATATTCCCAACGGCACCCCGCTCGTGTACGAACTGGACGCCGACCTGCGACCCCTGCGCCATTACTACCTCGGCGACGCGGACGCCATCGCCGCTTCGCTGGCCGCCGTGGCCAACCAGGGCAAGGCACGCTGACCGTCCGGCGGGGGACTCGGGATGATCCGGCCACGCCGGCGAGCCGCCTTGCGGGTTGCCAATGTGGCCGCGCCCACCGTCACGCGGTGACGCGCAGGCCTTTTTTCCCACACCCTCTTATACTGTCGGACAAATCCGGTCCAGGCACCCGCCGTGGCATGCGCCGCGGCGCCGACCGGATTCCATCAGGCAAAATCCTCACACGTTCAGGCTGCCCTCATGCGTAAGTCGCTCAAGAACATTAGCCTCGTCTCCATCGGCGTCGTTGCCGGCGTGCTCGCCACGCTGCAGATTTCGGCGACGGCGCAGAACTCTTCCGGACCGCTGCCGCTCGACCAGCTGCGGCTGATGTCCGATATCTTCGGGCAGATCAAGCGTGAATACGTCGAGCCGGTCGATGACAAGAAACTGCTGACCGAAGCCGTCAAGGGCATGGTCGCCAGCCTCGATCCGCACTCGGCCTATCTGGACGAGAAGGACTTCAAGGAACTGCAGGAAGGCACGCGCGGCCGCTTCGCGGGCCTCGGCATCGAGATCTCGCAGGAAGAAGGCCTGGTCAAGGTCATCAACCCGATCGAGGACACGCCCGCGTTCCGCGCCGGCATCCAGCCGGGCGACCTGATCACGCGTATCGACGACAAGCCCGTGCGCGGCCTCCCGCTGGAGCAGGCGGTCAAGCGCATGCGCGGCGAGCCGGGCACCAAGGTCACGCTGACGATCTACCGCAAGAGCGAGGAACGCACGTTCCCGGTCTCGATCACGCGCGCCGAGATTCGCGTGCAGTCGGTCAAGACCAAGATGCTCGACCATGACATCGGCTGGATCCGCCTGACGAGCTTCCAGGAACGCACGGTGGCCGACCTCGGCCGCAAGCTGACCGAGATGGCGCAGAAGAATCCGAACCTGAAGGGCGTGATCCTCGATCTGCGCAACAACGGTGGCGGCGTGCTGCAGGGCGCCGTGGGCGTGGCCGCGGCCTTCCTGCCGGAAGATGCGACCGTGGTCTCGACGAACGGCCAGGTGCCCGACGCCAAGCGCGTGTACAAGGCGTCGTTCAACAACTACCGCCTGTCGTCGCTCGAAGACGATCCGCTCAAGGATCTGCCGCCGCTGTTCAAGAAGATTCCGATGGTCGTACTGACCAATGCGTACTCGGCCTCGGCCTCGGAAATCGTGGCCGGCGCGCTGCAGGATCATCACCGCGCGCTGATCATGGGCAAGACCACGTTCGGCAAGGGCTCGGTGCAGACCGTGCGCCCGCTGACGAACGACACGGGTATCAAGCTGACGATCGCGTACTACTACACGCCGACCGGCAAGTCGATCCAGGCCAAGGGCATCCGCCCCGACGTCCCGGTCGATCAGAATCCCGAGGGCGATCCCGACGACGCGCTGATCACGCGCGAAATCGACACCGAGCGCCACCTGCACAACAAGCAGGAATCGGAAGAACCTGAAATGGCCGAGCGCGAACAGCGCCGCGTGGAAGAACTGCGCCGCCTCGAGGAAGAGAACGCGAAGAAGTCGCCGGAAGAACGCGAGAAGGAACGCCGCAAGAAACCCGTGGAGTTCGGTTCGAACGACGACTTCATGCTCCAGCAGGCCATCGCGCAGCTGAGCGGCCAGCCGGTCAAGAAGTCGAAGTCGCGCCTCGAACTCGCGCAGGCTGCCGGCAAGCCCGACGAGAAGCCGGACGGCGCCAAGCCGGCCGACACGTCGAAGCCGGCCGCCAAGCCCGCGGGCAAGAGCGCACCGGCCAAGCCGGCAGCGCCGGCACAGCCGCCCGCCAGCGCACCGATCGGCGAACCGCTCGGCACGCCGACCGGCAAGGCGCGCTGATCCGGTAGCGCTGCATTCCCCCTCGCACGGCCCGCGGTTTCACGACAGCGGGCCGTTTTTGTTTTCAGCCCCGGCTCCGCCTTTGCCATGAACGACGATCAACTGCTGCGCTACTCGCGCCATATCCTGCTGGACGAATTCGGTATCGAGGGCCAGGAACGCCTGCTGGCCGCGCACGCGCTCGTGATCGGCGCCGGCGGTCTCGGGGCCGCGGCCCTCCCCTACCTGGCCTCGGCCGGTGTGGGCCATATCACGATCGTCGATGACGACGACGTCGATCTGACCAACCTGCAGCGCCAGATCGTGCACACCACGGCAAACGTCGGACGCCCGAAGGTGGAGTCGGCCCGCGAGGCGATGCTCCGCATCAATCCCGACCTCGATATCCAGCTCGTGCCAAGGCGCGTGAGCGACGCCGAGCTCGGCCCGCTCGTGGCACAGGCCGACGTGGTCCTCGACTGCACGGACAACTTCGTCACACGTCACGCGATCAACCGCGCCTGCGTCGCGCATCGCGTGCCGCTCGTCTCGGGCGCGGCGCTGCGCTTCGACGGGCAGGTCAGCGTGTACGACCTGCGCCAGCCGGACGCGCCGTGCTACGGATGCCTGTTTCCCCCGTCGGTACCGGCCCCGGAGGCCGCCTGCGCGTCGATGGGCGTATTTGCGCCGCTGGTCGGCATGGTAGGCACGGTGCAGGCGGCGGAAGCGCTGAAGCTGCTTTCCGGCGTCGGCAGGCCACTGGCCGCGCGGCTGCTGATGGTCAATGCGCTGACGATGGAATGGAACGAGATGCGGCTGGCGCGCGCGCCGGACTGCGAGATCTGCGGGGGAGCGTAGGAGGGGGTCACCGGTACCGGGCACCCTGACGGCGGAGCAAACCGCGGGGCCCGATAAACCGATGACTGGATGAAGACAAGAATCCGAATGAGAACGGTTATTGCCTCATCGCGCACAAAGCGGTGACGCCAGTCAGCGTCACGCGCCGTGCCGACCGCTGCCGGAAATCGCTTCAGCGGCTGGCGGTACGACCTTGGACCGGCGCTTATTGCTCGCCGGGCTCCATCTGCGATTGCAGATAGTTCTGCAGGCCAACCTTGTCGATCAGGTCGAGCTGCGTTTCCAGGTATTCGATGTGCTCTTCGGTATCCGTGAGGATATCGACGAGGATCTCGCGGCTGACGTAGTCGCCGACGGACTCGCAGTAGGCGATGCCTTCCTTGACCGTGGCGTGGGCCGTCTGCTCCAGCTTCAGGTCGCACTTCAGCATTTCGGGCGTGTCTTCGCCGAGCAGCAGCTTGTGCAGATCCTGCAGGTTGGGCAGGCCGTCGAGCATCAGGATGCGGTCGATCAGGCGGTCGGCATGCTTCATTTCGCCGATCGATTCCTTGTACTCCACATCGCCGAGCTTCTTCAGGCCCCAGTGGCGGTACATGCGCGCGTGCAGGAAATACTGGTTGATCGCGGTCAGCTCGTTCTTGAGCTGCGCGTTCAGATGCTGGATGACCTTCTTGTCACCTTTCATACAGGGCTCCTAAGTGTGCAAGCGGGCCCGCAGTCGAAAATGCAAAAGCACAAAAGCGCGCCGCGGAGCATCTCCGCTGGCACGCCTCACACAAGCAAATTCAGATGACGCAGCGTGGTCAGAACTTAAGCAACGAGCTCTGTACGCTGATCGTTCGCGACTGCCGGGTCCCGAGCGTCCATTATCGCACGTGGGGCAGCAGCCGAACAGGAAGAAATCTCCACAATCTGGATCGTGGAGATAGTGGGAGCGGGCGACATATTGCGAACCGCGGCCACGCCTTCGGCGAGGACCTCCTTCGCGCAGTCGGTGCAACGTCCGCAGCAAGTGCCAACGCCAAGCGTCTCGGCCAGCTCATCCATGGTCGAAACGCCAAGATGGGCAGCGCCGTGAATCTCGTGATCGGTGACCTGATTGCAGATGCAGACGTACACAACTTACTCCTCGGGGGCTTGCGCGACACCGGCATGTCGGCGCGTTTGAGGAAGATTAACAGAGATCGAAAATGATAACAATTCCCATTAAACACCCATGGTTTATCCGCGCAACAGAGCGCGGAAGCCGTCACTTCCGGTCAGGAAAGTGACGGCGAGTCCATCACATCAAGGTGAATAACCCTGAAGATTTCAGGGTTGTGTGACGCGCTGCAACGCGGCGCTGAGCTCGTCCGGCTCGTACGAGGCAAGCACCTGGTCGACGAGCGGACCGAGCCGTTCGCAGTCGGCATGGATGACCTCCTGCTTGACGCGAAGCAGCTGCGACGGGTGCATCGAGAACTCGCGCAGGCCCATGCCCAGCAGCAGCCGCGTCATCGCGGGGTCGCCGGCCATTTCGCCGCACACCGCCACCGGCACGCCGGCACGGTTGGCTTCGCGAATGGTGCGGGCCACCAGCTGCAGCACCGCCGGATGGCACGGATCGTAGAGGTGCGCGACGGCGTTGTCGGCCCGGTCGATCGCCAGCGTGTACTGGATCAGGTCGTTGGTGCCGATGGACAGGAAGTCCATGCGGCGCAGGAACAGCGGCAGCAGCAGCACGGCCGCGGGAATCTCGATCATCGCGCCGACCTTGACGCCCGGGTCGTACGGCAGCCCCCGCTCGTCGAGCTGGCGCTTGGCCTGCTCGATCAGGTCCAGCGTCTGGGTGATCTCGCTCGCATGCGCGAGCATCGGGATGAGCAGGCGCACAGGGCCGAACGCCGACGCGCGCAGCAGCGCGCGCAACTGCGTCAGGAACATCGCCGGCTCGGACAGCGACCAGCGAATCGCGCGCAGGCCCAGCGCCGGGTTCGGCGCGGTCTCGAAATCGTCGTTGCGGGAATCCAGCGGCTTGTCGGCGCCGATATCGATCGTGCGGATCGTCACGGGCAGGCCGTGCATCGCCTCGACGGCGCCGCGATAGGCCGCGAACTGCTCGTCCTCGCCGGGCAACTCGTCGCGGCGGTTCATGAACAGGAATTCGGAACGGAACAGGCCCACGCCGACGGCGCCGGCCGAGAGCGCGGCGCCCGCATCCTCGGCCATCTCGATATTGGCGAGCAGTTCGATCTCGAGCCCGTCGAGCGTGACGGCGGGCGTATGCCGCAGCCGCTGCAGGCGCTTCTTCTCCAGCGCGCGCTCGCTCTGGCGATGGCGGTATTCCTCGAGGATGATCGGCGACGGATCGACGATCACGAGACCCGCGTCGCCGTCGATGATGATCCAGTCGTCCTGGCGGATCAGCTCGCTGGCGCTCTTGACGCCCACGGCGGCCGGAATGTCGAGGCTGCGCGCGACGATCGCGGTATGCGAGGTCCGGCCGCCGAGGTCCGTGACAAAGCCGTGGAAGACGGTATGGCGGAACTGCAGCATGTCCGCCGGGGAGATATCGTGCGCGACCACGATCACGCCCGGCGCGGGTTCGCCATCCGGGGCGAGTGCGGGAACGGGCGCCGGTGCGAGCACGGGCGCGCCGGCCAGCACCTTGAGAATCCGCTCGACGACCTGCTCGATATCGGCCTTGCGCTCGCGCAGGTACTCGTCCTCGATCTCGTCGAACTGGCGCATCAGCTCCTCGAGCCGCGTCGTCAGCGCCCATTCCGCGTTGTAGCGGCGGTTGCGGATCAGGGCCTCGGGCTCCTCGGACAACGCCTCGTCGTCGAGGATCATCGCGTGCACGTCGAGGAATGCGCCCATTTCCTCCGGCGCGTCGCGCGGCAGGTCCCGCTTCAGCGTGACCAGTTCCGCGCGCACCGCGGCCCGCGCATCGCGCAATCGCCCGACCTCCGCTTCGATCCGGTCTTCATCGACCAGATAGTGCGAGACGTCGAGCGCCGCGGGCGCGACAAGGTGGGCGCGCCCGATGGCGACGCCACGCGAAACCGGAATGCCGTGCAAGGCAAAGGGCATGAACCGCTCCGATCGGGAACGTTGAAGAAAGCGCTGGATACGCGCGTCGAGGACGCGCGTTATTCTCCCTCGCCGAACCGATTGGCGATCAGCGCCAGCAGCGCGTCCATCGCCTCCTGCTCGTCGGGGCCGTCGGTCTCCAGCGTCACCGTCGAACCGATTCCGGCCGCAAGCATCATCACCCCCATGATGCTTTTGGCATCGACCTGCCGCCCGTTGCGGGACATCTTGACCTGACTCGAGAACTTTCCGGCGAGTTGGGTCAGCTTGGCCGAGGCCCGGGCGTGCAGCCCGAGCTTATTGATGATGGTGGTGTCCCTCTGCAGCATATTTATCGGGGTGGTTGGCTTGTTGGTTCTGAACGGTGGTGGCGCCGACCTGCAGCACGCCCTGCGCGCCGCCGGCCAGGGCCTTGGTCGCCAGCTGGTCGAGTTTCTCCGCGCGATAGCAGATGGCACGAACCAGCATGGGCAGATTGACGCCGGCCAGCACTTTGACGCGGCCGGGCTCGGCAAGGCGCGCCGCGATGTTCGCGGGCGTCGCGCCGAAGATATCGGTCAGGACGAGCGCGCCGTTGTCCTCGCAGAGCGCGGCCAGGCGTCGTCGCGCCTCGGCCAGCACGGCTGCGGGATCGGCGTCGGGAGCGACGTCGATGGCCTCGAGCTGCGGAGGCTGGCCGCAGTAGACGTGGGCAGCGCAATCGCGCAGCGCCGAAGCCAGCGGTGCATGCGCGATGATGAGAATTCCTGCCATGGTGGTGAGCGCGTTGGGATGCTCGAATTGTAGCAGGCACCCCTTCGGGCCAATCCGCTTATCCTGCCGACGGGTGCCCGCGCCCGCCAATTAGGCCGGCGCTGTGGCGCGCTAGCGTCGGTCCGTCTCCGCGACAGCTGCTTCCAGCGCGTCGATAAACATGCCCGCTACGTCGAAACCGGTCTGCTGCGTAATTTCCTGGAAACACGTCGGGCTCGTCACATTGACCTCGGTCAGGTAGTCGCCGATCACGTCCAGGCCCACCAGCAGCAGGCCCTGCTCCCACAGCCCAGGCGCCAGCGTTTCCGCGATCTCGCGGTCCCGCGCGCTGAGCGCCTGCGCGCGGCCGAGGCCGCCGGCGGCCAGGTTGCCGCGAATCTCGCTGCCCTGCGGAATGCGCGCGAGCGAGTACGGCACGGGCTTGCCGCCGATCAGCAGGATGCGCTTGTCGCCTTCCTTGATGGCCGGGATAAAGCGTTGCACCATCAGGGTGCGCGCCCCGTTTTCGCCGAGGGTCTCGACGATGGAGCCGAGGTTCATGCCGTCGGGGCCCACGCGGAAAATACCCATGCCGCCCATGCCGTCGAGCGGCTTGACGATGATGTCGCCGTGCTCGGCATGGAACGCGCGGATGCGGTCGGCATCGCGCGTGACCAGCGTCGGCGTGACGAACTGCGGGTAGCGGCCGATGGCCAGCTTCTCCGAATGGTCGCGGATGGCGCGCGGCTTGTTGAAGATGCGCGCGCCCTGCGCTTCCGCCAGTTCCAGCATCCACGTGCTGGTCACGTATTCCATGTCGAACGGCGGGTCCTTGCGCATGAGCACCGCGTCGAACGCCGCGAGCGGCTGCCGTGCCGGCTCGCCGAGGCGGAACCAGTCATGCGCGTCGTCGCGAATGTCGAGCGGACGCACGGTGGCCTCGACCACGTTGTCCGCGAGCGAAAGCTGCGACTGCAGGCAGAAGAACAGCTCGTGCCCGCGGGACGCCGCCTTGGTCATCATCGCGTAGGTGGAGTCCTTGTACGTCTTGAAGGTCTCGAGCGGATCGGTGATGAAGAGAATGCGCATGGATGTCCGAGGCTGGAATCAGGAGATCAGAATCAGAGGATCGGGTTCGGGTCGGTCTTCTCGAGCTCGATCGACGCGGCCAGCAGCGCGAGGCGCGCCACCACGCCATACATATAGAAGCGGTTCGGCACGGCCGCGCCCGGCTTGGCGTGGCTGTCCGGAATCCCGTTCGGCGCGAAGGCCAGCGGCACGAAGTGCATGCCCGGCGCGTTGAGGTTCTCGTCGTTGCCGCGGCCCGTGTGCACGCGGTAGAAGCCACCGACCACATAGCGGTCGATCATGTAGACCACCGGCTCGGCCACGGCCTCGTTGACCTTCTCGAACGTGTGCACGCCTTCCTGGATGATGACGTCGGAGACCTCGAGGCCTTCCTTGACGACGCTCATCTTGTTGCGTTCCTTGCGGTTCAGGCCCTTGACCTCGGACGGATCGCGCACGGTCATGATGCCCATGCCGTAGGTACCGGCGTCGGCCTTGACCACGACATACGGCGTTTCCTTGATGCCGTACTCGCGATACTTCTTCGCGATCTTCTTGAGCACGCCTTCCACCGCGTCCGCCAGTTCTTCCTCGCCCACGCGTTCGTGGAAGTCCACGCCCGACGTGCGCGCAAAGTACGGATTGACCATCCACGGGTCGATGTCGATCAGGCGCGCGAACTTCTTGGCCACCTCGTCATAGGCGGCAAAGTGGCTGCTCTTGCGGCGCGTGGACCAGCCAGCGTGCAGCGGCGGCAGCAGGTACTGCTCGTTGATGTTCTCGAGCACGGGCGGCACACCGGCCGACAGGTCGTTGTTCAGCAGGATCGAGCAGGGGTCGAAGTTCTCGAGCCCCAGGCGTCGGCCCTTGGTGCCCAGCCGCGTCAGCGGCTCGACCACGAGCGTCTGCCCGTCCGGCAGCTCGATCGGGGTCGGTTCGGTGATGTCTTCCGAAAGCGAGCCAAGCCGCACGTTGAGACCAGCCTGACGCATGATGAGCGACAATCGCGCCACGTTCTGCAGATAGAACATGTTGCGCGTATGGCGCTCGGGGATCAGCAGCAGGTTCTTGGCGTCCGGGCAGATCTTCTCGATCGCGGCCATCGCGGCCTGGACGGCCAGCGGCAGCATTTCCGGGGCGAGGTTATTGAAACCGCCCGGGAACAGGTTCGTATCGACCGGCGCCAGCTTGAAACCGGCATTGCGCAGGTCCACCGAACAGTAGAACGGAGGCGTATGTTCCTGCCATTCCAGCCTGAACCAGCGCTCGATGGACGGTGTGGCGTCCAGTATCTTCTTTTCCAGTTCGAGCAGTGGACCGTTCAGAGCGGTGATGAGATGCGGGACCATATCCATCCTAATTGATCGTCTTTATTGTCCGCCCCGATTGTAGAGGAACGGCCAATAGCCTGCAGGCATGGTTCGCATAACATTATGCGCAGGCTGGTGAATGCAGCCCATGTGGGGACGATCGGGCGGATTTCAAACGGACGAGCGAAGCCGAAAGATCGGCGACAGCTTGGACGAAAAAAAAGCGCGGCGGGAGCCGCGCTTTGAAATGGCCTGACAGATACGGGGAGCGTTCTGCAGGTGGAGGAAACTGCCTCACTGGCACTGTATGTGCGCCACCACTTAAAGACAATTGAGACTTTTTAAGATCGGAGTTAAGCACTCTGCGAAAACTGCTCCGATCCGTTGCCGCGCCTCGCGTGGGGCGGCGCAGAAAAGAAAAAGCCCGGCACAAGGCCGGGCAAAACTCCTGAGAGAAGATTCCCAATCAGCTCTCCAGCACAACACTTTTGTGGATCACACCTCGTAAGCGGTCTCGCCGTGGGAGGTAATGTCCAGACCTTCGCGCTCTTCCTCTTCGGGGACGCGCAGGCCAATCAGCATGTCAACCAGCTTGAAGGCAACCAGGGCCACGATGCCCGACCACACCACGGTGGTCAGCACGCCTTCGAACTGGATCCAGACCTGTCCGGCGATCGAGTAGTCGTCCGACACCTTGTTGGCCACGTAGTCGTAGATGCCCACGCCGCCGAGGCTCGGTGCCGCGAACACGCCGGTCAGCAGCGCGCCGACGATACCGCCCACGCCGTGCACACCGAACACGTCGAGCGAGTCGTCCATGCCGAGCATGCGCTTCAGGCCGGTCACGCCCCACAGGCACAGCAGGCCAGCAACGAGGCCCATCACGATCGAGCCCATCGGGCCGACGAAGCCGGCGGCCGGGGTAATCGCCACGAGGCCGGCGACGGCGCCCGAGGCACCACCGAGCATCGAGGGCTTGCCCTTGCCGATCCACTCACCGAAGGTCCACGACAGCACGGCGGCGCAGGTGGCCAGCAGCGTGTTGACGAAGGCCAGGGCGGCACCGCCGTTGGCTTCCAGACCCGAGCCGGCGTTGAAGCCGAACCAGCCGAACCACAGCAGCGAGGCGCCGACCATCGTGAACGTCAGGCTGTGCGGGCGGATCGCTTCGCGGCCGAAGCCGATGCGCTTGCCGTACATGAAGGCACCCACGAGACCGGCGACGGCCGCATTGATGTGCACCACGGTACCGCCTGCGTAGTCGAGCGCGCCCTTCTGGAACAGCCAGCCAGCCTTCGCGGTTGCGGCGGTTGCGGCAGCAGCGTCGGTGTAGGCGTCAGGACCCGGCCAGAACCAGACCATGTGGGCCATCGGGATGTACGAGAACGTGAACCACAGGACCACGAACACGAGCACGGCCGAGAACTTGGCGCGCTCGGCGAAGGCGCCGATGATCAGGCCGCAGGTAATGGCCGCGAACGCGCACTGGAAGGCGAAGAAGCCCAGTTCCGGCACGACCACGCCCTTGCTGAAGGTCGCGCCGACGGCGTCGGCGTTGAGGCCCTTCATGAAGAGACGGTCGGTACCGCCGAAGAACGCATTGCCTTCGGTGAACGCGAAGCTGTAGCCGTAGATCGCCCACAGGATCGACACGAGCGAGAAGATCACCAGGCACTGCATCAGCACCGACAGCATGTTCTTCGATCGCACCAGGCCGCCGTAGAACAGCGCGAGGCCAGGCAGCGTCATCAGGATCACGAACGCCGTGCAGACCAGTAGCCAGGCCGTGTCGCCCTTGTTGGGCGCCGGGGCCGGTGCTGCGGCGGGAGCGGCTTCGGCTGCTGCCGGAGCGGCAGCGGCGGGTGCGGCGGCCGGGGCCGCGGCGGCGGCGGCTGCCGGCGCCGAGGCTTCGGCGGCGGGCTTGTCCTGCGCCACGGCATGGGTGGACAGGCCGAGTGCGGCCGTGCCGAGTGCCAGCGACATCGCGCCGGCTGTCAGGATTCGCTTGAACCAGGTTTTCATTGGATTAACCTCTTGTCTTTGTGTCTCTGTCTCACAGGGCATCGCCGCCGGTCTCGCCGGTGCGAATGCGGATGACCTGTTCGATCGGTGCGATAAAAATCTTGCCGTCACCGATCTTGCCGGTGCGCGCCGACTTCTCGATGGCTTCGATGGCGCGATCGACCACGTCGTCCGGCACGGCAACTTCGATCTTCACCTTCGGAAGGAAGTCGACGATGTATTCGGCGCCGCGATAGAGCTCGGTATGCCCTTTCTGGCGTCCGAAGCCCTTGACCTCGGTCACGGTAATGCCGGACACGCCCACGTCGGACAGTGCTTCGCGCACCTCGTCGAGCTTGAACGGCTTGATGACTGCAATGATGAGTTTCATCGGGTTTCTCCTGTTGGCGGCGCCCGGGCCCGCGCCCCCCCGGCCGGGGGGGGGTTTTTAAATGTTTGTTATAGGT
>NZ_JASATF010000059.1:0-11017 GCF_038440175.1 Cupriavidus sp. OTU4054
GGGTTTTTTCTGCCTCACCCACCCCCCCCGGCCCCCCCCCCCCCCCCCCCCCCCCGGCCGGCACATGGCCGGCGGGGCGCGACTGGGTTGGCTGCCGTTTAGTTGGCTGCGGTCTTCGTGGCGTCCTTGTGCCACGTGTAGACCACGAACTTGAAGGCGCGCAGGTCGCCCTTCTCGTCGTACTCGACCTTGCCGATCGGCGTCTGGAACGCGTTCTTGTGCATGTATGCGGCCACCTTCGCCGGATCCGTGCTCTTCGCGCCGGCAATGGCGTCGCCGATGATCTGCACGGCCGCATACGACGGCATCTGGAACGCGCCGTTCGCATCGCGCTTCTTGTCCGCGAACGCCTTGACCAGACCCGCGTTGGCCGGATCGGCCGAGAAGTCGGCCGGCAGCGTCACGAGCATGCCTTCGGAGGCCGGCCCCGCGATCGCGGTCACGTCCTTGTTGCCCACGCCTTCGGGGCCCATGAACGTGGCCTTGACGCCCTGTTCGCGCGCCTGGCGCAGCAGCAGGCCCATCTCGGGGTGATAGCCGCCGAAGTAGACGAAGTCCACGCCCTGCGACTTCAGCTTGGTGATGACGGCCGAGTAGTCGGAGTCGCCGGCATTGATGCCTTCGAACACCGCCACCGGAATCTTGGCCGCTTCCAGATCCTTGCGCACCGAGCTCGCAATACCCTGGCCGTACGACTGCTTGTCGTGCAGGATCGCCACCTTCTTCGGCTTGACCTTGCCGATGATGTACTGCGCGGCGGCCGGGCCCTGCTGGTCGTCGCGGCCGATCGTGCGGAAGATGAACTTGCGCTTCTTGTTCTCGGTCAGCTGCGGCGCGGTGGCCGACGGCGTGACCATCACGATGCCTTCGTTCTCGTAGATGTCCGATGCGGGAATCGTCGAGCCCGAGCACACGTGCCCGATCACGTAGCGAATGTTCTGGCTGACGATCTTGTTGGCCACGGCCACGGCCTGCTTCGGCTCGCAGGCATCGTCCATCAGCACGGCTTCGAGCTTGTTGCCGCCGGCGCCGCCGGCCGCGTTGATCTGCTCGATGGCGGTCAGCGCGCCGGCCTTGACCATGTCGCCGTACTGGGCGACCGCGCCGCTCATCGGACCGGCGATGGCGATCTTGACGGTTTCCGCGCTGGCGCCGGACGCAGCGAAGGCGGCAGCCGTCGCCATGGCAGCGGCGACGGAGATGGACGTGAGACGGGAAGACGTCATCAGGAGCTCCTCTGTTCTAGGTAGATGTGGGTCAGCCGGGCAGAGTCGGGCGACTCGCGCAATCGAACGGAGGGATGCGGGCCAGCGAGGGAAATGGAGAGATGCGGGGCCCGGCCTGTGCTGACGCCCGGGGGTGCCCGGGCGTCATGTTCGGTAAGACAAGCAACTGTCGTTGTCTCTTGCGCAAGCGCGTCGCCTGCCCCGCTTGGCCGGTACGTCAGGACCGGAGGGATGGCCCGGCTGCCGTCGGCGAAGCAGCCGCCATTATAGGGAGAAGTTGCACCGCATTGAAGCAGAGATTCCCATCAATACGGAAATTTGCACAATAAATGCCGACGATTGCAACCACTGTACGGCAGAATAAGGCGCAGAAACGGGATATCACGATTGTGGTGCGCATTTAATTGCGCCGGCAGTCTTGCACCACCACGGAGAAAGCACGCAAAAAAAAGCCCCCGACCGGGTCGGGGGCTTCCTGTACCGCAACCTGCGCGGCAACAGCCTCGATCAGCGCTTGGCCATGTCCGGCACGTCGCGGCTCGATGCGCCGTTGAACAGCTGGCGCGGACGACCGATCTTGTACTCGGGATCGGTGATCATTTCTTCCCACTGCGAGATCCAGCCCGGCGTACGTGCCAGCGCGAAGATGCAGGTGAATAGCGAGGTCGGGATGCCGAGCGCGCGCTGCACGATACCCGAGTAGAAGTCCACGTTCGGGTACAGCTTGCGGCTCACGAAGTATTCGTCCTCGAGCGCGATCTTCTCGAGCTCCATGGCCAGCTTGAACAGCGGGTCGTTGTGCAGGCCCAGTTCGTTCAGCACTTCGTGGCAGGTTTCGCGCATGAGCTTGGCGCGCGGGTCGTAGTTCTTGTACACGCGGTGGCCAAAGCCCATCAGGCGCACGCCCGAGTTCTTGTCCTTGACCTGCTTGATGAACTCGTTGATGTGGTCCACGCTGCCGATTTCTTCCAGCATCTTGAGCGCGGCTTCGTTCGCGCCACCGTGAGCCGGGCCCCAGAGGCAGGCCACGCCGGCGGCGATGGCGGCAAACGGGTTCGTGCCCGACGAACCGGCCAGGCGCACGGTCGAGGTCGACGCGTTCTGCTCGTGGTCGGCGTGCAGGATGAAGATGCGGTCGAGCGCGCGCTCGAGCACCGGGTTCACGTGATACGGCGCGCACGGCGTGCCGAACATCATGCGCAGGAAGTTGCCCGAGTACGACAGGTCGTTCTGCGGGTAGATGTACGGCTGGCCGATGTTGTACTTGTACGCCATGGCGACCAGGGTCGGCATCTTGGCGATCAGGCGGATGGCCGAGATCTCGCGCTGATGCGGATCGTCGATGTCCATCGCGTCGTGGTAGAACGCGCTCATGGCGCCGACCAGGCCCGTCAGCACGGCCATCGGGTGGGCGTCACGGCGGAAACCGCGCATGAAGAACTGCAGCTGCTCGTGAACCATCGTGTGGTTCATCACGTTGAAGACGAAGTCTTCCTTTTGCTTGGCGTTCGGCAGCTCGCCCTTCAGCAGCAGGTAACAGGTCTCGAGGTGGTCGCACTTCGCGGCCAGTTGCTCGATCGGGTAGCCACGGTACAGCAGCTCGCCCTTGTCACCGTCGATGTAGGTGATCTTCGAGTTGCAGGAGGCGGTCGACATGAACCCCGGGTCGTAGGTGAACTTGCCGGTCTGACCGTACAGTTTGCGAATGTCGATCACGTCCGGGCCAACGGTACCCTTGTAGATCGGCAGCTCAACGCTGGGGGAACCATCGGAAAACGATAGCGTGGCTTTCACATCGGACGGCGTCATGTCGGTTCCTTCAAATGCTGTGAATAATATGTTGACCAAACTCAGACCGAACGCAACAGGCCAATCAGCCGTTGCATCGGGGGCGTGTCGAGCTCACCGTCAAGCTCCTTGCGGGCAAGCAGCAGGTCCATCAACTCGTTGTCGCTGAGCTCGAAGAGCTCGGAGAGTGCAGCCACGTCCTCGTCGGACAGGCTTTCCTCGTAACGGTTGAAGAATCGCTCGACGATGATGTCGTTCTCCAGTAGGCCGCGGCGGGCACGCCAGCGAAGCCGCGCGCGCTTGTGCGGGTCAGCCTGATGGGAGAAAGTGGTGGAAAGACTCATGGTCAGCCTTCGTGCTGCGGAGCACGAACCCCGACGATAACCGCCCAGGCTTGCACCCCGCTTACTACATTGCTTGCTACTACGTCGCTACTACGCTTAAGTCATGTGGCGAAAGACAGTGTAGACCGCTTCCGCCACGGCCGCTTATACCGCGCGGCGAACCATCAGTTCCTTGATCTTGCCGATGGCCTTCGTCGGATTCAGACCCTTCGGGCACACATCGACGCAGTTCATGATGCTGTGGCAACGGAACAGGCGGTACGGGTCGTTCAGGTTGTCCAGACGCTCGCCGGTGGCCTGGTCGCGGCTGTCCGCGATAAAGCGGTAGGCTTGCAGCAGGCCGGCCGGGCCGACGAACTTGTCCGGATTCCACCAGAACGACGGGCACGACGTCGAGCAGCTCGCGCACAAGATGCACTCGTACAGGCCGTCCAGCTCGTCACGTTCCTGCGGCGACTGCAGACGCTCCTTCTCGGGCGGCGGCTCGTCGTTGATCAGGAACGGCTTGATCGAGTTGTACTGCTTGAAGAACTGCGTCATGTCGACGATCAGGTCGCGCACCACCGGCAGGCCGGGCAGCGGACGCAGCACGATGCGGTCCGGCAGCTCGCGCAGGTTCGTCAGGCAGGCCAGGCCGTTCTTGCCGTTGATGTTCATCGCGTCCGAACCGCAGACGCCTTCACGGCACGAACGGCGGAACGAGATGGTCTCGTCCAGCTTCTTCAGCTTGACCAGCGCGTCCAGCAGCATGCGCTCGTGACCGTCCAGCTCGACCTCGTAGGTCTGCATGCGCGGGGCGGCATCCTTGTCCGGATCGTAGCGGTAGACTTCGAAGATACGCTTCATTTCTGTGGGTCCTGTTTTCTCTACGATGCGGTGCTCAGAAGGTACGAGCCTTCGGCGGAACGGATTCCACCGTAAGGGGTTCCATCTTCACCGGCTTGTAGTCGAGGCGGTTGCCTTCGCTGTAGAACAACGTGTGCTTGAGCCAGTTCTGGTCGTCGCGGTTCGGGAAGTCGCTGTGCGCGTGCGCACCGCGCGATTCCTTGCGGGCCGCGGCCGAAATCATCGTGGCCTTGGCCACTTCCACCAGGTTGGCCACTTCGAGGGCTTCCACCAGCGCGGTGTTGAAGACCTTCGACTTGTCCTTCAGGTGGATGTTGTCGGCACGTTCCGCCACTTCGAGGATGCGCTCGACACCTTCGTCCATCAGCTTCTGCGTACGGAACACGCCCGCGTGCGACTGCATGTTGCGACGGATGTCGTTTGCCACGTCCTGCGTGTACTCGCCCGACGACGTCGCCTGCAGCTTGGCCAGGCGCGACATCGCGAGGTCGGCGGCATCGGCCGGCAGCGGCTTGTGTTCCTTCTGCTTGAGCGCGCTGGCGACGATGTGGTTGCCGGCGGCACGGCCGAACACCACGAGGTCGAGCAGCGAGTTCGTGCCCAGGCGGTTCGCGCCGTGCACGGACACGCACGAGCATTCGCCGATCGCGTAGAAACCGTTGACCACTTCGTTGGGGTTACCGTTCTTCGGCACCACCACCTGACCGTGGAAGTTCGTCGGGATACCGCCCATCTGGTAGTGGATGGTCGGCACGACGGGGATCGGTTCCTTGATCGCGTCCACGTTGGCGAACTTCATGCCGATTTCGCGGATCGACGGCAGGCGCTTCATGATGGTCTCGGCACCGACGTGCGTCAGGTCCAGCAGCACGTAGTCGCCGTTCGGGCCGCAGCCACGGCCTTCCTTGATTTCCTGGTCCATCGAGCGCGACACGAAGTCACGCGGCGCCAGATCCTTCAGCGTCGGCGCGTAACGCTCCATGAAGCGTTCGCCGTCCTTGTTACGCAGGATACCGCCTTCGCCGCGCACGCCTTCGGTGATCAGCACGCCCGCGCCGGCCACGCCGGTCGGGTGGAACTGCCAGAACTCCATGTCCTCGAGCGGCACACCGGCGCGCGCCGCCATGCCCAGGCCGTCACCGGTGTTGATGAACGCGTTGGTCGATGCGGCGTAGATACGGCCGGCACCGCCCGTGGCGAACAGCGTGGTCTTGGCTTCGAGGATATAGACTTCGCCCGTTTCCATTTCCAGCGCGGTCACGCCCAGCACGTCGCCGTCCTGGTCGCGGATCAGGTCCAGCGCCATCCATTCGACGAAGAAGTGGGTCTTGGCGCGGACGTTACGCTGGTACAGCGTGTGCAGCAGCGCGTGGCCGGTACGGTCGGCCGCGGCGCAGGCACGCTGCACGGGCTTCTCGCCGTAGTTGGCCGTGTGGCCGCCGAACGGACGCTGGTAGATCGTGCCATCGGCATTGCGGTCGAACGGCATGCCGAAGTGCTCGAGCTCGTACACGACCTTCGGCGCTTCCCGGCACATGAACTCGATCGCATCCTGGTCGCCGAGCCAGTCGGAACCCTTGATGGTGTCGTAGAAGTGATAGTGCCAGTTGTCCTCGCTCATATTGCCGAGCGAGGCGCCGATACCGCCCTGGGCGGCCACGGTGTGCGAGCGCGTGGGGAAAACCTTGGACAGCACGGCCACGTTCAGGCCGGCTTCCGCGAGCTGGAGGGATGCGCGCATCCCGGCGCCGCCCGCCCCGACGATGACCACGTCAAATCGACGACGCGGCAATCCAGTCTTGACTGCGACCATTTATTACACCCTCCAGAGAATCTGAGCAGCGTAGCCCGCGCAACCGACGAGCCACAGAATCGTTAGTACTTGCAGCACGAGGCGCACGGCCATCGGCTTGACGTAGTCCATCCAGATGTCGCGCACGCCGATCCAGGCGTGGTACAGCAGCGAGAGGATGGTCAGGAAAGTCAGGATCTTCATCCATTGATTGGCGAAGAGACCTGCCCAGCCTTCATACGTGGGGTTGCCAAAGGCGAGAAAGGCGATGGCCAGGACCACGGTGAAGACCACCATGATCACCGCAGTCACGCGCTGCGCAAGCCAGTCCTTGATACCGTAGTGCGCGCCGACGACGAGGCGCTTGGGACCGATATTGTTATTTGCCACTTGAATACTCTCCTCAGAACAGGCCGAAAAGCTTCAGCCCGAAAATCAGGGTAAGCAGCAGGCTGACGACGAGCACGGTAATGGCAGACTTGCCGGAAGCGGGCTTCGATACACCCACGTGCAGATCGAGCAGCAGGAAGCGGATACCGGCACAGAAGTGATGCAGGTAACCCCAGATCAGGGCCAGCACGACCAGCTTGACGAAGCCGTTGGACAGCAGGCTCGAGAAACGGGCGAAGCTGATTTCGGACGTAACGCTCTGCTCGAACAGGAAGAGAACGAACGGAAGGAGGAGGAACATCAACGCACCGCTCACGCGATGCAGGATGGATACCTTGCCGGCCCAGGGCAACCTGTATCGCGCGAGTTGCGCGACATGGATGTTCCGGAACTCCGGCCTGGCTTGTTTGACGGCTTCAGCCATGCGAGACCCCATTTGCGGTAAGAAAAGAACTACCAAAGAACGAAACTGCCATCACCCCTTGCCAATCCACGGTCATCGCGTCACGATGATTCATGCATATCGGCACTGCATACAGAGGAATGCACTGGGGCAAATCCACATGATTTTAGCGCCTTTGTTGCGCAGCGCACCAATAATTTTCAGCTATCACGCACCACCACGGCGTGCGCGACAATCGCACGCCACATCGCCACGCACCAGCCTGGAGCATGACAATTCCACTACCCCGGCGTGGTTTTTCGACATTTCCGCTCGACAATTCACGGGTCAACTCACGGGTCAGCTCAGATCGTTCTGATAGTAGTGGCGTGTTGTGACATACAACGCGCGGCGGACTTCCACCGGGCGGTCGCCATACGTGAACGAGACCCGCTCCACCGACAGCAGCGGCGAGCCCGCCGGCACGGACAGCAGCGAGGCCGCCGTCTCGTCGGCCGCCACCGCCCGGATCTTCTCGGTGGCCCGGATCATGCGCGTCCCGAATTCGGCCTCGAACAGCGCGTACATCGGGCCCTTCCATTCCGTGAGCTTCTCGGCCGTCAGGCCCTTGAAGCTCGCGCCGACCAGCCAGATCTCGTCGAGCACGGTCGCTTCGCCCGAGAACGTCAGCACGCGGCGAATCTGCACCACGCTGTCGCCGGTGCGCAGGTCGAGCAGACGCGCGATCTCCGCCGGCGCGCGCAGGCGCTTGCATTCGAGCACCCGGCTCGCGCCGTAGTGCGGCTCCCCTTCGTCCGGCACCAGCCGCAGGAAGCGAAACTTGACCACATCCTCGTGATGGGTCGTGACGAACGTGCCCTTGCCCTGGCGGCGGGCCACCAGATTGTCGGCGGCCAGCTCGTCGATGGCCTTGCGGACCGTGCCCTGGCTCACCTTGTAGCGCGCGGCCAGTTCCATCTCGCTCGGGATCATGTCGCCAGGCTTCCACTCGCCGGACTGCAGGCTCTGCATGATGAGGGCCTTGATCTGCTGGTAAAGCGGGCTGAACGTGGGCGAATTCGAGATGACGGGCGGGGCGGCGGGCGACGGCGCCGGCGAGGCGGCGGGCGCGCCCGAAGCGGGCGGCGGCGTCCCGGCACCGGACGGAGCGGCGCCAGATTCCGGCGCGCCATTAGCGGTCGCGGCGGCCAGGGACGTGGGCAGGGTTGACATAGCCCGGATTTCACCACAAAAGCGAGAAACGCGTCCAGCGAACTATGAAATGTCTTATGTCTTATATAAGACATCTTATTTGACAGGGTCCGCCGCCCGGACCTACACTCCCGCAGCCCCGCGCCGCCACATAGCAGTAGTAGACTTACGGCTTGTCGGCGGATGGCCGCCCTGCCCCCGTGGCGACACACCCCTTTTCATCGTTTGGAGACTTTCCCATGGCTAAAGCCCCAATGCGCGTCGCAGTGACCGGCGCCGCTGGCCAGATCGGCTATTCCCTGCTGTTCCGCATCGCCAATGGCGACATGCTCGGCAAAGACCAGCCGGTCATCCTCCAACTGCTGGACCTCCCGCAAGCCCAAGCCGCCGTCAAGGGCGTCGTGATGGAGCTGGAAGACTGCGCGTTCCCGCTGCTGGCCGGCGTCGTGATCACCGACGACCCCAAGGTTGCGTTCAAGGACGCCGACGTGGCACTGCTGGTGGGCGCGCGTCCCCGCAGCAAGGGCATGGAACGCAAGGACCTGCTCGAAGCCAACGCCCAGATCTTCACCGTGCAGGGCAAGGCCCTGGACGAAGTGGCCAGCCGCGACGTCAAGGTGCTGGTGGTCGGCAACCCGGCCAACACCAACGCCTACATCGCCATGAAGTCCGCGCCGAACCTGAAGCGCGAGAACTTCACCGCCATGCTGCGCCTGGACCACAACCGCGCGCTGTCGCAGATCGCCGCCAAGACCGGCAAGCCGGTGTCGGCCATCGAGAAGCTGTTCGTGTGGGGCAACCACAGCCCGACCATGTACGCCGACTACCGCTACGCGACCGTTGACGGCAAGAACGTCAAGGAACTGATCAACGACCACGCCTGGAACAACGACGTGTTCCTGCCGACCGTCGGCAAGCGCGGCGCCGCGATCATCGAGGCCCGTGGCCTGTCGTCGGCTGCTTCGGCCGCCAACGCCGCCATCGACCACGTGCGCGACTGGGTGCTGGGTTCGAACGGCAAGTGGGTGACCATGGGCATCCCGTCGAACGGCGACTACGGTATTCCGCAAGACACGATGTTCGGCTTCCCGGTGACCACGGTCAACGGCAAGTACGAAGTGGTGAAGGGCCTCGAAGTCGATGCCTACAGCCAGGAAAAGATCAATATCACGCTCAAGGAACTCGAAGAAGAGCGTGCCGGCGTGCAGCACCTGCTGGGCTGATCGCCAGTCGCCTCCGATGACAGACCGGGGCCTTGCATCGATTCAGGATTTTCGTGAATCGGCGCGGGCCCCGGTTTTTTTATTCGGCCTGTCTTAACTCTCTACTTCTCGATCAACGTGCATCCATCCGAGGTCTTGTTCCAGGGCGAAGCGATTCCGGTCCAGCTACCGGTCTGTGACCACTATGCCGGCACCGAGAAGCTCATGCGCAAGTCGCTGGGCCTGCAACAAGAGCTTGGCCCCGTGTTCGACATCACGTTCGACTGCGAGGACGGCGCCGCCGTCGGCCAGGAACGCGAACACGCCGCGCTTTGCGCGCAGCTGATCAACAGCCGCGAGAACGCGTTCAACCGCGTGGGCGTGCGCATTCACGACCCGGCCCACCCCGCGTGGCGCGAGGACATCGACATCCTCGTCACCGCCGCCGGCGCCCGTCTGGCCTACGTCGTGGTGCCGAAGGTCACGGACGTGGTGGAGGTGGCCCGCGTGACGGATCACGTCAACCATGCCGCGCGCATGGCCGGCATCGCGCGCCATATCCCGATCCATGTCCTGATCGAGACGCATGCCGCCCTCGAGCAGGCGTTCGACATCGCCGCGCTGGTGCAGGTGGAGTGTCTATCGTTCGGCCTCATGGATTTTGTTTCTGCGCATCATGGGGCAATCCCCGGGGAGGCGATGCGCTCGCCGCAACAATTCGAGCAGCCGCTGATCCGGCGCGCGATGCTGGAGATCTCGGCGGCCTGCCACCGGCATGGCAAGGTGCCCTCGCACAACGTCAGCACCGACGTCCAGATGCCGCAGCGCGCGGGCGACGATGCGCTGCGCGCGCGTACCGAATTCGGCTACCTGCGCAAATGGAGCATCCATCCGGGCCAGATCGCGCCGATCGTGGCGGCCTTCCGGCCCAGCGACGCGGAAATCGGCGCGGCCAGCGAGATCCTGCTCGCGGCGCACCGGAACAACTGGGGGCCCATCCGCCATGACGGGCAGTTGCACGACCGCGCGAGCTACCGCTATTACTGGTCTCTGCTGCAGCGCGCACAGGCCACGGGCACGGCCCTGCCGCCGCCGGCCGCCGAGCTGTTTTTCGCGTGATCCGGCACCGTTGTCGCGCACATGGAAACAACGATGTGATCCGAATCCGTGCAATTGTGTAACCAACCCATGATGTACTACGCCGGGCTTTGCAAATCGTAGAGAATAGCGGCGAACTATGACTGCCCCCCCTTGCCGCACCCCATCGATACCGCGGTCTACTATTTTGATATCCGAAAAGGAACCAGCAATGAAACACCTCGTGCTCGCAGCCTGCATTGGCGCCATGACCCTGACCGCCGGTGCAGCGCTGGCCCAGGAACCCGCCAAGAAGCCGGCCGCGACCAAAAAAGCGCCCGCCAAGAAGTCCTCCAAGAAGGCCACGCCGGTCGCCGAAGTGCCCGTCACGCCGAACGGCGAGAAGTGGCAATGCGAACTGGGCCATGCGATCTACATCGCCGGCGACATGCGCCGTGACGAAGTGATCGTCGTCAACTGGGAGGCCAAGGAATACCGCCTGCCGCGCCAGGCCACCGTGACCGGTGCGGACCGCTACTACGATGCCCGCAGCGGCCTCGACCTGGTGGTGATCCCGAGCAAGGCCATGCTGTTCAACAAGAACCTGGGCCAGCGCCTGGCCGACGAGTGCCAGAACGCCGACATGCAGGCTGGCGGCTCCGCGCCGACCGTCGCGGGGGGGGGGGGGGGGGGGGCCGCCGGGCGCGCGCCCCGCCCCCCCCCCCCCCCCCCCCCCCCCCCCCGCCCCCCCCCCCCCC
>NZ_JASATF010000060.1:0-9615 GCF_038440175.1 Cupriavidus sp. OTU4054
TCGTCTGTATCGCCACGTGGTACGTGATCGAGAAGACCAAGCTCGGCGCCTATCTGCGTGCCGGCACCGAAAACCCGAAGATGGTCGAGGCGTTCGGCATCAACGTGCCGCTCATGGTCACGCTGACGTATGGCTTCGGCGTGGCGCTGGCCGCGTTCGCGGGCGTGCTCGCGGCGCCCGTCATCCAGATCTCGCCGCTCATGGGCCAGAACCTGATCATCGTCGTGTTCGCGGTGGTCGTGATCGGCGGCATGGGTTCGATCATGGGCTCGATTCTCACGGGCCTGGGCCTCGGCGTCATCGAGGGCCTGACCAAGGTGTTCTATCCTGAAGCATCGTCCACGGTGGTGTTCTTCATCATGGTGATCGTGCTGCTGCTGCGCCCGGCCGGTCTGTTCGGGAGGGAGAAATAATGAGCGGAGTTACCGGACAGGCGGGTCAGCCCGCCGTTGCGAAGAGCGCCAACGGCATCAAGGAAGGAAGCGGCGTGCAGAAGAAAGTCTTGTATGGCCTGCTGCTCGCGGGCCTGATCGCGGCGCCGCTCGTCGGCGCGTATCCCGTGTTCGTGCTGAAGGTGCTGTGCTTCGCGCTGTTTGCCTGCGCGTTCAACCTGCTGATCGGCTTTACGGGCCTGCTCTCGTTCGGCCATGCCGCGTTCTTCGGTGGCGCGGGCTATGTGGCGGGGCAGGCGATGAAGGTGTGGGGCGTGACGCCCGAGATCGGGCTGCTGCTCGGCACCGCGGCGGGCGCGGCCATCGGCTACGTGGTCGGCTCGCTCGCGATTCGCCGCCAGGGCATCTACTTTTCGATGATCACGCTCGCACTCGCGCAGATGCTGTTCTTCATCTGCCTGCAGGCGCCGTTCACGGGCGGTGAAGATGGCCTGCAGGGGATTCCGCGCGGCAAGCTGTTTGGCGTGCTGTCGCTCTCCGACGACCTCACGCTGTACTACGTGGCGCTCGTGATCATCGTGGCCGCGTTCGCATTGATCGTACGCACCGTGCATTCGCCGTTCGGGCAGATCCTGAAGGCGATCAAGGAGAACGAACCGCGCACGACCTCGCTCGGCTACGACACCGACAAGTTCAAGCTGATGGCCTTCGTGCTGTCGGCCGCGCTGTCGGGGCTCGCTGGTTCGATCAAGGCGCTCGTGCTTGGCTTCGAGACGCTGACCGACGTGCACTGGTCGATGTCGGGCTCGGTGATCCTGATGACGCTGGTGGGCGGCCTGGGCACGCTGTCCGGCCCCGTGGTCGGCGCGTTCGTCATCGTCGCGCTCGAGAACAAGCTCGGCGATATCGGCGCGTTCCTCGCCTCGGCGACCGGTATCGGCTGGTTCAGCGTGCTGGGCGAGTCCGTGACGATGGTCACCGGCATCATCTTCGTGATCTGCGTGCTCACGTTCCGCCGCGGGATCATGGGCGAGCTGATCGCGCTTACGAGCCGCAAGAAGCACTGAAGGCACTCATGCGGCGCGTGAGTGCCCGCTTTTGGGGCTAGGGTTTCTGCTAGCTTGTCTCGGACGCACCGCTTAGTTACATTGCATATACGGTTTTCGCAGGTTACTTGGAGGCGGAAGCGAGGAGACGACAAGGCGCGCACCCGGTGTCGGGTAGCATGTGCCAAATAGATAAAAGGCGTTGCCGATAATATTCGGCAACGCCTTTTTTATTTCCCGGTACCGAAGGGACGATGCGAGCGCCAGCCCGTTCACGTCCGTATCGCGTCTCATTGTCGTCCATTCCCATGCCTTCTCCGACGTCTTCCGCTACCTCTTCCGATCGCGCTGTCCCCGCGCCCCTTCTCCGTGTCGCCGAATCGGCCGATGCCGATCGCCTCGACGCATGGCTCGCCGTGTGGCGTCCACTGCCCGTACCGGAGGCTCGGGCGCGCCGTCTGGCGCTCGAGGCGCTGCTCGCGCAGAGCGGACAGGGCGTCTGTGTGATGCGCGAGGCCGCCGATGGCACCAATCCGGTGCGCGCGCTCATGGCCACCACGTTGATCCACCACCTCACCCTTGCGGGCCGAGTGGCCATGGTGGCCGACTGGTGGTGCGATATGCCGGGCAGCGAAGCCGCCCGCGAAAGCTTCGATGCCTGCATCGGGCTCCTCGCCGACTGGTGCCGCGCGCACGGCATCCGTCATCTCCTGGCAGCGCCCACGCTACTGCCCGGGGCCGAGGCACCCCAGGGGTTCGTGCGCGACGCCAGCGGGCTGTGGCGGCGCGACTGCATGCCGGCAGCCAAGTTGCTGGGATAGCGCCACCGTTTCAATCGGCCCACACTCGGGTTAATCCGCCTTCCCGCGCCAAATCGCTCTGTTAGACTGAATTCGCATTCCCGACCGTGCGGTCGGCGAATGCAGCTGCGCACTCCGGGGTAAGAGCCGCGCAGGACGGGAAAAACGGGACGTACTTCATCGCTCTGCGCATGCGTCGTTCCGGGACAAGTCGGCGAGGGCGCCAGCGATGCGCCCGGCGACCGCCACACAGAGTCCGCCAGATCATGACAAGCGGGCCCATATCAGGACTGGAGGCATCCGCCGGCCGGAAGGCGGCGGATGCCTTTTTTCATTTCTGCCACGGAAGGAGAGGACATGAGATTGAAGCGTGCCAGCTTGCTGGCGCTTGCCGCTGCCTGCCTGTTCGCTGGGGTCACTGGCGGCGCGGCCGCCCAGATCAAGGTCGGGGTCACGGTCTCCGCGACGGGTCCCGCCGCCTCGCTGGGCATTCCCGAGAAGAACACGTTCACGCTCATGCCGAAGCAGATCGGCGGCAAGACCGTCGAGTACATCGTGCTCGACGACGCCTCGGATACCACCACCGCGGTCAAGAACACGCGCAAGCTCGCCAGCGAGGACAAGGTCGACGTGCTCGTCGGTTCCACCGTGACGCCCAACTCGCTCGCGATGATCGACATCGCCGCCGAAACCGGTACGCCGATGATCGCGATGGCCGCGTCGGCGCGGCTGATCGAACCGATGGACACCAAGCGCGCGTGGGTCTTCAAGACGCCGCAGAACGACTCGCACATGGCCACGGCGATCGCCGAGCACATGACCAACAACAACGTGAAGACGGTGGCGTTCATCGGCTTCGCGGACGCGTACGGCGACGGGTGGGCCACGGAGTTCGCGAAGGTCGCGGACCTGCGCAAGATCCGCGTGGTGGCCAATGAACGCTTTGCGCGCACCGACACGTCGGTGACGGGCCAGGTGCTCAAGCTGATGAGCGCCAATGCGGACGCGGTGCTGATCGCAGGATCGGGTACGCCCGCGGCGCTGCCCGCCAAGACGCTCAAGGAGCGCGGCTACAAGGGCAAGATCTATCAGACGCACGGCGTGGCCAATGCCGACTTCCTGCGCGTCTGCGGCAGGGATTGCGAGGGTACGTTCCTGCCGGCGGGCCCGCTGCTCGTGGCGGAGCAGCTGCCCGACAGCAATCCCGTGAAGAAGCCCGCGATGGCCTACAAGACGGCCTACGAGAAAGCGTTCGGCGGACAGGTGTCGGGCTTCGGCGGCCATGCGTGGGATGCGGGCCTGCTGCTGCAACACGCGATTCCGGAAGCGCTCAGGAAGGGGGAGCCGGGCAGCAGGGAGTTCCGCAAGGCCCTGCGCGACGCGCTCGAACAGACGAAGGACCTCGCGGTCTCGCACGGCATCATGAACATGAGCGCGACCGATCATCTGGGGATGGACCAGCGCTCGCGCGTGATGGTGCAGATCGTCGACGGCAAGTGGAAGCTGCAGTCGCGATGAGCACATGGACCTCTCTATCGCGGCCATTCTCGCGCAGGACGGCATCACGACCGGCGCCATTTACGCATTGCTCGCGCTGGCGCTCGTGCTCGTGTTCTCGGTCACGCGCGTCATCTTCATTCCGCAAGGCGAGTTCGTTGCCTATGGCGCGCTGACGCTGGCGGCCATGCAGGCCGGCCACGCGCCGCGCACGACGTGGCTGCTGGTGGCCATGGGCGCGCTGACGTTCGTGCGCGAGGTCATCCTGCTGGCGCGAAGGCATCGGTTCGGCTGGCGCGCGCTGCTTGTGCTGGCGGGCAAATACCTGTTCTTTCCGCTCGCGGTGCACGGGATCGTGCACGCCGTTGGCACGCAGCCGTTGCCGATGCCCGTGCAGATCGCGCTCACGCTGCTCGTGGTCGTACCGCTCGGCCCCATGCTCTACCGGCTCGCCTACGAGCCGCTCGCGGAAGCGAGCACGCTCGTGCTGCTCATCGTCTCCGTGGCCGTGCACTTCGCGCTGGTGGGACTTGGCCTCGCGATGTTCGGCGCGGAGGGCTCGCGTACCGACGCGTTCTCCGATGCGCGCTTCGAGGTCGGCACGCTCAGCGTGTCGGGCCAGAGCCTGTGGGTCGTCGGCGTGTCCGCGCTGCTTATCGGCGCGCTCTACGGCTACTTCGAACATACGATTCACGGCAAGGCGCTGCGCGCGACCGCGGTGAACCGGCTCGGCGCGCGCCTCGTGGGTATCGGCACCGCGCAGGCGGGCAGGCTGTCGTTCACGCTGGCCGCTGCAATGGGTGCGCTCTGCGGCGTGCTGATCGCGCCGCTGACGACGATCTACTACGAGTCCGGCTTCCTGGTCGGGCTCAAGGGATTCGTGGGCGCGATCGTCGGCGGCCTCGCGAGCTATCCCGTGGCGGCGGCGGGCGCGTTGCTCGTGGGCCTGCTGGAGTCGTACTCGTCGTTCTGGGCGAGCGCGTTCAAGGAGGTGATCGTGTTCACGCTGATCATCCCGGTACTGTTGTGGCGCTCGCTCACGGGCAAGCGCGTCGAAGACGAGGAGTAGGCGGTGACGATGCTGACCGAGGAGCCCGTCGCCGGACCGGCGGCGAACGCGCGTCGCGCGCGTGCGCGCCTGCCATGGCACCGCGTGCTCGCCACGCTCTTCGTGGCCGCGCTTGCGGCCATGCCCGTGCTGCCCACGCCGGAGTTCTGGATCACGCTCGGCAACTACATCGGGCTCTACAGCCTCGTTGCCATCGGCCTCGTGCTGCTGACGGGCGTCGGGGGCATGACATCGTTCGGACAGGCCGCGTTCGTGGGGCTCGGCGCCTACAGTACCGCGTACCTGACCACGCAGTTCGGTCTGTCGCCGTGGTTCGGGTTGCTGGCGGGGCTCGTGGTGACGTTTTGCTGCGCGAGCCTGATCGGCGCCATCACGATGCGCATGTCGGGGCATTACCTGCCGCTCGCGACGATCGCCTGGGGCCTGTCGCTGTTCTATCTGTTCGGCAATCTCGAGTTCCTCGGCAAGTACGATGGCCTGACCGGCATACCGGTGCTGTCCGTCTTCGGCGTCCCGCTGCAGTCGGGCCGCGCGATGTTCTACGCGATCTGGTGCGTCGTCCTGCTGGCCATGCTGCTGTCCGCCAATCTGCTGAACTCCCGGCCCGGCCGTGCGATCCGTGCGCTGAAGGGGGGTGTCACGATGGCCGAGGCCATGGGTGTATCCACGGGATGGATGAAGGTGGTCGTATTTGTCATCGCGGCAATACTGGCGTGCATATCTGGGTTTCTCTATGCGCATCTGCAGCGCGCGGTGAATCCCACGCCGTTCGGGCTCAATCACGGCATCGAATACCTGTTCATGGCCGTCGTCGGTGGTGTGGGGCATGTGTGGGGCGCCATCGTCGGCGCCGGCGTGCTCACGATCCTCAAGGACGCGCTGCAGGGGTTGCTACCCCGGCTGCTCGGGTCGACCGGGAATTTCGAGATTATCGTGTTCGGCGTGCTGATGGTGCTGTTGCTCCAGTACGCACCGGATGGCATCTGGAATTACCTGTCGCGATGGTTTCCCGCGGGGCCGCGTGTCCACGCCCCCGATGAGGCACCGGCACTGCCGACGCGCCAGAAACCCGAGCCCGGCGAGTTGCTGCTCGACGTGCGCGAGGCGCGCAAGCAGTTCGGGGGGCTGGTCGCGGTCAACGACATCAGCTTCCAGGTCCGCGCGGGGGAGATCGTCGGCCTGATCGGCCCGAACGGCGCGGGCAAGTCCACCACGTTCAACCTGATTACGGGCGTGGCGTCGCTGACGGGGGGCGAGGTGCGTTACCGCGGCGACCTCATCTCCAACCGTCCTTCACGTGAAATCGTCGCGCGCGGCATCGGCCGTACCTTCCAGCACGTGCATCTGCTGCCGTCGATGTCCGTGCTGGAAAACGTCGCGCTGGGCGCGCACCTGCGCGGCGACTTCGCTCCGCAGGGTGGGGTGGTGGCGGCAATGCTGCGCGTCAACCGCGAGGAGGAACGCAAGCTGCTGTTCGAGGCCCGTACCCAGCTCGAGCGCGTCGGACTCGGCGATCGTCTCCATGACGAAGCGGGCAGCCTCGCGCTCGGCCAGCAACGCGTGCTCGAAATCGCGCGTGCGCTGTGTACGGATCCGGCAATGCTGCTCCTCGACGAGCCGGCCGCGGGACTTCGCCACCTGGAGAAGCAGGCGCTGGCCGCGCTGCTGCGCAAGCTCAGGGGCGAGGGGATGAGCGTGCTGCTGGTCGAGCACGACATGGATTTCGTGATGAACCTGACCGATCGCCTCGTCGTGATGGAGTTCGGTGCGCGCATCGCGGAAGGAACGCCGGCGCAGGTGCAACGCGATCCTGCGGTGCTCGAAGCCTATCTGGGTACGGGGGACATCGACGGTGCTTGAGATCGACGACCTCCATGTGCGCTACCGCAAGGTCGAGGCCGTGCACGGTGCCAGCCTGCGCCTCGCCGCCGGCAGCATCGTCACGGTGATTGGCCCGAACGGGGCGGGCAAGTCCACGCTGCTCAATGCCGTGATGGGCGCGCTGCCCCCGTACGGGGTGGCGGCCGGCGGTATCCGGCTGTTCGGCGACGACGTCACGGCCTTGCCGATCGAGGATCGCGTGGCGCTTGGCATGTGCCTCGTGCCCGAACGCCGCGAGCTGTTCGGCGCCATGACGGTCGAGGACAACCTGGTACTGGGCGCGTTCCGGCGGAAGCGGGCAGGGGAGCGCGCGTACCTCGACCAGATGGATGTGGTCTACGGCCTGTTCCCGCGTCTGCGCGAACGGGCCCGGCAGGAGGCCGGCACGCTATCGGGCGGCGAGCGCCAGATGCTTGCCATCGGCCGCGCGCTGATGGCCAGGCCGCGTGTGCTGATGCTCGACGAGCCCAGTCTCGGGCTGGCGCCACTGATCGTCCGCGAGATCTTCCAGATCATCGATCGCCTGCGGCAGACCGGCGTGGCGACCTTGTTGATCGAGCAGAACGCCCGCGCCGCGCTGCGGGTGGCGGACTATGGCTATGTGCTCGAGACCGGCGAGATCGTGATGGAAGGGGAGGCCACCAACCTGGCCAGCGACCCGCGCGTGGTCGATGCCTATCTTGGGCTCGGGCGGCACACGGTCGCCTAGGCCCCGACGAGGCGGCCTTTCCTGAGAAGCGTTCCGCCGCAGTGTTTCACGTGAAACACTGCCGGCGATTCCGATGTGCGTTCCACACGATGTTCCACGTGAAACATTGAAGGGGCCCAAAGTCCGGCCCCCGATTGCCGCTATAATTCGACATCCCAAATTTTCCGCTCATAACCTCCCGGAGGAGGTGTCCCATGCTTTACCCGAAAGAATTCGATGTCATCGTCGTTGGTGGCGGCCATGCCGGCACCGAAGCCGCCCTCGCAGCCGCCCGCATGGGCTGCCAGACGCTGCTGCTGACCCATAACATCGAGACGCTGGGACAGATGAGCTGCAATCCGTCGATCGGCGGCATCGGCAAGGGGCATCTGGTCAAGGAAGTCGATGCCATGGGCGGCGCCATGGCCGCTGCCACCGACGAGGCCGGTATCCAGTTCCGCATTCTGAACTCGAGCAAGGGCCCGGCCGTCCGCGCCACGCGTGCCCAGGCGGACCGTGTGCTGTACCGCAAGGCCATCCGGACCCGCCTCGAAAACCAGCCGAACCTGATGCTGTTCCAGCAGGCCGTCGATGATCTGATGGTGGAGGGCGACCGCGTGGTCGGTGCCATGACGCAGGTGGGCATTGCCTTCCGTGCACGCGCGGTGGTGCTGACGGCGGGGACATTCCTCGACGGCAAGATCCACGTCGGCCTCGACAACTACACCGGCGGCCGTGCGGGCGACCCGGCCGCGGTCTCGCTGTCGGCCCGGCTGAAAGAACTGAAGCTGCCGCAGGGGCGCCTCAAGACCGGTACGCCCCCGCGCATCGACGGGCGCACGATCGACTTTTCGGTCATGGAAGAGCAGCCGGGCGACCTCGATCCGGTGCCCGTGTTCTCGTTCCTGGGCCATCCGAGCCAGCATCCGCAACAACTGCCGTGCTGGATCACCCATACGAACGCGCGTACCCACGAGGTTATCCGCGGCGGTCTCGACCGCTCGCCGATGTACACGGGCGTGATCGAAGGGGTAGGGCCGCGCTACTGCCCGAGCATCGAGGACAAGATCCATCGATTTGCGAGCAAGGAAAGCCACCAGATCTTCCTGGAGCCGGAAGGCCTGACGACCAACGAGTTCTACCCGAACGGCATCTCCACGAGCCTCCCGTTCGACGTGCAGCTGGACCTCGTGCACTCGATTCGCGGGCTCGAGAATGCCCATATCCTGCGCCCCGGCTACGCCATCGAGTACGACTACTTCGACCCGCGCGCCCTCAAGTCATCGCTCGAGAGCAAGGCCATTTCGGGCCTGTTCTTCGCAGGCCAGATCAACGGCACGACGGGCTATGAAGAGGCAGCGGCACAGGGCCTGCTGGCCGGCATTAACGCGGGCTGCTTCGCGCGCGAGCGTGACGCCTGGGCGCCGCGCCGCGATCAGGCGTACCTCGGCGTGCTCGTCGATGACCTGATCACGCGCGGCGTGACCGAACCGTACCGTATGTTCACGAGCCGCGCGGAGTTCCGTCTGAGCCTGCGCGAAGACAACGCCGATATGCGCCTGACCGAGATCGGCCGCGAGCTCGGCGTCGTGGACGACGTGCGCTGGGCCGCGTTCAACCGCAAGCGCGACGCTGTTTCACGTGAAACAGAGCGCCTCAAGAGCACGTGGGTGAACCCGTCGATCCTGCCCGAGGCGGACGCGGTACCGTTGCTGGGCAAGGCCATCGAGCGCGAGTATTCGCTCGCGGATCTGCTGCGCCGTCCGGCCGTCACGTACGAGGCCCTGATGGCGATGCAGGCAGGGCGCTACGCGCCCGAGCAGGCCCTCGATGCCGACCCGCTGCTGGTCGGCCAGATCCGCGAGCAGATCGAGATCGGCATCAAGTACCACGGCTATATTGCGCGTCAGGCCTCGGAGGTGGAGAAGCTCGAGGCCAACGAATCGACGCGGCTGCCCGCCGGCTTCGACTACACCGAAGTTCGCGGGCTTGGCTTCGAGGTCAGCCAGAAGCTCAACCAGCATCGGCCGGAAACGCTGGGCCAGGCCTCGCGGATCTCGGGCGTCACCCCGGCGGCCATCTCGCTGCTGCTGGTGCATCTGAAAAAGAAGGGCATGGGTCGCGCTGCCGCGGCCGGTGGCCAGGAGGCAGCCTGAGTGGGGGGCTCCCGTTATTCGGCAGGCCGTGCGGTCGTGGATGCGACCGCACAGCGTGGGCCGCGGGGGACCCCGCCGGCCAACAA
>NZ_JASATF010000061.1:0-4790 GCF_038440175.1 Cupriavidus sp. OTU4054
GACGTGGATGACGGTACCGGAAGAATAAGCACCGGCTAACTACGTGCCAGCAGCCGCGGTAATACGTAGGGTGCGAGCGTTAATCGGAATTACTGGGCGTAAAGCGTGCGCAGGCGGTTTTGTAAGACAGGCGTGAAATCCCCGGGCTCAACCTGGGAATTGCGCTTGTGACTGCAAGGCTAGAGTGCGTCAGAGGGGGGTAGAATTCCACGTGTAGCAGTGAAATGCGTAGAGATGTGGAGGAATACCGATGGCGAAGGCAGCCCCCTGGGACGTGACTGACGCTCATGCACGAAAGCGTGGGGAGCAAACAGGATTAGATACCCTGGTAGTCCACGCCCTAAACGATGTCAACTAGTTGTTGGGGATTCATTTCCTCAGTAACGTAGCTAACGCGTGAAGTTGACCGCCTGGGGAGTACGGTCGCAAGATTAAAACTCAAAGGAATTGACGGGGACCCGCACAAGCGGTGGATGATGTGGATTAATTCGATGCAACGCGAAAAACCTTACCTACCCTTGACATGCCACTAACGAAGCAGAGATGCATTAGGTGCCCGAAAGGGAAAGTGGACACAGGTGCTGCATGGCTGTCGTCAGCTCGTGTCGTGAGATGTTGGGTTAAGTCCCGCAACGAGCGCAACCCTTGTCTTTAGTTGCTACGCAAGAGCACTCTAGAGAGACTGCCGGTGACAAACCGGAGGAAGGTGGGGATGACGTCAAGTCCTCATGGCCCTTATGGGTAGGGCTTCACACGTCATACAATGGTGCATACAGAGGGTTGCCAACCCGCGAGGGGGAGCTAATCCCAGAAAATGCATCGTAGTCCGGATCGTAGTCTGCAACTCGACTACGTGAAGCTGGAATCGCTAGTAATCGCGGATCAGCATGCCGCGGTGAATACGTTCCCGGGTCTTGTACACACCGCCCGTCACACCATGGGAGTGGGTTTTGCCAGAAGTAGTTAGCCTAACCGCAAGGAGGGCGATTACCACGGCAGGGTTCATGACTGGGGTGAAGTCGTAACAAGGTAGCCGTATCGGAAGGTGCGGCTGGATCACCTCCTTTCCAGAGGCTGCGCGCCTTAAGTCAAGCGTTCACACTTATCGGTTTGTTTGCTGTTACAGCCAAGGGTCTGTAGCTCAGGTGGTTAGAGCACCGTCTTGATAAGGCGGGGGTCGTAGGTTCAAGTCCTACCAGACCCACCAAGTCACGATGGTGCGAGCGAAAGTTCTACGGTAATTCACAAGAACCAAGCGAGACGCGAAGCGAGGTTGCGCAGCATAGCGGAAGCTATGTAAGCAGCCGAGCGACAAAGTATCGCGCCGGTTATTGTGGATTAGCGACGGGGGATTAGCTCAGCTGGGAGAGCACCTGCTTTGCAAGCAGGGGGTCGTCGGTTCGATCCCGTCATCCTCCACCACTACCTTGGATTGGTCGCCAAATGAAAGCACTTAAGACTGAGTGCTTTCATTTGGCTTTGCCAAGATCGTTCAGACGAAGTCTGATCGGCTGTTCTTTAACAATATGGGATGTAGTAAAGGTGTCGCGAAGCGTTGATGAGACGCTGAATTACCCAACGCGATACCGGGTTGTGATTGTATCAACCAAATGTATCCAGTGATCGAAAGATGACTTGGAATACGGCACAAACGCGAGAACTCAGAACCTATGGTGAGCGGTGTCCTTGAGACACACTCGTTATAGGGTCAAGCGAACAAGTGCATGTGGTGGATGCCTTGGCGATCACAGGCGATGAAGGACGCGGTAGCCTGCGAAAAGCTTCGGGGAGCTGGCAAACAAGCTTTGATCCGGAGATGTCCGAATGGGGAAACCCGGCCCGAATGGGTCATCCCTTGCTGAATACATAGGCAAGGGAAGCGAACGCGGCGAACTGAAACATCTAAGTAGCTGCAGGAACAGAAATCAACCGAGATTCCCAAAGTAGTGGCGAACGAAATGGGAAGAGCCTTGTACTCTTTAGCAGTGGTGTTAGCAGAACGGGATGGAAAGCCCGGCCATAGCAGGTGATAGCCCTGTATGCGAAAACACGATTGTGGAACTAGGTGTACGACAAGTAGGGCGGGACACGTGAAATCCTGTCTGAAGATGGGGGGACCATCCTCCAAGGCTAAATACTCGTGATCGACCGATAGTGAACCAGTACCGTGAGGGAAAGGCGAAAAGAACCCCGGGAGGGGAGTGAAATAGATCCTGAAACCGCATGCATACAAACAGTCGGAGCCTGGAAACGGGTGACGGCGTACCTTTTGTATAATGGGTCAGCGACTTACATTCAGTGGCAAGCTTAACCGATTAGGGAAGGCGTAGCGAAAGCGAGTCCGAACAGGGCGTTGAGTCGCTGGGTGTAGACCCGAAACCAGATGATCTATCCATGGCCAGGTTGAAGGTGCGGTAACACGTACTGGAGGACCGAACCCACTAATGTTGAAAAATTAGGGGATGAGCTGTGGATAGGGGTGAAAGGCTAAACAAATCTGGAAATAGCTGGTTCTCTCCGAAAACTATTTAGGTAGTGCCTCGTGTCTCACCTTCGGGGGTAGAGCACTGTCATGGTTGGGGGGTCTATTGCTGATTACCCCGCCATAGCAAACTCCGAATACCGAAGAGTGCAATCACGGGAGACAGACATCGGGTGCTAACGTCCGGTGTCAAGAGGGAAACAACCCAGACCGCCAGCTAAGGTCCCCAAGATTGGCTAAGTGGGAAACGAAGTGGGAAGGCTAAAACAGTCAGGAGGTTGGCTTAGAAGCAGCCACCCTTTAAAGAAAGCGTAATAGCTCACTGATCGAGTCGTCCTGCGCGGAAGATGTAACGGGGCTAAGCCAGTCACCGAAGCTGCGGACGCGCGCAAGCGCGTGGTAGGAGAGCGTTCTGTAAGCCTGTGAAGGTGTCTTGTAAAGGATGCTGGAGGTATCAGAAGTGCGAATGCTGACATGAGTAGCGATAAAGGGGGTGAAAGGCCCCCTCGCCGTAAGCCCAAGGTTTCCTACGCAACGTTCATCGGCGTAGGGTGAGTCGGCCCCTAAGGCGAGGCAGAGATGCGTAGCTGATGGGAAGCAGGTTAATATTCCTGCACCGTCGTATGATGCGATGGGGGGACGGATCGCGGAAGGTTGTCCGGGTGTTGGAAGTCCCGGTCCCTGCATTGGAGAAGGCGCTTAGGCAAATCCGGGCGCAGGATTCAAGAGTGTGGGGCGAGCGGCTTTATGCTGCGAAGCAATCGGAAGTGGTTCCAAGAAAAGCCTCTAAGCTTCAGTCATACGAGACCGTACCGCAAACCGACACAGGTGGGCGAGATGAGTATTCTAAGGCGCTTGAGAGAACTCGGGAGAAGGAACTCGGCAAATTGGTACCGTAACTTCGGGATAAGGTACGCCCTGGTAGCTTGACTGGCCTGCGCCAGAAGGGTGAAGGGGTTGCAATAAAATGGTGGCTGCGACTGTTTAATAAAAACACAGCACTCTGCAAACACGAAAGTGGACGTATAGGGTGTGACGCCTGCCCGGTGCCGGAAGATTAAATGATGGGGTGCAAGCTCTTGATTGAAGTCCCGGTAAACGGCGGCCGTAACTATAACGGTCCTAAGGTAGCGAAATTCCTTGTCGGGTAAGTTCCGACCTGCACGAATGGCGTAACGATGGCCACACTGTCTCCTCCCGAGACTCAGCGAAGTTGAAGTGTTTGTGATGATGCAATCTCCCCGCGGCTAGACGGAAAGACCCCATGAACCTTTACTGTAGCTTTGCATTGGACTTTGAACCGATCTGTGTAGGATAGGTGGGAGGCTTTGAAGCGTGGACGCTAGTTCACGTGGAGCCGTCCTTGAAATACCACCCTGGTTTGTTTGAGGTTCTAACCTTGGCCCGTGAATCCGGGTCGGGGACAGTGCATGGTAGGCAGTTTGACTGGGGCGGTCTCCTCCCAAAGTGTAACGGAGGAGTTCGAAGGTACGCTTGGTACGGTCGGACATCGTACCTAAAGTGCAATGGCAAAAGCGTGCTTAACTGCGAGACCGACAAGTCGAGCAGGTGCGAAAGCAGGACATAGTGATCCGGTGGTTCTGAATGGAAGGGCCATCGCTCAACGGATAAAAGGTACTCTGGGGATAACAGGCTGATACCGCCCAAGAGTTCATATCGACGGCGGTGTTTGGCACCTCGATGTCGGCTCATCTCATCCTGGGGCTGTAGCCGGTCCCAAGGGTATGGCTGTTCGCCATTTAAAGAGGTACGTGAGCTGGGTTTAAAACGTCGTGAGACAGTTTGGTCCCTATCTGCCGTGGGCGTTGGAATCTTGACGGGGGCTGCTCCTAGTACGAGAGGACCGGAGTGGACGTACCGCTGGTGTACCTGTTGTCTCGCCAGAGGCATCGCAGGGTAGCTATGTACGGAAGAGATAACCGCTGAAAGCATCTAAGCGGGAAACTCGCCTGAAGATGAGGATTCCCTGGAGGCTTGACCTCCTTGAAGGGTCGTTCGAGACCAGGACGTTGATAGGCTGGGTGTGGAAGCGCAGTAATGCGTTAAGCTAACCAGTACTAATTGCCCGTAAGGCTTGATCCTATAACCAGTGTGTCTTGCCTGGTGATAGCGTTCCGCTAATGTGCCGGCCATATACGACACAACCCCCTTTACTACACCCAGATTCGTCCCGCTGACCCCGGTCAGCGTGACAACCCCTTATGCCTGGTGACCATAGCGAGTTGGAACCACCCCTTCCCATCCCGAACAGGACCGTGAAACAACTCCGCGCCGATGATAGTGCGGA
>NZ_JASATF010000062.1:0-4732 GCF_038440175.1 Cupriavidus sp. OTU4054
ACGCGCAGGCACTGTCGCTGCCGACCGGCGGCACGATCAGCGGCGACAGCATCAGGATCGCCGTAGACGGTCAACTGCGCAATTCCGGCCAGATCGTCGCGAGCGACACGCTGACGGTCAGGGCGGAGAGCATCGACCTGAGCCCGAACGTGGTGTCCATCGGCACCAACGCATACAAGGCGCAGGGTGGCTGGAATGTCGTCACGGGCACGGTGGTGCAGCCGGGCGGCTTTCTGTCGGCGATGCAGATGGACATCGAGGCCGACAGCATCCGCGCGATCAACGATGCGTTCCGGATTACGCGCGCTGATGGATCGGTCGATGCGGACGCCAGCGCGGCGCTGGTCGCGCAGCTCAAAGAGAGCCTTGGGTTGAATTACGTCGAAGGCACGGTGGCCGACGACATTCATACGCAGTTCATCAAGGAGAAGAAGGGCTTCGGACCGCTGGGACAGATTGTCGCGATGGTCGCGGCCGTTGCTGCCTCCATCGTGACGGCGGGCGCCGCCGCTGCGGCAATGGGAGTGGCGCTGTCGAGCATGACGCTGGGTCAGGCGATGATGGTCGCCGCCTTGTCCAGCATGGCCGGCAGCATGGCTAGCCAAATCGTTTCTGGCCAGGGTCTCAACTTCGGGAAGATTGCGCAGGCGGGGTTGATCGGGGCGGTGACAGCGGGCCTGACCAATGGCATCACGTTCGATGGCAGCAGCTTTGGCGTGAGCGAATGGGGTCAGTCGCTCAAAGACACCAACACCCTCGCGAACCTGGCTGGCAGCAATACCGCCGGGGGTGCGCTGCAGGCGGCAAAGGATGGTGCCACCGGCACCGTCTACCAGCAGGCGGTCGGCATGGTCGGCACAGGGCTGATCAACGCCGGGGTCAACACGGCGTTCAATGGGGGCAGCTTCGGACAGGCGCTCATCAATAACCTGGTCGGGCAGGCGGCTGCGCTCGGTGCAAACGATATCGGCAGCCACACCGACCCGCTGAGCTTGCAGAACATCGCCAGCCATGCGGCGCTGGGGTGCGCGGCGCAGAGTGCGATGGGTGGGGATTGCGAGAGCGGTGCCATTGGTGGGGCGGCCAGTGCTGTTGTAGCGCCGCTGGTGCGGGACGGGCTGTACGGCGGCAGCCAGACCGTGACCACCGTTGACAACGGGGACGGTACGGTAACGACCACGACGAGCTACAACAACCCGGTGTACAACGCCGCGACGGTGGCGATTGCGATGCTGGCGGGTGGTGGGCTGGCTGCGGCTCTTGGTCAGAACGCCAATGCGGCGGCTGCGGCGGCGCAGAACGAGGCGCTGAACAATGCGATGAGCACGAAGACGCGCACGCTCCTGACTCGCGCATACAGCTTCGAGAGCCAGCCGACGAGCGTCTTGAATGCGGCCGACATCCGGCAAACAATCCAGGATCTGAACGTAGCGGCACAGGACCCTAACCTGACGGTGCAGGAGCGGAATTGGCTACATAATGCGGCGCTCAACGCATACATCGCGGGTGCTCAGGCAGGTGTGCTGCCTGTTGGGGACTTGGGACTGACCTATAACGCGCTGATCAGTTCTATGGGTTTTAGCGGCGGTGGGGTCGGGTCGTTGCCTGGTGGTGGAGGCCAAAGCAATGCTTTGCCGACGATGTCCGGCAGCCGCACCGCGGTGGCGTTGGGTGGGGCCACAAACGTGGCGAGCGAGCTTACGTTCGGTGACAACGGGCGCAAGTTGGACTTCCTGTTCAACAACAACATCGATTCGTCGAACGTGTACAACGCAGCTAGAGCAGCAGGGAATGCAAGCAGAATCGGAATTGCCGATACTCCTGCAAACCGTGCAACAGTGACGCAGTTGCTTAACCAAGCCTACAATGACCCGTCATCCATTGTTGGCCCGGGAACGGTGCCGGGTAGCAACCTGCGGGAGTTCTATTTGCCAGGCCTAACTGGTACAGGCTCAAAGGTTCAGTTTGTTGAGTTGAACGGGAAGGTACTTACCATTATCGCCAAGTGACTATGACCGGATTTGACATGCTGAAGTGGGTACCTTGCGACTCCCGCAGCGACATGGAGGCGCGCGCTTCTGGGGGAAAGGTACTGGGAACGCTGTTGACCTGCGATGCGAATACGTGGGGATATTTTCAAACGCTGGAAGGCTCGCATCTGAACGTTGGTTACGCGAACTTAGGTCTGGTGCCGCAGGCCGTGCTCGATGGTCAGCGTATGCTTGTGGGTATCAATGAATATTTGGTCTGCTATGACTTGACGATTGGTATCAAGTGCTTCTCCTTCCGCATGCCTTTGGTGTTTCACGAATTCATCGAGATCGGTGATTCGCTAATTGTTCGCGATGAGATGGGCTTTGTTGGCATTGCTCAAGATGGCACGGAGCTTTGGAAGTTTGGTACCGAAGGTGTCGTTGAAAGCTATATGGTGACATCGTCCAAAATCAGCGGGAAAACGACTGAGGGCTCGCGTTTCTCGTTTGAGCTACCCATGAGACGGCAGTAGACTTGGCGTTCGCTTTGCGCCAGTGATGCCCGACTACAGGACATCCACGTGGCGACGCACCCGGTGCGGCTGGCGCTCGCCCGGCCGCACAGCTCCCCGAGTAAGAGCCGGAGCCGACGCCGGCCGACGTACTGGCCGAGCCGGACGCCGAAGACTGGCCACCAGTCGCTGGACTGGGGACGCCTCCCTTATGCCGGCATGTTCCGTCGGCCCCTTCCTAGCCGCCCATCGGGGCGATATCACACCGTATTGCCCGCGTCCTGGGCAAGCAATGGATGAAATTGAAATGATCGAGTACGAGCAACATCGGTTGGCTTTGATGCTATGCAAGTCACGATCGACAAGCCATTTCAGCTGGAGCTCGACGTCATTGCGACAGACGAGCATGTTCCGTCTATGAAAATGGACGTTGTCGTTCGCGTGCAGCAGTTCAGGCACAGCCTGGAGTATCGTGGAAGTATGTGGTTCGAATATTCGTGCTGGGAGACGTTTGTTTCGAGCTTGAACGATGGCGAGGCGCGCACGGCAACGCTTACGGATATGGATGCTTGCCTTGTTCTTGCACTCGATACGAGCGGTGGGGCGCCGGAGATCTGCGGGGATTTCAAGAGCGTCGCGTTGGATGGAAGTATAGCTAAAGCAGCATGTCGGTTTCCCGCTGATCTTGAAGTCGTCATCAATAATGGAACGAGGGCGACCGGTACGAATCCGCGGGAAATTTCGCGCGGCGTTAAAAGCAAGGTGAATTAATGACGTCGATTCGGATAACAGGCTGGAAGTTTGGATTCAATAAAGTCAAACTTGGCTCTCTGCTTAGAGAGAACTGCGGGCTGTCCCTGTCGGAGGCGAAGCAGTATGTTGATTCAATCCTTAGCGGGGATGCCGTCGTGGTTGCCGTTTCACCAGATTGCACAAGCTCATTTGTGGACAGGGCATCGGAGCTAGGAGCTGTTTGCGAATTGGTGGACAACTAGTAGCAGTGACGATCGGCCCAATCTTGAGTTGAGGAGAACTATGACGGCAAGTCCTGAGTTAAGGAAGGAACTGGAATGGCTGGCATCAAATTGGGATCGAAAGGGGCTCGCTAACCTCTCTGCATACAATGCAGCATTCTATTCTGCGCTCCAGAACATCTTGGATGGCCGTGCGAGTGAACAGGATCTCGCGCTACTGGTGGAGGGTACTCTCGGAAGAATAGCGGATGGATATGCTCATCTACTTGATGTTGATCCGCGGGAGCTTGTTGCAGACCCATGGCTCCGATTACGCCGCCTCGGCGAAATATCTAAAGGACTCAAGAAGTTGAGTACTCCGTAGGTAAGGGCCAGGGTAGGCCGACTTTGCAGAGTGAACCCGGCCTTGGTCGGGTTCACAGTTTCTATAGCTGCCGCAACTCGGCTTCGCGGTAGGCGCGGCCGGCTTCAAGGGCAGCCTCGTGGATCGCGAACGTCTCGCTGGACCCGCCGGTGATGTTGCCAACGGGTATCCACAGTTCCCAGGTGTAGTCTTAAGGTTGACAGTGAATGAAGCCTATCGTGCGATGTTTATCTTTTTGGATCAGTACTACGAGAGGGATGGTTGCCGAAGCGACGACATCGCAGTAATGCTGAGCGGGATGGCGTAGACGATTTAGGCAGACGGCAGTACAAACGATCCCGCTCAATGGGACGATTGGCTAAAGGCTGTCCACGCAGCCAAGAGTGAAGACCCGAGATAGATTTGCAGAGCCCGGCTGAAGCCGGGTTCTTCGCGTATGTCGGCGTTGCTCTACGGGTCCTGTGACTGTCCGGATACCGTTTGCACGTCATCGACGATGACGTGCTCGCCGTTCAGGTCGAATCGCACGATCTGTCGCCGACCGTCGGGGAAGCGCTTCTCGACGCGGCCGCTAGGGGTGTCCGGGGTCGAGACGTAGATGGGGTTGCCTTGCGCGAGGTGGCTGCTGGCGGCCTCGTCACTGTCGTTGTTGACCATGGTGAATCAGATCGTATCTTCGGCAAGCACTTTATCGATGCTGTTACGGAACTCATGTGCTTAGAAGATGGGACAGTTTCTTGCATCGTTAATCGTGACATAACACCCGTCTTGGAATTCGGGAGCGTCGCAGCAATCTACATAGACCGAATCACAACCATCGATGAATATAACGAGGCGCTACGTTCAGGTGGGCCGGGTAACGGCTGGCTCTATAGGGTAGACCGATATGTCTGCGTCTCCGACGCCGGC
>NZ_JASATF010000063.1:0-1924 GCF_038440175.1 Cupriavidus sp. OTU4054
TGAGCGAGGCCACCACGACCCAGCCGCGATAGTTCGGCAGGATCATGAAGCCGAGGTCGGTCGCGCCCTGCAGCGCTTCTGGCGGCGAGTACGGCAGGCCGGACACGCCGTAGATGGAGCGGAGCACGCCCTCGATCACGAGCGTGATGCCGAGCGTCAGCAGCAGGCCGTAGATGTGATCGAGCTTGTAGATCCACCGCAGCATGGTCTTCTCGATGATCACGCCGAGCGCGCCGACAACGAGCGGCGAGAGTGCGAGCATCACCCAGTAGTTGAGGCCCGCATACTCCATGCCGGCCCACGCGAGCACGGCGCCGAGCATGAACAGCGCACCGTGCGCGAAATTGATCACGTTGAGCAGGCCGAAGATCACGGCCAGCCCCAGACTCAGCATCGCGTAGAACGCGCCATTGACGAGGCCCAGCAGCAGCTGGGACAACATGGCGGGAAGAGGAATACCGAAAATATCCATGGCAACGCTAAGTGGAATCGGGACGGGGGAGGGTCTCCCCTCCCCCAGCAACATCAGCTACGCGTGATTACTTCTTCAGCGCCGCGCACTTCGAGTCGGCCACCGTCGTGAAGGCCTGGTCGCCCGGGATCGTCGCCACGACCTTCAGGTAATCCCACGGCTTCTTCGAGTCGGCCGGTGCCTTCACCTGCATCAGGTACATATCGTGGACGTAGCGGCCGTCCTGGCGAATCTGGCCCTTGCCGTAGAAGTCGTCGAGCTTCATCTTCTTCAGCTCGGCCATCACCTTGTCCGGATCGTCCGTCTTGGCGGCCTCGACGGCCTTCAGGTAATTCGACACCGACGAGTAGTCCGCGGCCTGCAGCGAGCTCGGCATCTTCTTCATCTTGCCGAAATAGCGGTTGGCGAACTTGCGCGTCTCGTCGTTGGTGTCCCAGTACCAGCTGTCCGTCATCAGCAGGCCTTCGGTGTTCTTGAGGCCCAGGCTGTGCACGTCGTTGATGAACATCAGCAGGCCCGCGATCTTCATCGTCTTGGTGATGCCGAATTCCTTCGCCGCCTTGATCGAGTTGATCGTGTCGCCGCCCGCGTTCGCGAGACCCAGGATCTGCGCCTTCGACGCCTGCGCCTGCAGCAGGAACGACGAGAAGTCCGACGCCGACAGCGGG
Source organism: Cupriavidus sp. OTU4054 (assembly GCF_038440175.1). NCBI lineage: Bacteria > Pseudomonadati > Pseudomonadota > Betaproteobacteria > Burkholderiales > Burkholderiaceae > Cupriavidus > Cupriavidus sp. OTU4054. Next base: position 1,141 of record NZ_JASATF010000063.1, read on the forward strand.
TGGCGCACGGAGCCGGCCACCGTACCGCCGTTCGCCTTCACGACCGCCGCCGTGTCCGATTCGAGCGAGTGGCCGAACGCGTAGTCGGCGGTCAGGAAGAACCACGACTTGCCGCCCTGCTTGACCACCGCGCTGCCGGTGCCCTTGGCGAGCGCCACCGTGTCATACGCGTAGTGCACCGTGTACGGCGAGCACTCCTCGTTGGTCAGGCGCGCGGTGCCGGCGCCGATGTTGATGTACACGCGCTTCTTCTCGGAAGCGACCTTGTTCATCGCGAGCGCGGTACCGGAGTTCGTGCCGCCCACCAGCAGGTCCAGGCCCTGCTGGTCCATCCATTCGCGCGCCTTGGAGGCGGCGATGTCGGCCTTGTTCTGGTGGTCGGCGGAGAGCAGCTCGATCGGCTTGCCCAGCACCTTGCCGCCATGGTCCTCGATGGCCATCTTGATGGCCTCGAGACCGCCCTGTCCGTCGATGTCGGCGTACAGGCCCGACAGATCGGTGATGAAGCCGATCTTCACGGTGTCGTTCGACACCTGCGCCGTAGCAGCCGTCGAGACGGCACCCAATACAGTCGCCGCAACCGCGACCGCCAGCCGAGTCATCTTCATGTTTTGTCTCCTGAGTTTCGGCGGCGAGAAGCCACCCGTTCCTGCCTACAGCAATCGTTCGATCCGCCGGCATGTATGCCGCGCGCGATCAGACCCCAAGCAGTTCGTTGAGCACCGGCATCTTGGCCTGCAGCTCGTCGGCCGCGAAGCGCTCGACGATGGTGCCGTGTTCCATC
>NZ_JASATF010000064.1:0-467 GCF_038440175.1 Cupriavidus sp. OTU4054
ATTGAACTGAAGAGTTTGATCCTGGCTCAGATTGAACGCTGGCGGCATGCCTTACACATGCAAGTCGAACGGCAGCGCGGACTTCGGTCTGGCGGCGAGTGGCGAACGGGTGAGTAATACATCGGAACGTGCCCTGTTGTGGGGGATAACTAGTCGAAAGATTAGCTAATACCGCATACGACCTGAGGGTGAAAGCGGGGGACCGTAAGGCCTCGCGCAATAGGAGCGGCCGATGTCTGATTAGCTAGTTGGTGGGGTAAAGGCCCACCAAGGCGACGATCAGTAGCTGGTCTGAGAGGACGATCAGCCACACTGGGACTGAGACACGGCCCAGACTCCTACGGGAGGCAGCAGTGGGGAATTTTGGACAATGGGGGCAACCCTGATCCAGCAATGCCGCGTGTGTGAAGAAGGCCTTCGGGTTGTAAAGCACTTTTGTCCGGAAAGAAATCGCGTTGGATAATACC
>NZ_JASATF010000065.1:0-330 GCF_038440175.1 Cupriavidus sp. OTU4054
GCATGGTGCATTTACTGTGAGAAAAGCAACGATGTAGCAGTAATCGCATTGCGCGACGATGCCGATTACGAACGGTTCCATGGTCCACTCGGTCAGCTGTGGGCTAAGCCCATCAAAGAATTAGTAGAGGGAGGCGCTTCTGCACTGTTCCCGTTTGATCATCTGGTGCCGGAGTGGAGAAAGGCGCTACTCGAGAATTATGGAGATGGGCAGCAGTGTAAGCCTCGCTAGCGTGGCATGAGTGGAGCGAGCGTGGGATAAGCAAGGGGTCCTGCATTACAACAACGCGGCCGAGTACGCAAAAGCCAACCACATCACGCCGGGTCAGGC
>NZ_JASATF010000066.1:0-304 GCF_038440175.1 Cupriavidus sp. OTU4054
TGCCGCGGCGTTGTTGGCCGACTCCGGACCCGCCACGCCTTCGATCGCGCCCTTGCCGAATTCATGCGCGTACTTCGAGGTCTTCTTCTCGAGCGAGTAGGCCGCGAACGAAGCCAGTGCAGCGCCTCCCCCCGGAAGAATGCCCAATGCCGAACCGAGCAGCGTGCCACGTAGAATGGCTGGGATCATGCGCCTGAAGTCTTCCTTTGTCGGGAAAAGATTGGTCACGTGATCCGTGAAGGTCTCTCGATCCTCCTTCTGCTCGAGGTTCGCGATGATTTCCGCGAAGCCGAACACACCCATC
>NZ_JASATF010000067.1:0-304 GCF_038440175.1 Cupriavidus sp. OTU4054
CGCCGCGGCGTTGTTGGCCGACTCCGGACCCGCCACGCCTTCGATCGCGCCCTTGCCGAATTCGTGGGCATGCTTCGAGGTCTTCTTCTCGAGCGAGTACGCCGCGAACGACGCCAGCGAAGCACCGCCACCCGGCAGGATACCGAGCGCCGAGCCGAGCACCGTGCCGCGCAGCACGGCCGGGATCATGCGCTTGAAGTCTTCCTTCGTCGGGAACAGGTTCGTCACCTTGTTCGTGAACGTCTCGCGGGCTTCCTTCTGCTCGAGGTTCGCGATGATTTCCGCGAAGCCGAACACACCCATT
>NZ_JASATF010000068.1:0-254 GCF_038440175.1 Cupriavidus sp. OTU4054
CGGAAGTTCTCTTCCATCATCGGTCCCAGCACGAAGCCGAGCAGCAGCGGGGCCGGTTCGCACTTCAGCTTGATGAACAGGTAGCCGATCAGGCCGAAGGCCGCGGTCTGGAACACGTCGAACGTGGTGTTCTGGACCGAGTACACGCCGATGCAGCAGAACGTCAGGATGGCCGGGAACAGGAAGCGATACGGCACCTTCAGCAGCTTCACCCAGATACCGATCATCGGCAGGTTCAGGATGATCAGGATGAA
>NZ_JASATF010000069.1:0-218 GCF_038440175.1 Cupriavidus sp. OTU4054
CTGGCGTTCAAGTTCGGTCCCGCCGAATACTTCTCGCTGATGGTGCTGGGCCTGATCGGTGCCGTGGTGCTGGCGTCCGGCTCGCTCGTCAAGGCCATCGCGATGATCGTGCTGGGTCTGCTGCTGGGCCTGGTCGGTACCGACGTGAACTCGGGCGCGGCGCGCTTCTCGTTCGACGTGCCCGAACTGACCGACGGCCTGAACTTCGTGTCCGTGGC
>NZ_JASATF010000070.1:0-209 GCF_038440175.1 Cupriavidus sp. OTU4054
GGCGGCGAGCAGCAGATGCTGGCCGTCGGCCGCATCCTGCGCACGGGCGCGAACCTGCTGCTGCTCGACGAGATCTCGGAAGGGCTGGCGCCCGTCATCGTGCAGGCGCTCGCGCGCATGATCCTCACGCTCAAGAAGAAGGGCTACACGGTGGTGATGGTGGAGCAGAACTTCCGCTTCGCCGCGCCGCTCGCGGACCGCTTCTACGT
>NZ_JASATF010000071.1:0-203 GCF_038440175.1 Cupriavidus sp. OTU4054
GAGTCGGTTGAAAAAATAAATCGACGAACTAGTTGACGCGAAGCAAGAAACGCTACATACTCTCGCTTCTTCGCTGCAACGAAATACGCAGCGACAAGGCAGCAAAAAACGCAGACGGCAAAGCCGGTTGCGCAAGTTCTTTAACAAACAAACAACCGATAAGTGTGGGCGCTTGATGACGGCGCACCGAAAGATCTTTGGTC
>NZ_JASATF010000072.1:0-203 GCF_038440175.1 Cupriavidus sp. OTU4054
GAGTCGGTTGAAAAAATAAATCGACGAACTAGTTGACGCGAAGCAAGAAACACTACATACTCTCGCTTCTTCGCTGCAACGAAATACGCAGCGACAAGGCAGCAAAAAACGCAGGCGGCAAAGCCGGTTGCGCAAGTTCTTTAACAAACAAACAACCGATAAGTGTGGGCGCTTGATGACGGCGCACCGAAAGACCTTTGGTC